>NZ_JBVVQR010000036.1:0-59943 GCF_055811535.1 Mesorhizobium sp. WSM4816 | reverse complement strand
TGCCATGGCCGCCCCTCGCCTCAGAGCAAGGGCCGTTCTCTCTCCAAAGCTTTTTGCAGAACCTTCAGGACACTATCCGCGGCGGCTGCAGTCAGGAGGCACTGAGGAGCACCGGCGGCGACGGCCTGTTCTACTGCTTTGCCGTGAACTGAGCCGGCCCAACTAATGCAGGACATCACGCGGCTGTGGCGACCCACCGCGCCCGGCCGAGCTTTCGTCGGTTGCCCAGAATTGATAGGATCGCCCGACTCCCACAACAAGCGAGGAAATTTCCATGGCTTCGAGCGTAGCGCTGGTCTGGTATCTGGTGATTGCCGGCCCGCAAGGCGGCATGGTGGTGCTGCCCAGCACGTTCGACACTCGCGAACAGTGCGCCTTCGCCGTCACCGAATATCAGAAGCAGCCAACGCCGGCCGGCTGGTCGGTGCAGTGCGTGCCGAGCGCCTCGCCGTTCGCCGACGAGGGCGAAAGCGAGTAGCCGGCGGCGCGCGTTCAGCGCTGAGCGCTGACCGTCAGTTCCGGCCTCGTATTGATGGTCTGAAACACCACGCAATAGCGTTCGGTCAGCTTGAGCAGTGTGTCGACGCGCTCTTGTGGCTCGTCGCTGTCGAGGTTGAAATTCAGCCGGATGGCGCGGAAGCCGACCGGCGCATCTTTTGCCACGCCTAAGGTGCCGCGAAAATCGAGATCGCCTTCGGCCTCCACGGTGGCGGCGCCGAGTTTGAACTCCAACGCCGTCGCCACTGCCTTCAGCGTTACGCCAGCGCAAGCGACCAGCGCTTCCAGCAGCATGTCGCCCGAGCACAGTTCGAGCCCGGAACCGCCGGTAGCCGGATGCAGACCGGCAACGGCGAGCGCCCTGCCGGTCTCGACCTTGCAGGCGATCGACTGGTCGTCGACCGAGCCCTTGGCCCGAAGCGTGATCAGCGCGCGCGATGCGTCGTCGCGATACGCCTCCTTGAGCGGCGCCTGCATGGCCTTCAGTCCGGTGGTGTCCATGTCCAACCCTTTTCGGCAGTCATTTTCATCGCTCGTCACGATACTCGAATAGAACCGGTACGGCCTAAACCTTGATTTCACGACATTTGGATCGGAGTGACAAGCTGTCCAGACATTGCTGCGTCGTTAGACTTGATGCCTTTCATGCGGCGTGGGGCCGCCACGCGATGACGCCGTCCGTCCGCGCCCGCACCTCGGGTGAGGCCAGGCAGGTGGCGACGGCCTCGTAGCCGGGAGTGCCGGGGTACCGGGCGACGTACGTTGGCGGGCTGTGATTGGCGGGGCAGAGGATGATCGCTTCGTCGGTGCCGACAGCCGCCAGGTCGAGTATCGCGCAGGAGCGCGTGAGCAGAAAAAGCGGTCGACCGCCGGGGCCGCGGCGACGCAAATGGGCAATCAGGGCTTCTTGCGAGGCTTGATCCAGCCCCTGTTCGATCATGTCGACGACCAGGATGGCCGGACCTTCGGCTTCCAATCCGACGAGTAGAGCGATCATTGCGTCGGACACCGCGGCACCGTCCTCGACGAGCCAGGCCAGCGTCTGATCGACCCGCGACCTGAGAGCTGGGTCGGCGTCCACACGAGCCAGAGCCGCCGCACAGCCATTCGCCAGTCGATCCAAGCCAAGGAAGGCGGCGTCAGGCAATGTCTCGGCCAGGCGCTGAGCCAGCCGGGTCTTGCCACTGCCCAGCGGGCCGATGATGTAGTTCAGCGGTCGGATCTGTCCCAGTTCGAACCGCTCGCCTCCCCAAGGCCAGGGAAGGTCGAAAGCGACGCTGAGCGTAGCCTCTGGCGCCAGCAGGCGCGCCAGTTCCCCGGCGCTTGGCGCTTCGCCTCGAGCGAGGTCGTCCCGCAGGCTACCGATCTTCTCTATTACGCCGACAAGCTGGCGCAGCCGGCTCTCGAGTACTGCCTGGTGTGCGGCCAAGGCCGGCTCCATGCCCCGGGAGTCACCCTCCATCACCCGCGCCACCTGGGCTAGGCTGAAGCCAAGCGCGCGCAGGGCCGCGATCTCGGCGGCGCGGCTCATTTCGACAGGACCGTAGGCGCGCCATCCGGCCGCAGTGCGGATCGGAGCAATCAGGCCGCGCTGCTCATAAAGCCGCAGGGCCTTGGCCGACACCCCGAGCCGGCCGGCGGCTTCGGAAGCGTTCAGGAACTGGGCGGAAGAGTTCATGAATCACCTTGTTGCTGTTGACCGCCTTTCTATCGGGGCTGACCCTGGGGCCGAGTCAACAGGGATGTTCGCGGTCCGCAGGAGCCGTGGGAGAGACAAGATCACTTCGTGTCGAACTGACACATCGGCTTTGATGAGATGAATCGACTTGCAAAAGGCTATTTCCGCAGCGGCTGCAGGATACGGCAACCCCTGCTGACAGTACGATGTCAGGACAGGGCAGCATAGTCTGGTGACATGACCGGGTTCCCAACCATGCCTGACACCGCCGCCGAGCGCACCCTTGGCATCATCCTGGTTTCGGCGTCGGCAGCCGTCTTCGGCCTCACCGGCGTGCTAACCAAGTCGATCCATGCCGATCCGCTGACCATCACCTGCTGGCGGGGCTTCGTTGGGTCGATCCTGATCACCCTCTATGTGCTTTGGCGGCGCCGTCAATCCGGTGGGCGTGAAAGCCTGCGCCTCGGCTGGCGCGGCTGGCTGTTGGCGAGCGAGGGCGCGCTAGCCAGCATCGCCTTCATCTCGGCGTTCAAGTTCACCTTCGTCGCCAATGTTGCGATCCTCTACGCCACTGCGCCCTTCGTCACCGCGCTGCTTGCCTTCATTCTGGTTCGTGAGCGCTTTCGGCTGCAGACGCTTGCCGCCGCCGCCGTGTCGCTCAGCGGCGTGGCGATCATGGTCTGGTCCGGCTTCGGCACCGGCCATCTGTTCGGCGACGGGCTGGCGCTGCTTATGACAATCGGCAGCGCGCTCTACATGATCATGGTGCGCGCTTTCCGCGACACGCCGGTAGTGTGGGCCGGGGCGGTGTCGGCATTCCTTTTGTTCGTGCTCGGTTGGTTCGTCACCGATCCATTGGCCGTCTCGGCCAGGGACGCAGTGTTGCTCGTCGCCTTCGGCACGTCGTTCGCGCTGGCCTCTATTCTGTGGACGGAGGGCGTGCGGCTCATTCCGGCTGCCGAATCCGGCCTGCTGGGCTCGGCTGAAGTACCGTTCGCGATCCTGTTCGCCTTCCTGTTCCTGGCCGAGGTCCCGCCAGCCGCCAGCATGATCGGCGGCGCCATCGTGCTCTGCGCGGTGTTCGCCCATGGCGGGCGCGACTGGCAAGCGGCCAGGCAGCGCTCTGCCTGAGAAAAAATCTGCCCCCGAAAATAAAACTGCGGGTGCAAAATAAATTAGCAAGGTCATGGAACCATCACCAGGTTCAGGCATTGTTGGCTTTGACGGGTCATCCAAGTCCCCCCAAACCCCTCGGCCCGTCTAACCTATAGCCGATCGCAAGGTCGGCTTTTTCTTTTGCGAAATCAGCTCGGTGCGCCTGGCAAGGCAAGGTTGCCGCTGAACAGCGCAGCCAGATCCTGGGCCGGGGGCTCGGCATCCTGGCGCAGCCGGATGGCGAACTCGGCGATGGGAACCTGCGGCAGGCCAAACTCGCGCGGTGCCTCGACGATGCCGGAATGGGCAAACCGCGCCGTCCGCAGCGTCAGAGCAATGCCGGCATGCACCGCCGTGCGCAGCCCGGCCAGGCTGGCACTGCCGGCGGCGATGCGGTAGCGACGGCCTGCCCTGTCGAGTGCCGCGATCGCCGCTTCGCGAAAGCCGCAATGCGGATCGAGCAGCGCCAGCGGCAGTTCGTCCTGGTGTGTGGCCAAGCCTCTTTGCGAACAGAGCCACATCATCGGTTCGCGGAGCACGCCGATCTCGTCCGGCGCCGGAGCCTGTCGCATGGCGACCATCAGATCGAGGATGCCGGTTTGCAGTGCCTCGGCCAATTCTGCGGAGCGGCCGACGCGCAGTTCTATCCTGACGCGCGGATAGCTCGCGGCAAAGGCCCTGAGCAAATCCGGCAGCCCGCTGTCGGCGAAATCTTGTGTCGTGCCGATGGCCACGCGCCCATCGGCTCGCACGCCCTTGAGGGCCAGCCACGCTTCGCGATGCACAGCAAGGATGCGCCGCGCATGACCGACCAGATCCTCGCCCGCCGGCGTCAGGACGCGCCCTCTTCCCTGCGGCACCAGAAGTGGTTCGCCGACAATATCCTCAAGCCGCTGCATCTGCGTGGTCACCGCCGACGCCGAGCGCCCGACAAATGACGCCGCCTGCGCCAGCGAGCCGCTGTCGACGAAGGCGAGAAAGGTTTTAAGGAGGTCGGGGTCGAGCATAATTCGATAATATCAAAGTTTCTCCTGAAAACAATTCGATTTTCATAACGCAAGAGCGATGGCAAAGATTTCTGACGGCGGAGAGACGCCGCGTAACCCGAGGAGAGAAATTATGCCGATCATCAATGTCAGCGTCACAGGCAAGCCCGATGCCGTTTTGTCCGCCGCCATCGCCAGGCAGGTGACCGAACTGACCGCCACGCATTTGCGCAAGGATGCGACGATCACAGCGGTGGCCATTTCCTACCATGACCCCGAGCACTGGTTCGCCGGCGGCAAGTCGTTGGCCGAGCATGACGCCAACAGTTTCTGGCTCGACATCAAGGTGGTCGACGGCACCAACACCAAGCTCGAGCTGGAGGCCTATCTCAAGGCGCTCTTCCTTGGCTTTGGCAGCCTGCTGGGCAAGGTGCATGAGGAGAGCTATGCCTTCGTGCATGAAGTCCCGGCCGCCGCCTATGGCTATGGTGGCAAGACACAGGAATTCCGCTTCATCAGCGGGAGGCTGAAGGCGGCGTGAGCGGCCCCCATCAATCCAGGCTCATGCCGCAGGCGCTTTCTCTGCCGCAAGGAAACATAGACACCGCACTTTTCATGGCCGGCCAGGCCAGTAATGCGAAGGTACCGCACCTCCGCATTGACGTTGAGCCCACTTCGTCTAGGTTCTCATCGAAGCGGTCACGAAGAGCCGCGAGGTCAAAATCTGTTGGGAGAGACGCGGCATGATCCTGACACTGGCGCTGCTTGCGGGTATCGTCGCGGCCTGGCTGCTGATCGGCGTGGTGGAAAAATTCCGCCTCGGCCTGCGCTTCACGCAGGCGCTGCTCTATGTGCCGTTCAAGCTCGCCTACCGGATTGCCGATGATCGTATCAAGATCGCCCGCAGAACAGCCGCCCCGGTCATTTACGTCATTTCGCACCAGTCGCGCCTCGAACCGGCGCTGATGCTGTCACTGCTGCCGGAAGACACGCTGCACATCCTCGACGAGGTCTCGGCGCGATCGCCCTGGCTCGAACCATGGCGCGAGCTTGGCCGCACCATCGCTTTCAACGCCGAGCATGTCTTCGTCAGCCGCCGGCTGGTGCGGGTGCTGAAGGGCAAGGGCCGCCTTGCCGTCTATCTGCCGGATGCGGTCGAGCCTGACATCAAGACATTTCGCCTGTTTCGCGCCGTCACCCGCATCGCCATGCAGGCCGACGCCCGCATCGTGCCGATCTTCGTCGCCGGCGCGCGCACTCTGCCGGTATCGCTGACTGCGGCGGACAAGGCGCCCCGGCGCTGGTTTCCGCTCCTGTCGATCAGCGTGCTGGAGCCGATGACCATCGCCGAGCTGGTAGCGCGAAACCCTGATCAATCCTCGAACACCAATGCGCTGTTCGACCGTTTCGCCGAAGCCCGGCTTTTCGGCAGCGATCTTGACCGCGGCCTGTTCCTCGCCATGCGCGACGCCGCCGACCGAGTCGGCGCCTCGCATCCTATCGTCGAAGACGTGATCAGCGGCACGCTGAATTACAGAAAGCTGTTCATCGGCGCGCGGGTGCTGGGCCGCCGCTTCGAGGCGGTGACGGCGCCGAATGAAGCGGTTGGAGTGCTGCTGCCCAACGCCAACGGTGTCGTGCTGTCGCTCGTTGGCCTGTTGTCAGCGAGCCGGGTGGCGGCGATGATCAACTACACCGCAGGCCCGGCCAGCGTCACCGCCGCTGTGCGCACGGCGGAGATCCGCACCGTGGTCTCGTCGCGCGCCTTTGTCGACAAGGCCAGCCTCGCTGACATCGTCGCGGCGGTAGAAGAAGGCGGCGCCAGGCTGTTGTGGCTGGAGGATGTGCGGGCCAGCGTAACCGTGCTGGACAAGCTCGCCGCCGCCTTGCTGTGGCGCTGGCCGCTGCAGCCACAGAATGCGGCCAAACCAGCGGTGATCCTGTTCACCTCAGGCTCGGAAGGCACGCCGAAGGCGGTGGTCCTGTCGCACAGAAATCTTCTCGCCAACGCCATGCAGGCTGAGGCCCGCATCACCATCTCGCCGGCCGACATCCTGCTCAACGTGCTGCCGGTGTTCCACTCGTTCGGGCTCACCGGCGGCACCATCCTGCCGCTGGTCACCGGCGTGAAACTGTTCCTCTATCCCTCGCCGCTGCACTACAAGCTGATCCCCGAGGTCGCACGCAAGGCAGGGCCGACGGTCATGTTCGGCACCGACACGTTCCTCGCCAACTATGCGCGCACCGCCAAGAACGGCGATTTCTCCAGCCTGCGCTTCATCGTCGCCGGCGCCGAAGCGGTGAAACCGGAGACGCGCCGCGTCTACCGGGAGCGCTTCCAGGCCGAGATCATCGAAGGTTTCGGGCTGACCGAGGCAGCGCCCGTCGTTGCCGTCAACACCGCCATCCACGGCCGCGACGGCACCGTCGGGCGACTGTTGCCGGCCATGCGCATGAAGCTCGAGCCGGTCGAGGGCATCAGCGGCGCCGGACGGTTATTGCTCAAGGGGCCGAATTTGATGATGGGCTACATGACCTCAGATCGGCCCGGGGAATTGCAGCCGCTCGACGGCTGGCACGATACCGGCGACATCGTTTCTGTTGACCGCGAGGGCTTCATTACCATTCGCGGCCGGGCCAAGCGCTTCGCCAAGATCGCCGGCGAGATGGTGTCGCTGGGCGCGGTCGAGATGCTGGTGCAGTCGCTGTGGCCGGAAGAGCACCACGCTGTGGTGGCGGTGCCGGACAAGCGCCGCGGCGAGCGTATCGTGCTGGTCACCACCGCCGATGACGCCGACCCCGATGAATTGCGCAAATTCGGCAGACAAGCCGGCGCCGCCGATCTGATGGTGCCGAACGACATCATCAAGGTCGAGGAAATCCCGGTGCTGGGCTCTGGCAAGACCGACTACGTCTCGACCCGCAAACTGGCGATTGACCGACTGGGACTCAGCGCGGCGGCCTAGCGCCTAAAGCGCGTCGCGTCTGGAGGGATTTATGCGACGCGCTTTAAGTTCTTGCTTGAATGCATCTCGTTGTCCCAAAATCGCTGCGCAGGTTCGGGTCAGGCCCGAGGGCATGCTTTTGGGCGACATGCATTACATTAGAGGACCACCACCGACAACAGCAGGATGAACCCGACCGCCATCATCAGCAGGCCCGGCCAGTTCTGCGACAGGCCGAGGAAACCAAGGCCGCGCCGCCGCGGCTCAAGTGTCGGGCCTGGCGTTGCAAGATTTGGCGTCGAGCGGTCCGGCGCCGCGCGAGCAGGCGCCGGATCGCTGAGCCGCCCACGCCAAAGGGCTGCGCCGGCCATATACACAACGCCAGCGACAATGAGCAACGCGCCAATGAGGACGACAGCCATTTCTCCTCACTCTTCTTTAAGCTCCTGCGCCTGGGACAGCAGCTTCGAGGGCTGATAGCGAGGCGTTCGCGACGTCGCTCGCCTCGCCCGCTGAGACAGAACGGTCAAGACGCCGGCAGGTTCCCGCTAGAGCGGGATGCGTCCGACTTGAACTAAACTAATTGAACTATCAGCGAATTGGCGACAGATCTGTCAGCCGAAGTCCGAAGGCGGCACCTTCTCGCCTTCGCGCTTGGCGCGCCTGGAATAGGCGCGGATGCTGAGCGGCAGGAAGAGCAGATAGCCGGCAACCGACGCCGTCAGCGTGTACCAGGGATAGGTCATCAACAGCAGGATGTAGAGGACGACACCGAGGATGATCGGCAGCACCTTGTCGCCCGGGACTTTCAGGCTTTTTCCGGAATAGACCGGCAGCCGGCTGACCAGCAGGAAGGCTATCAGAACGGTGAAACCGGCGGCGATGAATGCGGCTGGGCGGGACGGCTCCACACCAAGCCGCAGGAAGTACAGGTAAAGCGGCAGCATCACCAGCACGGCGCCCGCCGGCGCCGGCACGCCGACGAAATACTCGGTCTGCCACTGCGGGCGATCAGTTTCTTCGTCGAGCACGTTGTAGCGAGCGAGTCTCAGCCCGCAGGCGATGGTGAACAGCAGCGCGGCAATCCAGCCCGGCGAGCCGGCCTGGTCGAGCAGGAAGGCATAGAGCACCAGCGCGGGTGCTACGCCGAAATTGACGATGTCGGCCAGCGAATCCATCTGCGCGCCGAATTTGGACGTCGCCTTCAGCATGCGTGCCAGACGGCCGTCGATGCCGTCGAGGAAGGCGGCCAGCAGCACCATCACCACTGCCGGCTCGAAACGGCCTTCGAAGCCGAAGCGGATGCCCGAGAGGCCGGCGCAGATGGCGAGCACTGTGACAAGATTGGGCAGCACCATGCGCATCGGAATTTCACGGATGCGCGGGCCGCCGCTGCCATGCGCCTCGAATTTTTTGAACGGCGCGCCCACGGCTCAGGACACCCGCACGAGCGGCGTTGCGGCAACGCCGCCGAATTCGGCCAGTATGGTTTCACCGCCGACCGCAGTCTGGCCGACGGCGACACGCGGCGTTGCGGTCGACGGCAGGAACACATCGACGCGCGAGCCGAAGCGGATCAGCCCGAAGCGCTCGCCGATGCCGATCGTGCCGCCGGTCTCGGCCCAGCAGACGATGCGCCGCGCCACCAGGCCGGCGATCTGCACCGCGGCCACCGTGCCGTTCGGGCTGTCGATGACCAGGCCATTGCGCTCGTTGTCGGCACTCGCCTTGTCAAGTGCGGCGTTGAGGAACTGGCCGGGCCGATGCTCTATCCTTGTGATGCGGCCGCGCACCGGAGCCCGGTTCACGTGGCAGGAGAAGACGTCCATGAACACCGAGATGCGGGTCATCTCGCCGCCCCCGAGGCCAAGTTCGCGCGGTGGCACTGCCGGACCGACCGCCGTGATGATGCCGTCGGCCGGGCTCACCACCAGCCGGTCGTCGACCGGCGTGACGCGCTCGGGATCGCGGAAGAAATAGACGCACCAGGCCGTCGCGATGAGGCAGACCCAGAACAGGATCGAAGAGAAATAGCCGAGGAAAAGCGTCACCGCTGCGAAGGCGGCGATAAACGGATAGCCTTCGCGATGGATCGGAACCAACGTTTTCTTGATCGTTTCGACGAGGTCCATGGAATGGAAACAGCCTAGTTTCAGGTCCGGCCTCAATAGCGGAAACACCCTGTGGCCGCAACGCGACAATGAGGGAACGCCGGATCCAGCGTTCTCGTCCGCATTAGCCGATCGCGGGCGTGGAAGGGTTCCAATGCGCCTGTCCAAAAAAGCATGACTGGTGTCGGGGCGAACCGGCCTCACGCGTCCTTGGAGATACGGGCCTTGTCAAAGCGCCCGCCGAACGAAAGCTGGAGGCAACAAAATGCTGTCACGGAAATCAGCAGCAAAGGAAGCGCGGGTCGTGATGAACGGTCTGGCGTTCGGCGAATCGCCGCGCTGGCATGATGGCAGGCTTTGGTTCTGCAACTGGGGAACCGGCCAGATCATCGCCGTCGATGCCGACGGCAACAGTGAGATCATGCTCACCGTGCCGGCCACCCTGCCCTATTCGGTCGACTGGCTGCCGGACGGTCGCCTGGTCGTCGTCTGCGGGCGTGAGGGGTTGGTGCTGCGGCAGGAAGCAGACGGGACGCTGGTCACCCACGCCGATCTGCGACACCTCTCAGGGAACCCCTGGAACGAGATCGTCGTCGACGGGCGCGGCAACATCTACGTCAATGGCGGTGGGCCAGCGCCGGTTCCCGGCAAGCATTTCGGCCCCGGCACCATCGTGCTGATTGCACCGGACGGGTCCGTGCGGCAGGTGGCGGACAAGATCGCCTTCGCCAATGGGATGGCGGTGTCGCCTGACAACAAGACGTTGATCGTCGCCGAGTCCCACGCCAACAGGCTGACCGCCTTCGACATCGCCGCCGATGGCGGCCTTGCCAACCGGCGGCGATGGGCCGACCTCGGCAACGGCTTTCCCGACGGCATCTGCCTCGATGCCGAAGGCGCCATCTGGTATGCCGACGTCCCCAACCGGCACTGCGTGCGGGTGCGCGAGGGCGGGGCGATGCTCGACAGCGTCGATGCCGATCGCGGCTGCTTTGCCTGCATGCTCGGCGGCGCCGACGGCAAGACGCTGTTCATCGTCGCCGCCGAATGGCGCGGCTTCGAGCACATGATCAGCGATGCGCGCACAGGCCAGGTGCTCAGCATCGAGGCTTCCGCGCCGGGCGCTGGCTGGCCGTAAGGGCTACGACACCTCGGAGGGGCGGCGGCGGACGACAACGCCGAACTCGTCGCGCTCGCGAGCAATGCGCAACCGCTCCTCGGCCTCGGTTGCCTCACGCTGGCGGTCCCACATCGACGCGTACAGGCCGGCCTTGCGCATCAAGGCGGCATGCGTGCCGCGCTCGGCAATCTGGCCGTCCTGCAGCACGATGATCTCGTCGGCCGAAATCACCGTCGACAGCCGGTGGGCGATGACGATGGTGGTGCGACCCTTGCTGACGAGGTCGAGTGCCGCCTGGATCTCCTGTTCGGTATGGCTGTCGAGAGCCGAGGTCGCCTCGTCGAGCATCAGGATCGGCGGCGCCTTCAAAATGGTGCGGGCGATTGCCACGCGCTGCTTCTCACCGCCGGACAGTTTCAGTCCGCGCTCCCCGACCATCGAACGGTAGCCGTCGGGCAGCCGCTCGATGAACGGCCCGATCTGGGCGAGTTCTGCCGCCTTGCGCACATCCTCCTCGCTGGCATCGACGCGGCCGTAGCGGATGTTGTAGGCGATGGTGTCGTTGAACAGCACGGTGTCCTGCGGCACCATGCCGATCGCCGCGCGCAAGCTCTCCTGAGTCACGTCGCGAATGTCCTGGCCGTCGATCAGAATCTTGCCGCCCTGGATGTCGTAAAAACGGAACAGCAGCCGCGAAATGGTCGACTTGCCGGCGCCCGATGGCCCGACAATGGCAACCGTCTTGCCGGCCGGCACTTCGAAGCTGACGCCTTTCAGGATCTTGCGGTTGGGATCGTAGGAAAACTGCACGTCGCGGAACTCGACCTTGCCGGAGCCGACGACCAGCGGCTTGGCCCCCGGCTTGTCGACGATCTCCTGCGGCACATCGAGCAGATCGAACATCTGCTCGATGTCGGTCAGGCCCTGGCGGATTTCGCGATAGATGAAGCCGATGAAGTTGAGTGGCACCGAAAGCTGGATCAGCATGGCGTTGATGAAGACGAAGTCGCCAACCGTCTGCGTGCCGGCCTGCACCTCCAGCGCCGAAAGGCACATGACGATAACCGTGCCGAGACCGAAGATGACGCCCTGGCCGAAGTTCAGCCAGCCGAGCGAGGTCCATATCCGGGTGGCGGCGGTCTCGTAGCGCGCCATCGAACGGTCGAAGCGCTCGGCTTCCATGCCCTCGTTGTTGAAATACTTGACCGTTTCGAAATTGAGCAGCGAGTCGATCGCCTTGGTGCTGGCATCGGTGTCGCTGTCGTTCATGTCGCGGCGAATGACGATGCGCCAGTCGCTCGCCCTGATGGTGAACCAGATATAGAGGCAGACCGTCACCGCCACCACAGCCACGTACTTCCAGCCATAGGTGACCGCGAATATGCCGGCTGTCAGCGCGAATTCGAGGATGGTCGGCAATGTGTTGAGCACGGTGAAGCGGACGATCGTCTCGATGCCCTTGGTGCCGCGCTCGATGATGCGCGACAGGCCGCCGGTGCGGCGCTCGAGATGGAAGCGCAGCGACAATTGATGCATGTGGACGAACGTGCGGAAGGCGAGCTGGCGCACCGCATATTGGCCGACGCGGGCAAACAGCGCGTCGCGCAGCTGGTTGAAACCGAGCTGCACCAGCCGCACGACATTGTAGGCGATGACCAGCATGACTGGCGCCAGCATGAAGGCCGGCAGCGGCGGCGCCGACTTGGCGTCACCAGCCAGCGCATCGGTCGCCCATTTGAAGAAGTAGGGACCCGCAACCAGCGTCAGCTTGGCGACGACCAGAAGCACGGTCGCCCACGCCACCCGCGCCCGCAGGTCGGCACGGTCGGCCGGCCACATATAGGGCCAAAGATTGCGCAATGTCTTGAAGGTCGAGCCAGAATCGGCGGAGACGGTTTTTTCGGCCATTTTATCGCCTTTTCGTATTTCTTATTGCTTGACCATGATCTTTACCGAAAACCGGCTTCCACTTTTCGCTGACGCGGCCTTCGTTCGGGATGATGGCCTAGCGGCGGGAGCAGCACGAATTGACCAGCGCGGCCAGCGATGCAGAAACATCTTCGAGCGCATCGCTGTCGACTTCATAGCGCGAGCGTTGCCGATCCGGCTGGTAGCGGACGAGCCCGGCATCGACCAGTATCTTCAGGTGCTGCGAAACGGTGGACTGCGCCAGGTCGAGATGGTCGACGACCTCGCGGCAGCAGCAGGAGCGGCTGGCCGAAAGGTGCCGGAGAATTTCGATCCGGGTCGGATGCGAAAGCGCGGCGAGCTTCGCGGCGACGATCTGGCTGTCGGCGAAGCCGCAGGTCTTCTCGGTCAAGGGAGCGTTCATCGTCTATCGGCGATAGACGATGAATGAACTTTCCGCAAGAGCCCGCTAGAGAAGAAAAGGATTTCTAGTTGGCCTTTGTCGGCGCCGTCGTCATCTGGTCGCCCATCGCCTTGAGGTTGGCGGCTTCGCCTTCCTGCGATTTTCCGGGGACCTTGAACACCTGCCCCGGCCAGATGCGGTCGGGATTCCTGATCTGATCCTGATTGGCGAGGTAGATGGTCGAGTAGCGAACGCCTTGGCCGTAGACGCGCCGCGAAATCCGCCACAGCGTATCGCGGCGGCGGATGATAACGGCGCTGTCGGCGTGTTCGAGCTTCGGCGCCGCGGTCTCGGGCACTCCGGTCGGGGGCGTCGCAGCCGCCATATCGGCTGGCGCCTCGGCCGCGGGCGCCGCAGGCGTGGTTGTCGGCGCGGCCGGCTTTGCCTCGGCAGGCGCCACGGCGGCGATCGACTCGCCCGGCTCGCGCTCGAACGGCACGGCGGCACGGGCCACCACCGTGACCCCGTCGGAATCGAGCGCGTCGACGTGGATCGTGTAGGTGCCGACCGGAATGTTGCGCGTCGCCTCGACCAGGAAATGGCCGTCGGGCGAAGTCTTCGCGTCGCCGAGCAAGATATCGTTGGCATAGGCGCGCACCTTGCGGCCGGGGTCGGCGAGGCCGGCGACGAAGATCTTGTTGCCGTCGATCTCGATCGCTTCGACGACGACCTTTGGCCCTGCAGCTGGTGTCGCCGGTGCGGCCGGCCCGCCCGGAGCGGGCGCGGGGACGGCTTCGACGGTGGCCGGCGCCGTGGCAGCCGGTGCGGCTGGGGCTGGTGCTGCGGCAGCGGGGTCCTCGGCAGCGGAGTCCTCGGAAGCCGGGGCGGCCGCCTTGTCGCCGGCAGGCGGCGATTCCGGCTTTGTCTCGGGTGTAGGAACGGTGAGCAATTCGGAGGCCTTGCCCGGCTCCTCGATCATCGCCAGCACCTGGCCAGCAGGACTCTTGGGAATCGAGACGATAGCCGTCTGCGCCGAGGGGGTCACGACATTGCCGGTCATCGAGCGCAGCGCGATCGTGTAATCGCCGGGTTTCAGCGCATCGTCGAGAACGATGGCAAAAGCGCCATCGGCACCGGCGACCGTCGAGCCGAGAACCGTCGAACCGTTGAGAATCTCGACCTTGGCGTTGGGTGCGGCTTTGCCGGCGACGACAATAGAGCCCTTGATCTCGACCCGAACGATGTCGAAAGTCGGCGCAATCGCATCGGCCGTGGCCGGCGCTGCCGGTGCCATCGCACCAGCGGCAGGCGCCGGCGGCGGCGGTGCATCGGTCACTGGTTCGGCCGGCGTCTCCACCGGCGGCGTCAGCGATGCCACTTCCGCCGGCGGCGTGCGAGCGAGATACGGATCGAGCGCGCCCGACACATAGGCGGTTCCCGCCGCGGCGACGGAGCCGCCGACGACGAACAAAAACGCCTTCAAAGGATTAATTGCCATATTTCCCTGCCCTTACCCACCTAATGCGGTCTAGCCTGTTTTGCCCAAGGCGACAAGAACAAGGGGGGCCGACAGGAAAAAGGGCCGACACGAATAAACGGGGCCGACAAGAAAAAACCCGCCCGGGCTTGACCGCGAATAAAGACCCAATCACCAATCATCTCATGAACACGATTCGATCCATCTGCGTCTATTGCGGCTCGTCGCCGGGCCGCGATGTAACCTATGCCAAGGCCGGACACCTGCTTGGGCGTTCGATCGCCAAGTCCGGCCTGCGTCTGATCTATGGCGGCGGCACCAGGGGCATCATGGGAGCCGTCGCCGAGGGCGCAATGCGGGCCGGCGGCAAGGTGACGGGGATCATTCCGCGCTTCCTGATCAACAGGGAGGCCACCGAAACCGCGCTTGACCGGCTTGACGAGCTCGTCATCACCGAAAACATGCACGAGCGCAAACATACGATGTTCGAGAAATCCGACGCGTTTGTGGCGCTTCCGGGGGGCATCGGCACTGTCGAGGAAATCATCGAGGTCATGACCTGGGGCCAGCTCGGCCATCATCGCAAGCCGATCGTCTTCGGCAACGTTGGAGGATTCTGGGACCCGATGCTGGCGCTGCTCGACCATATGATGGCCGAAGGCTTCATCCATACCGCGCAGCGGGTCAGGCCGCTGGTGGTCGACGATCCGGAAGCGATCGTCGCTGCCATCATGGTCGCGGGATCGTCGGTCGACGCACCGACCGAAGGCGTGCAGTCGGTGATCGACAAGCTTTAGGGGGTAGAGGAGTATGTAGTGCATGCCGCTCTTATGAGGCGCTGCCCTACTGCCCTACTGCCCTACTGCCCTACTGCCCTACTGCCCTACTGCCCTACTGCCCTACTGCCCTACTGCCCTACTGACCCGCCAGATGATATTGCCGACATCGTCGGCGACGAGCAGTGCGCCGCTCTGATCGATAGCAACGCCGACCGGACGGCCCATCGCCCTGCCGTCACGCCCGACGAAGCCAGCGAGCACATCTTTCGGGGGACCGCTCGGTTTACCACCGCGGAACGGCACGAAAATCACCTTGTAACCGCTGAGCACACTTCTGTTCCACGAGCCGTGCTGACCAACGAACGCGCCGTTGCCGTAGGCTGGGCCGAGCGACGCCCCTTTGGAGAAGGTCAGTCCCAGCGAGGCGGTATGGGAACCCAGAGCGTAGTCGGGCTTGACCGCCCTAGCCACGAGACCGGGGCGCTGCGGCTTGACGCGTTCGTCGACGTTCTGTCCGAAATAGCTGTAGGGCCAGCCGTAAAAAGCGCCGTCACGAACCGAGGTCATATAGTCCGGCACAAGATCGTCGCCGATCTCGTCACGCTCGTTCACGGCGACCCAAAGCTTGCCGGTTTCAGGGTTCCAGGAGAGCCCGTTCGGGTTGCGCAGCCCTGACGCGAAGACCCGGGTATGGCGGGTCGACCGGTCCACTTCAAGGACGGCGGCGCGGTTCTTCTCCGCGGCCATGCCGTTTTCTCCAACGTTACTGTTGGAGCCGACGGTGACATAGAGCTTGCGTCCATCCGGACTTGCGATCACATCCTTGGTCCAATGATGGTTGAGATCTCCGGCCGGTAAGTCGACGATCTTTTCCGGCGGCGTTGTGGCTCGGGTCTGGCCATTGGAGTAGGGGAAAGCGACAAGCGCGTCGGTGTTCGCTACATAGAGAATGCCTTTGGACAGCGTCATACCAAAGGGAGAATTGAGGCCTTCTGCGAACGTCCTGCGCACATCCGCAATGCCGTCGCCATTGGTGTCGCGCAGGAGCGTGATGCGGTTGGCGCTTTTGGTCGCGGCCCCGGCGCGCTTCATAGCCAGGTCCATAAAGACCTTTCTAAGGCTGAAGCCTTCGTCATGCTTGGCAGGGGCATTGGTTTCGGCAACCAGCACGTCCCCGTTCGGAAGCACGTGCAGCCAGCGCGAATGGTCGAGGCCGGTGGCGTAGGGGTTCACCGTCAGCCCGTTCGCCGGGGTCGGCATATCACCTTTCTGCCAGCCTTTCGCCTCGGCGATGTTGACGGTCGGGATCAGCGTCGGTCTTGGTTTCGGTAAGGTTGGGTTGGGGCCATAGCCGGTTATTGCCCCCGTTTTCTGCGCCGAAAAGCCAGCGCAGCCCGCAATGACGGCTCCCAATACCGCTATGAGTAGGCTTCGTGGGAAGCCGGCATGCATCGGACGTCCTCCGCATGGATTGCGTCGTGCCCTTTACGCAAACGCGAGACAACGACGTATTATTCCAAACTGGCTCCAAACAACGGCGTTGGTACGCCGCCTCGGATGACCGTCAAAACAGTCACACGAAAACGGTTCGCCCGTGCTAATAATCACAGTCTAGGTCGCCACCACGCGGCGTATTCGAGAGACTGGCGACGCGATCATGAACATCCCTCTCAATCCAGACGGCAGCGATCTGTCGCCTTACCTGCCGGACGAGCACGGGCTGTTCTTCGTCTATCACTTCACCGCCGAAGGCGCGAGAACCAAAGACGCGACCGCCACACACTGGACCTGGCGCAGCTACCAGCTTTCCGACATGCGCGCCCGCCACGAGATCGCCACCGAGCCGGCTTTGCCGCCGCCGGTGCGCGATGCCTTCCTGTCGGCCGGCCATGGCTGCCATATCGACCTCGAGGGCGACTGGCTGTACGGCGATTTGCCGGACCTGCGCCACGACTATTCGGCGGAGGCGCGCGGGCTTGGCCATTTCCGCTTCGCCTTCAACCACACGATGCTGATCGGCGGCCGCAAGCAACCGCTGCAATCGGTCGACAAGATCCGCAAGGCGATCGACAACGGATCGCGAAAGTTCCGCTCTCCGGCCGAACTGATCGAGGCTGTCATGGGCCAGTCGCTCGACGGCATGACGACGGAACTCGCTGGCCTTGGCGACACGCTCGATGGCATCGAGGACCGCATCGTCTGCGATGCATGGCACAATGAGCGGCAGGCGCTGGTCGATGCGCGCCGGCAACTGGTGGTGATCCATCGGCAGATGGCGACGCTGACCAGCCTGTTCCGCCATCTCGACCATTCGCATCGCAATGACCTGCCGGACGCGATCAACGACATGGCGGCACGGCTTTCGCACCGCGCCCATACGTTGCATCATGACGGCGAGCAATTGCAGGCCCGCGCCCGGCTCTTGCAGGACGAGCTGATGGCCAAGCTGACGACGCAGTCGAACCAGTTGCTTTACATGCTGTCGGTGATGACCGCGGTGCTGTTGCCGATGACGATCGTCTCAGGCCTGTTCGGCATGAATGTCGGCGGGCTGCCGCTGGTCGATACGCCGGTGGGCTTTTGGGTGGCGTCGGCGATATCGCTCGCCGTCGCGGTGGTCGTCTATCTGTTCGTTAGGCGGCTGGGGCGCGGGATGTAGCGGCAACCGTTACAAGGTCGCGCGAAAATCCTCGATGACAGTGCCGGCAGCGCGCGCCTCCGCTTCGTGGTTCGGCTCGCGCCACTCCTCGGCAAGGGCTGCCGTGTACCATTCGCGCATCGCCGGCAGAGCCAGCAATCGCGCCGGATAGGTGGCAGCTGCGCCCTCGAAGGACAGTCCGTAGGACTGAACCCTAAACGCCACCGGGGCAAAGAAGGCGTCAACGGCAGTGAAGTGATCGCCAGCCAGGAACGGTCCGCCGAAGCGGCGAAGCCCGTCGTCCCAGAGATCGCCGAGGCGAAAAAGGTCGTGCTTCAGCGCATCCGACATCGGCACCGGCGCGACGCGGACACCGCAGTTCATCGGACAGGAGCCGCGCAAGGCGGTGAAGCTCGAATGCATTTCGGCCGCTGCCGACCGCGCCCAGGCTCGCGCCTTCGGCTCGGCAGGCCAGACGCCAGCGTGGCGCTCGGCCAGGTATTCGGTGATGGCGAGCGAATCCCAAACTGCCCAGCCGTCGTCAATCAGGCACGGTACGAGGCCACTGGGCGAGAACGGCCGGTAGAGGCTCCAACTCGATCCGGTCGGAAACGGTGTCAGCCGCTCCTCGAAGGCGACGTCCAATGTCCGCATCAGCACCCATGGCCGCAGCGACCACGAGGAATAGTTCTTGTTTGCTATGTGCAGAACGTACATCGAAAATCCTCGCTCTAACGCATTGCCGGCCGGATCTCGCGGCCGCGGAACATCGACCAGGAATAGACCGCCAGCGCCGACCAGATCAGGCCGAAGGCGATGGCCTGGGTGCTGCCGAAGGGTTCGCCGAAAATCAGCACGGCGATCAGGAACACAATGGTCGGCGCGATATACTGCATGATGCCGATGGTGGAGAGACGCAGCAGCTTTGCCCCGAAGCCAAACAGCAGCAGCGGTATGGCGGTGACCGGGCCGCAGCCGATCAGCAGTGCGGTATCGTTCAGGGAACTGGAGACGAAATGGTCCTGCCCGGTGACGATGAGGAAGATGATGTAGCCGAGGGCCGGCACCGACAGCAAAAGCACTTCAAGCAAGAAACCCTGGCTGGGACCGATCGGCAGCGTCTTGCGGAAGAAGGCGTAAGCGGCGAAGGAAAACGCCAGCACCAGCGACACCCAGGGCAGCTTGCCGGCGTCGATCGTCAGCACCGCGACCGCGATGGCCGCCAGCACCACCGCCGCGATTTGCAGCCGGTCGAGCCGTTCGCTGAGCAGCAGCGCGCCGACGACGACGCTGACAAGCGGGTTGATGTAGTAGCCAAGCGCGGTCTCGATAGTACGGTCGACGGCGATGGCCCAGACATAGATGCCCCAGTTGACCGAAATCAGCGCCGCCGTCAGCGCCGCCATGGAAATGATGCGCGGCGAACGCAACGCCGCTTTGAAATCCGCCGTGCGGCCGGCCCAGATCAAAACGGCCGCCGCGATGGGCACCGACCAGACGATGCGGTGCGCGATGACTTCGGCCAGCGGCAGATGTGCGACCGCCTTCATATAGAAGGGCAGCAACCCCCACAGGAGATAGGCGCCCAGCGCCAGCAGGAATCCACGCCGGGCCTTTGAGTCTGCTTCGAGCTGAATTGCATCCATGGCCATGGCCCGACGCTATGCGCCAGCCGCCGGGCCAAGACCATCGCAAAGTTCTGATGGATCAATGGACTTTCGCTGATGGTTCAATCCTACTCCGCCGCGACCAGCCCGGCCATCTCGCGGTTCTTCATCAGCTTGTAGACGATCGAATCCATCAGCGCCTGGAATGAAGCGTCGATGATGTTTTCTGAGACGCCGACCGTCCACCAGCGGGCGCCGGTTGCATCGTGCGATTCGATCAGCACACGCGTGATCGCCTCGGTGCCGCCATTGAGGATACGCACCTTGAAGTCGGCAAGCTCGAGGTCGGCGATCTCGTTCTGGAATTTTCCAAGATCCTTGCGCAGCGCGATGTCGAGTGCGTTGACCGGACCGTGCCCTTCCGCCACCGACATCTTCTCCTCGCCATCGACCAGCACCTTGACGATCGCCTCTGAGACCGTCTTCAGCTGGCCATTGGCGTCGAAGCGGCGCTCGACCATGCAGCGGAACGAGGTGACGCTGAAGAATTCCGGCAGGCCGTGCAGCATCTTGCGCGCCAGCAGCTCGAAGCTGGCATCCGCGCCTTCATAGGCATAGCCCTCGGCCTCGCGCTCCTTGACCACTGATATCAGCGCGTCCAGCCGGTGATCGTCTTTCGGCATTTCGATGCCGCGCCGTTTCAACTCGGCGAGGAAATTGGCCTTGCCGCCTTGGTCCGAGACCATGACCCGGCGGCGGTTGCCGACCGCTTCCGGCGGCACATGCTCGTAAGTGGCCGGCTCCTTGGCCAGCGCCGAGGCATGGATGCCGGCCTTGGTGGCGAAGGCGGAAGCGCCGACATAGGGCGCCTGCGCTTCCGGCGCGCGGTTCAGCAATTCGTCGAAGGCGCGGGACAGGCGCGATATGCCGGCCAATGCTTCGGCCGAGATGCCTGTCTCGAAGCGGTTGGAAAAGGCCGGCTTCAGCGCCAGCGTCGGCACGATCGAGATCAGATTGGCGTTGCCGCAGCGCTCGCCGATGCCGTTCAGCGTGCCCTGGATCTGGCGCACGCCGGCCTCGACGGCGGCCAGCGAATTTGCCACCGCCTGGCCGGTGTCGTCATGGGCATGGATGCCGAGATGGTCGCCCGGTATGCCTGCCTCGATGATCTTCTCGACGATGGCGCGCACTTCCGACGGCTGCGTGCCGCCATTGGTGTCGCACAGCACCACCCAGCGCGCGCCGGCGTCGTAAGCGGTCCTGGCGCAAGCCAGCGCATAATCGGGATTGGCCTTGAAGCCGTCGAAGAAATGCTCGCAGTCGACCAGTGCTTCCTTCCTGGCAGCAACCGCCGCCTCGACCGACGCCTTGATCGCCTCGAGGTTTTCTTCGTTGGTGCAGCCCAGCGCGACGCGGACGTGGTAGTCCCAGCTCTTGGCGACAAAGCAGATGGCGTCCGACTTCGACTGGACCAGTGCGGCAAGGCCTGGATCGTTCGAGGTCGACACCCCGGCCCGCTTGGTCATGCCGAAGGCGACGAATTTGGCGGTTGCCGTGCGGTGCTTGGCAAAGAAGGCGGTGTCGGTCGGGTTGGCACCGGGATAGCCGCCTTCGATATAGTCGACGCCGAACGCGTCAAGCAGCCCGGCAATGGCGATCTTGTCCTCGACCGAAAAGTCGATGCCTGGCGTCTGCTGGCCATCGCGCAGTGTGGTGTCGAAGAGATAGAGGCGCTCGCGGCCCATGATCATTTCCCCGCAAACTTATCCGTCGCCCGGATCAGCCGGTCGAGGATGCCCGGCTCCGAATAGGCATGGCCGGCGCCCTCGACCAAGTGGAAGTCCGCCTTCGGCCACGCCTTGTGCAGCGCCCAGGCGTAGCGCGCCGGGCACGGCATGTCGTAGCGGCCATGGACGATGGTGCCGGGGACGTCCTTCAACTTGAAGGCATCACGCAGCAGTTGCCCTTCCTCAAGCCAGCCAGCATGGACGAAATAATGGTTCTCGATGCGGGCGAAGGCCACGGCGTAATCGTCTTCGCCAAACCGGCTGCTGGTTTCCGGATCGGGCAACAGCGTGATCGTCTCGCCTTCCCACAGGCTCCAGGCGCGGGCGGCCTCGACCTGTGCCTTGCGGTCGCTGCCGACCAGCCGCTTGCGATAGGCGGCCATCATGTCGCCGCGCTCGCCCTCGGGGATCGGCGCCAGGAAGCGCTCCCATTTGTCGGGGAACATTTCCGAGACGCCGAACTGGTAATACCATTCGAGCTCCGCGCGCGTCAGCGTGTAGATGCCGCGCACGACCAGGTCGCTGACCCGCTCGGGATGCGTCTCGGCATAGGCCAGCGCCAGCGTCGACCCCCACGAGCCGCCGAACACCAGCCATTTGTCGAAGCCGCACATGTCGCGCAGGCGCTCGATGTCGGCGATCAGATGCCAGGTGGTATTGGCCTCGAGCGAGGCGTTGGGCGTCGACTTCCCGCAGCCGCGCTGGTCGAACAGGATGACATCGTAAAGCTTCGGATCGAACAGCCGTCGGTGCTTCGGCGAAATGGTGCCGCCCGGTCCGCCATGCAGGAACACGGCCGGCTTGGCGCCCCTGGTGCCGGAACGCTCCCAATAGACCTGATGGCCATCGCCGACATCGAGCATGCCTGAGTCGAAGGCCTCGATCTCCGGATAGAGGCTGCGCAGGTCATTGCTCATAATTTCAGGCCCTGCTGCGGCCAATTGGCAGTCTCATGATCCGGATGCTGGAAGGAGATGATCGATTCCTGCCTTGTGTAGTAGTCAGGATCGTCATGGACCGGCGCGTCGAAGATCTTCTCCACCCAAGGCAGCCGGGCGGCGTAGTTGACCTGGATCTGCGGTGAGAGGTCGGAGCGATCGTCAAATGCGCCGATGGCGATCTCGAGCCCGCCAGGCTGCCTGTAGGTCAACGGCGTGCCGCAGCGGCTGCAAAAGCCGCGGTCGATGTTGACCGACGACTGGAAATAGCTCGGCTCCTCGCGCACCCATTCGACACCGTCCTTCGGCACCGTCACCAGCGCGCCGAAGAAGGAACCGAACTGTTTCTGGCACATGCGACAATGGCAGATGGAAGGGCGTCCAAGCGCCCCACGAATGCGGAAACGCACGGCGCCGCACTGGCAGCCGCCGGTTCGAACGGTTTCGGTCATGATCTTTCCTCCGGCGGCCATTGATCGGTGTCGTGGTCGGGGTGCTGGTAAGAGACGAGATCGGCGAGATAGGAGGACGACGAAACATCGGCCATCGTGTCCTCGCCAGGCAGTTCGTGGATGTGATCGACATAGGGGAGTTTTGCTTCGGTGCCCCACTGGATGGTCGGCGCGATCTCCTCCGCATGGTCGAAGGCCGCGATGGCGAGTGCGATGCCGTCGGGCGCCTCGAAAGTCAGCGGCGTGCCGCAATCGGGGCAAAAACCGCGCCAGGCGGCGTTGGAGGAACGAAAGCGTTTGGGCGCGCCGCGCGTCCAGTCGAGTTTTGCGCCACGCACCGACACCAGCGGCAGGTAGAAATTGCCGCTTGCTTTCTGGCACATGCGACAATGACAGACGGAGGCGTCGCCCAGCGCGCCTTCGACACGGAAACGCACGGCGCCGCACTGGCAGCCGCCTGTGTAGACCGGTCTGTTATCCAGGCTCATCACTTCACTCCGGGGCATGGCAGACGGCTTCGACATTGTTGCCGTCGGGATCGAAGACAAAGGCGCCATAGTAGTTCGCGTGATAGTGCGGACGAAGGCCCGGCCCACCATTATCCTTGCCGCCGGCGGCGATGGCGGCGGCGTGGAAGGCATCGACTTCAGCGCGGCTGCGCGCGGTGAAGGCGACATGCTGGCGGTCCTTCGGCTTGTCCTTGCCTTGATGAAGCCAGAACACCGGCCGGTCGCGGCCATAGCCGCCGACCATGGCGCCACCGGTGTATTCCTGCGGCACCATGTAGAGCAGCGAGGCACCGAGCGGCGCCATCGCCCTGTCGAAGAAAGCTTTCGACACGTCGAAATCGGAAACGGTGATGCCAAGATGGTCGATCATCCTTTTACCTCCCTTGCTTCAATCGCCAACGTCGAAGGAGAGGCGCCGTCGGCGAAACTGCAATCTCCCCCCTTGAGGGGGAGATGTCCGGCAGGACAGAGGGGGGTGCCTCGCGCCACCTTCACCGCTTTACCTCCCAGTTGGTGATGCGGGTGCCGGTGACCGGATCCTTGCCGTCCTTCAGTTGCAGGCCTTGCGCCAGAAGCTCGTCGCGAATGCGGTCGGCCTCGGCCCAGTTCTTGGCGGCGATCAGTTCCAGGCGCCTGGCGATGGCCCTGGCGATGGCATCTTCATCAACCTTGGCCGGCGCAACGTCGAAGCCGAGGAACGACAGTGCCGCCTTCAGCGAAGCGGCAGCATGGTTGCCCGCGGCGGCGTTGCCGCCACCGGCAGCATTGGAATCCACAGCCTCGCCGGCCAGTTGCGTCAGCACCTGGAACGCGGAATAGGTTGTGAGATCGTCCGACAAGGCTTCCACCACTTCGACCGGCAATTGCTTGGCCGCCGCCGGTGCCAGGTCCGCCGCCCGCTTCCATTTGCGCAGCGTATTTTCCGCCTCTTCCAGCTTGCGCACGGAAAAGTCGATCGGCTCGCGATAATGCGTCATCAGCATCGCCAGCCTGAGCACCTCGCCTGGCCATTTGCGGCCGCCAAAGGTCTCCGTCTCCAGCAACTCGTTGATCGAGTAGAAGTTGCCCAGGCTCTTGGACATCTTCTGCCCCTCGACCTGCAGGAAGCCGTTGTGCATCCACACTTTTGCCATCACATCGGTGCCGTGGGCGCAGCGCGACTGTGCAATTTCATTCTCGTGGTGCGGGAAGATCAGGTCGAGCCCGCCGCCATGAATGTCGAAGACCTCGCCGAGATAGGCGGCCGACATCGCCGAGCACTCGATGTGCCAGCCCGGCCGGCCCCTGCCCCACGGGCTGTCCCAGCCCGGCTCTTCCGGCGAGGACAGCTTCCACAGCACGAAATCGCCAGGGCTCTTCTTGTGCGGATCGACGGCGACGCGAGCGCCGGCCTGCTGTTCGTCGAGATTGCGTTTCGACAATTGGCCGTAGTCCGGCATCGAGGCCGTGTCGAACAGAACTTCGCCTGCCGCAACATAGGCATGGCCGCGTTCGATCAAGCGTTGAATCAAGGAGATCATATCGACTTTGCCATCTGCGCGCGGCTCGACGAATTCGGTGGCGCGCGGCTCGACCGTAGGTTGCAGGCAGCCGAGCGTCGCCACATCCTTGTGGAACTGGTCAGCGGTCTTTTCGGTGACCCGCCGGATCGCCTCGTTCAGCGACAGCTTTCCCGAGGCAATCTCGGTGCCGAAATCGCGCAGTGCGCGGTCGTTGATCTTGTCGTCGACATCCGTGATGTTGCGCACATAGGTGACGTGCGCTTGCCCGTAGAGATGGCGCAGCAGACGAAACAGCACGTCGAAGACGATCACCGGTCGCGCATTGCCGATATGGGCAAAGTCGTAGACCGTCGGGCCGCAGACATACATGCGCACATTGCGCGGATCGATCGGGAAGAAATCCTCCTTGGTGCGCGTCAGCGTGTTGTAGAGGCGCAGGCCCTTCGATGCGTCAGACATTCGTGCCTTCCCGGTGCGTTACTTTTTGGTTGGGGCCACTTGCGCCGAGACGCAAATCAGCCACCAGCCTGCTGGCCGGGGCGTTTGTCCACTCTAGAAGGAAGATAGGCGAAAACGTCCGGACCAGCGCGAAGCTAGCCAATAATGCAGATGCCACAAATGGCGAAAGACGTTCTCATGAGCGGCTTTATCGCCTCAGCCAGTGTTGCCGTCAAGTCGCAACTTTCGGCAAAAGAGCCGCTGGATCACAGGTAATGACGCGGCGAAACATTTTATTAAACATCTCGGCACAGTCATGAAACATTCACCGGCTAGATCAGCAGATGTCACGATTTGGTCGGATTCGACCAGCAAACGCGGACACGAAGACGTTACCAGGGAAGAGAAAGATGCCTCGAGCCAAGCAGGACTCCAGCAGCGCCAAGCAACCGGCGCTCGCCAGCCAATACCGGGCGATCGGCCCGGCCGCGATCGTCGCCGCCCTTCTCCACACAGCGAAGAAGAAGAAGCCAGTGCAGAAGATCACCTCGCCGCGCGCTGCCTGATGTGACGTGCGGCCGGCGGGTTCGCCCGGAAATGGCAGCGCCGGCAATGAAGGCGCTGAAGCGCCCCAGAAAATAGCAGCTACTGCTGGAACAAGCTCATCTGACTGTCGTCGGCGCCCGGCTTCCGGCGCCTGGCCTTCTCGAACTCCGGCCACCTTTCCTGAATCTCCGGCCCGGTGTTGGCGACCCTGTTGACGAGGTCGGAAACCGGGACGGCCTCGAAAAAATCGAGTTGTGCCGGTCTGAGCAGGTCGGCCACGTCGCGCGGCTCGCGCGTGCGGCAATCCAGCCAGCGGGCGAAATCCTGCGGATTTATCACCACCGGCATGCGGTCGTGGATATGGGCAATGTCGGCATTGGCGTTGACGGTCAGGATGGCGCCGGTGTCCATCTCCGAGCCGCCCGGCTCGGCATAGGTCTCGATCAGTCCGGCGAAGGCGACAAGCCCGCCGTGCTTCGGCCGCACCCAATAGGGCTGTCCCCGCTTGCCGCCTGATTGACGCCATTCGTAGAAGCCGGAAGCCGGCACCAGAGCGCGGCGATGGCGCATGGCGGCGCGAAACGAGGCCTTTTCCGCTGCTCCCTCCGCGCGCGCGTTGAACAGCAACGGAAACTCACGCGTGTCCTTCACCCACGCCGGGATCAGCCCCCAGCGCACCAGCATCGGCTGCCGGTCTGGAAGGTTCGAGCCTGGCGCCCGCGGCACGCCTGCAATCGCCATCAGCACCGGCTGCGTCGGTGCGATGTTGTAGCGGGGCGGGAAATCCTCCAGTTCTGGCAGACCGAGAAAAGCGGCAGCCCGGTCCGGCGTGGCGGTCAAGGCGAAGCGTCCGCACATAAGCTGAAACTCGTTGGATTGGTCGGATGTGAAGGTGGCGATGGAACCGGCGTTGCGCAACCGCTAATGATTGCTCTCGCCGACCGGTCCACAACCGGCTGCGGCAAATAGCGATCGGAGATCCATGGACGAGATGCGCAAAATACTCCCGGCTGTATCGGTCGCCATTGTCCGCGGCGACACGGTGCTGCTAGTCAAGCGGGCGCGGCAGCCTTCGCAAGGATTCTACGCGTTTCCAGGCGGCAAGGTCGAGGCCGGCGAAACGCTGGAACAAGCCGCGCAGCGCGAATTGCTGGAGGAAACCGGGTTGCATGCGCACAACTACCGCCGCCTTCGGGAAATCCACATCGACGGCGGCAGCGACGGGCACCCGGTCGACTATCTGCTGACGGTATTCGGCGCCACCTATGCCGGCGGCGAGCCCGTGGCCAGCGACGACGCCGAGACCGCCGCCTTCTATACACTCAGCGAAATGACGGCGCTGCCGATTGCCGCTTCGGTGTTTGCCGTTGCCGACGAATTGCTCAGGAATACAGGCGAGTAACCTCCAAAATCGCCTTGCAGGCGACAAATTGTTTGGCCACATAGATTTATGATCCGTGCATCGGTTTTCCTTGCAGTTTGCCTCGCCGCCAGTACGGCAATCGGGGCGCGGCCGGCCATGGCCGCCGAGTCGCCGTTCGAGCCGGGGCTGATGCGGCTGGCCGAGGTGCTTGGGTCGCTGCATTTCCTGCGTAATCTGTGCGGCGAGAAGGGCGACCAATGGCGGGTCGAGATGGAGAAGCTGATTGCTTCGGAAAACCCGAACCCGGAGCGGCGCGCCCGCTTCATCGCCAGCTTCAACCGCGGCTACCGCTCCTTTGGCGGCACCTACACACAATGTACCGCCTCGGCGACCGAAGCCATCGGCCGCTACATGAAGGAAGGCGAGACGCTGTCGCGCGACATCGCTTCGCGCTACGGCAACTGAGCCTGGCTCCCCCTGCTTGTGTCCCGACCCGCTTGTGTCCCGGCCCGCTTGTGTCTGGTGGCGTCTTGGTGCAATTGTTGTGTTGCACTTCTGCAACGGTGTTAACAAAACGTTACGGCGCGGATGGGGAATTAACTCAAACTGAAGGTTTTCATCCCGCTCGCCGGCCTAATCGGCTAAGTTTTGAATCGGATCGAACGCAGGTTTGCAAAACGTAACGAACCCTTGTCGAAACGACCCCAGAAATGTCGTATTTACAAGTACTTACTTAACCTGCGAGTAAAAGGGACAGCCCAAGCCTGATCCGCATCCGCCGGATCGCCGCTTGAAAAGGGTGGACATCGCAATGGAACATGGCGTCAACGACATCGACGCGCTGGTCAGGGAAGAAAAGCGCCTGACTGCAGTGGAAAGCCACAGCGAGGCCTGGGCGGAAGGGCTTTCGGCCGGAATCGAGACGGAAATCATCGCCGAGGCGGCCCTCGAAACCGCGTTCGGCGAGATGCTGCGCGCCAATGGCGAGACCTCGGCCCTTGCCTTGCTCGACCGCATGCGTGAAAAGGTGATAGCTGGGGCCTTCGAGCCGGGACGGCTGCGGCACTGACTGGCATAAGGCTCTTCGATGACGGCGTGCCGCTTGGGCGTCATGCCCCGGGCACCTGGGCGGGCCTGGGCACCTGTAAGGGCCCGGGCAGCTGGACGGAATCATGGAGAGGCAGGCGGTGAATTTTTCGACGTCAGGCCAGCCGCGTGGCTTGGCCCTCAGCATCCGGCTTGCCGCTTTTTGCGCCGCGTTTCCGCTGGCGCTTTGTCTCGCAATCAGCCCCGCCTATGCTTTGAGTGAAATCAAGCGCGAGGACCTGCCCTCGCCAGTCACGCCGCCCGCCGACGACGACATGTCGCCGCCCGGAACCGCGGTGCCGACGCCCGGCCCGCTCGGCGCGACGCCGCCTGCGGCGAGCCAACCGACGCCACCCGACGAACGGGAACAGGTCGAACCGGGCGGGCCAACAGACGATGGTGGCATAGCCAATCCGCAAGTCGACCCGGATGAACCCTTGCCCGAGGTCGTCTACGATCTCGGCAAGCTGCCGGAGCCGGTCAGGCGCATGCACGATTTGATTATCGGGGCCTGCAAAAGCGGCGACATCGAAAAACTCCGGCCGCTGATCGGCCAGGGCGATGCGATGACCCAATTGTCGCTGGCCGAGATCGACGGCGATCCGATCACCTTCCTGAAAGGGCTTTCGGGCGACGCGGAAGGCCAGGAAATCCTCGCCATCCTGGAAGAGGTGCTCAGTGCCGGCTATGTCCATGTCGATGTCGGCACGCCGCAGGAGCTCTATGTCTGGCCATATTTCTTCGCGCTGCCGCTGGACAAACTCGACGCCAGGCAGCGGGTCGAGCTGTTCAAGATCGTCACCGCCGGCGACTATGACAGCATGAAGCAGTTCGGCGCCTACATCTTCTACCGCGTCGGCATCACCCCGGATGGACAGTGGACGTTCTTCGTCGCCGGAGACTGAGCGGCATAGCCTCTCCTACCCTCAAGCCCGCCCAGAGCATCGGAGTGGATACCGGTTTTGGGAAATCCGATGCTCAAACAGAAGATAAGCGGCGGGACGATGCGATTTGAAAGTCCGCCGCTCTATACCGCCAGCGCCTCGGAAAACTCCACCGCACTGCCCTGTCCGGGTGTGACGATCTCGCCTTCCCACATTACGCGCCGGCCGCGCACGATCGTGCCGACCGGCCAGCCGGTCACGTCTCTGCCGTCATAGGGCGTCCAGCCGGCCTTCGAGCCTGCCTGCGCATTGGTGATGGTCTCGCGGCGCTTCAGATCGACGATCGTGAAATCGGCGTCGTAGCCGGCGGCGATGCGGCCTTTCCTGGCCATGCCGAAGATACGCTGCGGGCCGTGGCTGGACAGGTCGACGAAACGCTGCAACGTCAGCCGGCCGGCATTGACGTGATCGAGCATGATCGGCACCAGCGTCTGCACGCCGGTCATGCCCGACGGCGAGGCCGGGTAGGGTTTCGCCTTCTCGGCCAGCGTGTGCGGGGCGTGGTCGGAACCCAGCACATCGACAATGCCTTGCGCAATGCCGCGCCAGATGCCGTCGCGGTGGCGCGATGCGCGCACCGGCGGGTTCATCTGGATCAGCGTGCCAAGCTGCGCATAATCATCCGCGCTCAGCGTCAGATGATGCGGCGTCGCCTCGCAGGTCGCGACGTCCTTGTGCTGTTCGAGGAAAACAATCTCCTCGGCGGTCGAGATGTGCAGCACGTGGATGCGGGCGCGAACCTGGCGCGCAATGCGCACCAGGCGCTCGGTGCAGCGTAAGGCGGCGATCTCGTCGCGCCACACAGGATGCGAGGCCGGGTCGCCCTCGATGCGTTCGCCGAGCCGCTCGCGCAGCCGGAATTCGTCCTCGGAATGGAAGGCCGCACGGCGGTGGGTATTCCTCAGGATCGAGGCAACGCTTTCATCGTCCTCGACCAAAAGGTCACCGGTCGACGAGCCCATGAACACTTTTATGCCGGCAGCACCGGGTAGCCGCTCAAGGTCGCCGGCGTCCTTTGCGTTCTCGCGGGTGCCACCGACCCAGAAGGCAAAGTCGCAATGCATGCGGCCGGTGGCACGCCGAACCTTGTCGGCAAGCGCTGCTTCGCTGGTGGTCAGCGGGTTGGTGTTGGGCATCTCGAAGACGGCGGTGACGCCGCCCAGCGCCGCTGCCCGCGAACCTGTCTCCAGATCTTCCTTGTGCTCCAGCCCCGGCTCGCGGAAATGCACCTGGCTGTCGACGACGCCCGGCAGGATGTGCAGGCCGCGACAGTCGACCGTTTCGCCAGCGGAAGCCTGGCCGAGATCGCCAATAGCGGCGATGCGCCCGCCGTTGATGCCGATGTCGCGCCGGCCTTCGCCGTCGTGGTTGACCACCGTGCCGCCTGTCAGGATGAGGTCGTAGGTCGTGGCCATGCTGATCCGGTCTCTTGCGGGGGGAGTGCCAGCGGCTTACGTAATGGCCGACCGTTTTGCAAGATCAGGTTCTTTTCCGCCCATGCCCTTCGCCCAGTTGAAAGACCGCGCGCTCGTTTCCGTGTCAGGCCCGGATGCCGAGAGTTTTTTGCAGAACATTCTGACCACCGACCTCGACGCGCTGGCTGCCGGCGAGGCAAAGCCGGGCGCTTTGCTGACGCCGCAAGGCAAGATTCTGTTCGACTTCCTGATCTCCCGCGCTGGCGAGAATTTGTTCCGCCTTGAATGCCGATCCGATATATCAGACGATTTCATGCGCCGGCTGATGCTCTACAAATTGCGGGCCAAGGTCGAGATCGCCAAGGCAGATCAGGGACTTGTCGCTGTTGTTTGGGGGAATGATTCAACTGCTTCGCAGTTTGATTCAACGCCGGTTGCCGATGCACGGTTCCGCGACGCAGTCGTCAATCGCTTTTATGGCGCCGCTGCCGCCGGCGGCGACCCGGCCGCATGGCAAGCTCTGCGCATCGGCCACGGGATTGCCGAAAGTGGCAGCGACTATCAGCTCGGCGACGCCTTCCCGCATGATGTGCTGCTCGACGAGACCGGCGGCGTCGGCTTCAGTAAGGGTTGCTATGTCGGCCAGGAGGTGGTTTCGCGGATGCAGCATCGCGGCACCGCCAGACGGCGGGTGCTGATCGTTTCGGCCGAACGGCCCCTGCCCGCTCCCGGCACAGAGGTGACAGTTGCAGGGCGACCGGTCGGCACGCTTGGCACGGCCGCCGGCACGGCGGGCCTCGCCATAGCCCGCATCGACCGCGTCAAGGCAGCGCTCGAAGCCGGCCAGCCGATCATGGCGGATGACGTCCCGGTGTCGCTCACCATCCCGGCTTGGGCGAAATTCATCTTCCCGCAGGAACCCGTCGGCGCGGAGGAGGCCTGATGGCGGCCGACCGTCCCGGCGCGCCGCCGCGCGCCTGGCAGCGCATGCTGTCGGGCCGGCGGCTCGATCTGCTCGACCCCTCGCCGCTCGACATCGAGATTTCGGACATCGCCCATGGGCTTGCCCGCGTCGCCCGCTGGAATGGCCAAACCATCGGCGATCACGCCTTTTCCGTCGCCCAGCATTCGCTGCTGGTCGAGGCGCTTTTCGGCGAGCTGGTGCCGGACGCCCCAGCCGATGCGCGGCTGGCGGCTTTGCTGCACGACGCTCCGGAATATGTCATCGGCGACATGATCTCACCGTTCAAATCGGTGATGGGCGGCAGCTACAAGGAGTGCGAGCTGAGGCTGCAGCGTGCCATCCATCTGCGCTTTTTGCTGCCGGTCGAACCGGTTGCGGGCCTGCGCAAGGAGATCAAGCGCGCCGACCAGATCGCCGCCTATTTCGAGGCGACGCTGCTTGCCGGTTTTTCGACCGCCGAGGCGACCGAATTCTTCGGCCGGCCGCGCGGCTTCAATGCCGACCGCTTCGATTTCACCCCGCGTTCGGTGACCTGGGCGCAAAACGCGTTTCTCAAACGGTATGCGGCAATCGAGAAATCGCGGCGCCAAACAGTGCAGCCGGCCGACTGAAAAACGCTGAGGGATACAGCGCCGTGTTCGGGCGGGGAGCCGAAGGTGTGAGCCTGCCGCGACGAATAGAAGGCTGGGGCGTCGATCGGATAGAACCCCTGCTACCGTCCCTGTCGGTCGAGCCGCTCCAGGAACCACTGCGTCAGCCGCACCCAGACCTCATCTTTTTCGCCAGAGTCCTCCCAGCCATGGTCGAGGTTGGGATTGTCGTTGACCTCTATGACGAAGACACCGTCCTTGGTCTCTTTGAGGTCGACGCCGTAGAGGCCATCGCCGATGCAGCGCGCCGCCCTCACCGCCGTCTCGACGACATGGGCCGGCGCCTCCTTCAAGGTGAAGGTCTTGATGCCGCCTTGGTCGGGCTTGCCGTTGGCCTTGTGGTTGACGATCTGCCAGTGCTTCTTGGCCATCAGGTAGTGCACGGCAAACAGAGGCTGGCCGCCGAGCACGCCGACGCGCCAGTCATATTGGGTCGGAATGAATTTCTGTGCGATCAGGAGATCGGAATCCTCCAGCCATTCGGTGGCAAGCGTCTTCAGCTCCTCAAAGGTAGCGCATTTCTTGACTCCGCGTGAAAACGACGAGTCCGGGATTTTCAGCACCAGCGGAAAGCCCAGCGTCTGCGCCGCCACTTCAAGGTCGGAGATGCCGGCGATCATCACCGTCGGCGGAACCGGCACCTTGTTGTAGGTCATCAGCTCGTTGAGATAGACCTTGTTGGTGCAGCGGATCATCGACAGCGGATCGTCGATGACCGGCATGCCTTCCTGCTGGGCGCGGCGCGCGAAGCGGTAGGTGTGATTGGAGATCGAAGTCGTCTCGCGGATGAACAGCGCGTCGTAGTTGGCGAGCTTGGCCAGATCCTTTTTGGTGATCGGCTCGATTTCGACCCCCATCTTCTCGGCGATCTTGGCCCAATAGCGTAGCGACGAGATCTCCGATGGCGGCAACTCCTCATGCGGATCGACCAGCGTGGCGAAGGTGTAGCGCGCCGGCGTGCGGCCCTTGGTGTCACGCCACTCGCGGCTGGTGTAGGTCTCGAGGCTTTGAAGAAAGCGCTTTTCTTCCTCCTCGGTCATCCTGGCCAGCGGATGGAAGCCGATCTTGCGGATCGAGGCCCATTCGGCGCTGTCCGTGATGTGGACTTCCAACGCCGGCGCCCGGAACCAGTCGAACAAAAGCTTGGCGAAGCGATCCCATATCCTCGACGAGCCGATGCCGAAGAAGATGCAGACTTTTTGCGGAAAGGCTCCGCCCAGATCCTTGCGGCATTTGTTGAGCGCGAGTTCCAGCTCCGGCAGCGCATGCTCGTAGAGCTTGCGCTCGGACAGGTCGATCATCGTCTCGACCGTCGGAATGACCTTGTGACCGCGCGAACCGGCGAGCAGCGAGGCATAGTAGCCGCGGCTTTGGTAGCCGTAATTGTTCGACAGGTTGATGACTTTCGGCCGCTGGCCGCGAAATAGCGCTGGATGCGCGAGATAGTCGCGATTGGTGATGATCTTGTGCGGAGTCGCCACCTGATCGAGATCGTTCTGCCGGCCGGTAAGGATGACCCAGGTCATTGTCTTCAGCGCTTTCCGAGGATTATGGCGGCACGCAATCCATCGCGGCCGAATTGCGCCATGTTCATGAAGATGCCGTAAGGCACCGGAATGTTGGCGGCATCAAGGATGGTCTCCTGTCTCTCGTCTTCGACCCAGGGATCGTGGATCAGGATATGGTCACCATCGTCGCCGATGGCCAGCACCCAGTGCGGAACCTTCTTGCCGAACATAAGGAAGCCGCTGATCAGGACCAACACCAGTTTTCCTTCTGCGATTGCGGTGCGGATATCATCGATGGCGAATGGACGGTAATTCACCGGGATGCCGTAACGTTCCGCGCGCCGGCGAAAGTCGACCTGCGCCAGTTCCATCACGCGCCGCTTGTCTTGGCTGCGCACCGACTGCAGGAACAGCGCACCATGGAAGGAGACATATATCTCGGCAGAGAGCCCGCTTTCGTGGCCGGCAACGGCGAGGCCGAACGGCTCGCAGCCGCCCGGCCCCGACATCATGAAAACGGTGGTCGACTCGCGCCACAAACGGATTTCCATCACCGGGTCGGGCACGAAGCCGGCATCGAAATTGGACATCGCCATCATCAGGCAGCACGGGCCGCAGGTGAATTCGCAGGTCTGCTGGTAGAACGGCACCCTGGTGGCGACCGGAATGTCGCCGCGCAGGGTCTTTTCGTAGCGCAGCGCCGTGGCGCCGTCCTCGTAATAGCCCGGTTCGCGGCCGATCTTGCGGTAGCCGCTCTGCTCGTAAATGCGGATGGCTCGGCTGTTGTCCTCGCGCACCTCGAGACGCAGCATCATGCGGTTGTGCTCGAAGGCGGCTTCCTCGGCCCGGTCAAGCAGCATGCGGCCAATGCCGAGCCCGCCGAAAAGCGGACCGGTGGCAATGGAATAGAGCCGCGCGACTCCGCTGCCCTTGCGAAACAGCACGACCGCATAGCCGGCGATGCGGCCGTCGTTTTCGGCAACCAGCATCTCGGCGGTCTCGCGTTCGATCAACTGACGAAAGGAACGGCGGGAAATGCGGTCGCCAGAGAAAACAGCTTTTTCGATCGCCGCGAGGTCATCGACGTCGGACGCGCGGGCCGTGCGAATCTCGGCAGGCATGCGGGCTTGGAAAACCTCGATTGGATTCTTGGAAAGGCCTGGTTAGAAGTGTCGACAACACAGCCGAAGCGCCAGCATCCGTCAAGCGCTATCGCACCTCGATTCGGGCTGAATTGTGACAGTTTCGGCGGCGCATGACCCCCAAAAAAAATCGAAATCGATTTTCGAAAAGGATGATGCGCAAATTAAAGTGATACAGCGTCCTTTGCGTGTCCAAAGACGCGGCGCTGTAGACGCAAGCTTTGAAAAACAGCGCAGCTCAGCTGGCAAGCCCGGCGACAAGCTGGCTGTAGGCGCTCTTCGCCACTGCAGTCAGCTGCGCGCGCGGCAGCGAGCCGACGACGGCGCAGCCATAGCCCTTGTCCAACCAGTAGATCGCCTCGGGGCCGTCTTCTTCCGATCCATAAGTGCCCTTGGTCTTCTCGGCCGATTCCGCTGTGACGAACAGCGAGATGCGCTCGCCCTTGGCGTCCTCATAAAGCAACATCGCGGCCTTGCTCTCGCCAGCGGGCAGCAGCCGACCGCCGACGAGCTGGAATCCTTGCGCCGCCAGATCCGGTGCGACCAGCTTCAGGCCGACCCTATTGGACAGCCAGGTCTGCAGATGATCCTTGTCGCTGGCCGGCACTTCCACAGCATGCCGCTGCTCGGCGGCATAGAGGACATGGGCTGCGATCGCCTGCTCGACGAGTTGGTCCTCGGCCGGATCTTCCACACCGAGATGGTCGATGCCGGCGACATAACCGCCAACACCGCCGATGGCCAGCATCGCCGCTGCGGCAGCCGCCCGCCACCAGCGCGAGCTCGATGCCGCCGTCTTGACCGGCGCCTCGCCGAACACGATATTTTGCAACCGCGCCGGCACCGGCTCGTCGACCACGCCGGCGAAGGCGGCGCGCAGTGCTGCGCGGTCGGCGACATAGCGGACGCTCCTCGCCTTCATTTCAGGATTGGCCTCGAGCCAGGCATCATAAGCCACGCGCTCGTCAACCGGCAGCTCGTCATCGAGGGCCATATGGATGTCGCGTTCGGAAAAGTCGCGCCGGGTCATTTCTCGACGATCCTTATCGCCCGGCGACGCGCGGCATCATCCAGCAACCCGCGCAACTCGTCACGCCCGCGCGCGATGCGCGACATCAGCGTGCCGGCCGGGACGCCGAGGATATTGGCGGCCTCGGCATAGGAAAAGCCTTCGATGGCGACCATGACCAGTGCTGCGCGCCGATCGGGGCTGATCGCCTGCAACGCGTCGATGATCTCGCGCGAGGCGATGCTCTCCACCTGCTCAGCGGGCGCTGCCTGCGCCTCGCGCGCTTCCAGCGGCAGGATCGCTGCTTCGCCGCGCCGGTTCACCTTGCGCATCTGGTCGATGAACAAATGATGCATGATCGTAAACAGCCACCTCCTGGGGCTTTCTCCAGTCTGCCAATTGTCGAGCCGCACAAGCGCCCGTTCGAGACAGTCCTGAACGAGATCGTCGGCGGAATCGCGATCGCGCAGCAGCGAGCGCGCATAACGGCGCAGGCGTGGTATCTCGCCCAGGATTGCTGCCTTCTTGTCGTCCATGACCGCTGGTTCTAAGGTCGCCTTTGTTCATCCGATTGAACGCGCCTTCACGGCGCGGCGCAAGCGGCCAACGCGAAGCGGTCCGCCGCCCGGCCACCCAAGCAACAAGATAACGCTGGCGCGGACTGGTTTATTCCCGGTGGGATTGAGAGGGAAGGCAGAGTCGTGGCATGTGCCGGAAAGCGCAGCGATCTACAATCGAGCCGTCGAGTTCCTTCGCATCCCCCAGCGCTGCGGAATCCCACGCCGTATTGGCACTCACAGTTGAACCGCCCGGATCGGGCTCGCCAACGTCAGTCTTCCCATGCCTCGTCGGTGAATGCCTTCATGTCGAAGTTGGGGTCGGATGGCCCCAACGCGGCACACTTCTCCTGCCACACCGCAATCCTGTCACGCAAAGGCTTGCGGGCGTGGTTACGCTCAAGTTCATGCAAGAGTGCAATCCGCACTGCTTCCGTTTTACTGGCAGCGTTGATCTCGCACTGCAATTTTGCGGCCAGCGCACCCACTTCTTTGTCGCGAATATAGAGAGGCACTTTTGAATATCTCCTGCTGAACGTTCAAACTATTCCATTTTATTGGACATTCAAACAGACGATCCCTTAGGTTCCTCTCGCCGCTCTTGTCAGCAGTCGCTGATAAAACAGGCCGATGCCGATCAGCACTGCGCCAAGGCCGATGAAGGACAGCGCCCTCAGCACGCCTTCCAGTTCCGACATGTCGAAGAGGAACACCTTCAACACGGCGACCGAGATCAGGGCGGCCGACGCAACGCGCAGCACCTGCGACTTCAGCCAGACGCCGGCGGTTAGCAGCGCCACGCCGATGATCAGCCACAGCGCGGAATAGGTGTAGGTCTCGAGCTGGCCGAGGCCACTCCACAGGCCGATGAACTCGCCCTTGAACAGCCGCCGCACCGATAGCGTCGCATAGACGAAGGCGAGCAGCGCCGCCACCAGCGCCAGCATCGGGGCATACCATTTCGGCCGCTTGTCGCGAACGTAGAGCGCGAGCCCCCCGGCAGCGAGGGCCGGCAAGAGATAGGCGAGGAACAGCAGGTTGAACACCGGGATCCGGCCAGTCGATTCGTCGGTAAACAGCGGGTTCAGCGCCACAAAATGCTGGATGACGATGAAGGCGACCGAGACGACGCCCGCGGCAAGCGAACCATAGCGCAGCACCAAGCTTGGCGAGCGCATGTCGATGGCGACCAGGATTGCGCCGGCGCCGATGGCGATCAAAGTGTAGATCGCCTGCTCGGCGAGCGTCGCAGCACCCATGTCGATGACGCCGCCATGCATGGCATGGCGCACCAATATGGCAACCGTGAGCACTGCAAACAGTGCTGCGCCCGCTTCCATGGCGAGGCGTGGCCGGCCATTTGTGGTGCGGGCGAGTTGCCAGGCGGCGAAGCCGAAGGCAAGCGCCGGCACGCCGTAGCCCGGCAGCAGCCAGTTGAACACCGGCGTCCTCGACAGGAATTCAGCGCCGACGATTGTCGGATCGAAGGCAATGCGGCCGAGCACCGCGATGACCGCAGCGACCGAAATCCAGCCGAGCACCGGATAGGCGCGCCAGCGGGTGGCCAGCGCCGGCACGATGGCCGCGGCACCCAGAAGCATGGTCGTCCAGCCGGACCCAAAGGCCATGTAGAGCATCAGCAAGGCAGCGACTGCTGCCCCGCCAAGCGCGAACGAGACGGCCGCACCGCCCTGCAGCGGCGGCTGTTCACCGCGCGCAATCCACTCGCCGCCGGTGGCGAAGACCCCCACCAGAATGGCTGCAACCGCCGCGTAGACAAGATCGCGGTCGAGATTGCCGAAGGTGAACCAGAGCGCCAACAGAGTGACCAGTGGTGCGACAACACCCCATGCCGCCCATGAGGCGGCGCGGATGTGAGCCGATGCAGCAAATTTGCGCGCTGCCCAGAAGCCGGCTGCGATGAACACAAGTCCGAGAAAGATGCCGATCCTGAGCATCAGCGTATCGGCAACTGCCGCCGGCAGGCCATCGACGCCGAGAGCGCCATCCGAAAAGTCTGAAACGACAGAGGTTGGCGGAATGATGCCGAGATAGACCAGAACCGTCGCCAGCCCTGCGGCGTGCAGAAGCGCCAGCGCCAGCGGCCGGTAGAGCGCTACCGCGACCAGAGCTGCGATAAGGGCTGCACCCGGCAGAGCATCGCCGGCAGCGTATGCGGGGTCGACGAACAGCGCCATCGCCGCAAGGCCGACGAAGAAGCCAGGCGCGACCGATGGCCAGTCGAAGCCCCTGGCGGGTTCTGCTTCGCCACCGCGACGGCCGAGCCAGACGAGGGCGAGCACCGCCAGGGTCACCGCATTGATAAAGAGGACGACAGGCAGGTTGGTGCCCGGCGCATCGGTCATGTAAAGAATGGTCCAGAGGCCGGTGCCGACGAACGCTGCCGCCATCAGCAATTTCCAGTCGCGCAGGCGGGCGATCACGCCGGTAGCGGCGAGCACAATCGCCAAATAGCCGAACAGCGCCCAAGGATTCGGTGCCTGCGAGGCGACCAACATGGGCGTCACCACCGCGCCGAGCAGGCCGACGCCGGCCAGCGCCTGGCCATGGACGAGGGCTGCTGCGATCGTCGCCACACCGATGGCGCCGAGCAGCGTGAAGGCGAGCGCCGGCCCGATGAAGCCGTAGACGCCATGCGCGGCATAAACCGTGCCGAAAAGGATGAAAGCACCGGCCGCCGTCAGGATCGCCGGAATATAGGCGCCGGCGACGCCCTGCACCGGAACCTTGAAGCCGGTACGGCGGATGAACTCGCCGACGGCAACCAGCACCAGCCCGAGCATTGCTGCCATGCTCAGCCGCACGCCGGGACCGAAAATGCCGGCCTCGATAGTGTAGCGGATCAGAAACAGCCCGCCCAGCGCCAGCGCGATGCCGCCGACCCAGACCGCCCAGCGGGTGCCGAGCGCCGTTTCAATGTCGGGTTTTTGGGCCGCTTTCGCCGTCGCTGCGGCCGGTGGCGCAGGTGCAGATCCAGCCGGCGCCGCTTCGCCCCCAGCCCACGGTCCGGATGCGGCCTCCCCGGCTTCAACTTCTATGGACGGCTTTTCCTCAGCTTCGCCCGCCGCTGGCGGGGCAATGTCGGTCACGGCTGCAACTGCCGCGTCTGCCGGCATGCTGTCGTTTGCGGCCTGTTCTACCGGCTTGGGCTGCGGCGGGCCAACATGGACGCCCGAAAGCACGAGGCTGCGCAGCGCGCCAATTTCGCGCTCGATCAGGCCGATGCGGCTCTGCTGGCGCGAGATAATGACGAACAGCGCGATGATCGCGACGAGGCCGATCAGGCTTTCGAACATGGCGGTTCCCCCAAACCAAGCCAGTAGTGACCGACAAATACGGCGGCCAGGCGGCCAGCCGAGTCAGCCCGCCGCCAGATTGGCGGCCGGAAAGATCGAGCACGTTTCGGTGCCGAAAGCCAGCGGCAGCGCCTTGTGTTTGTTGTCGATAATGCGCTGGAGCAATTCCAGGCCGGTATATTCAGCGATGTCGGCGTGCGAAATGGTGCCGAGGCGGAGCGGCGACACACGGCCGGGATAGAGTTCCGCTTCGCTCATGTAACGGTCTCTCCCCCGATCACCTTGTGCAGCGCATGGTGCTTGCGTAGGGCGGCGAGGAAGCCGGTGCGGGCGCCGGGCGCCTCGATACCGCGGGGCTCGTAGACATGGCGGGAAAAAAAGAAGCCGGTCAGCCGGAAGGCGTCCTCGATCGCCGCCGGATCGGCGCGCAGCCCGGAGCCGCGCTGCAGGAATGCGGGGAGCACCAGCATCTTGTCGCGCCATGGCGCGCCTGCGGCGCGCGACACGGCGCGCCCGGACTTCGGCGAGACATAGGCAAGGTCCTGCCTGGCGCCGGTCGCGGCACACTGGCTGAGATCGAGGCCAAAGCCGAGTTCGTCGAGAATCAGCAATTCGAAGCGCGCCACCAGCTCGCCGGCGGCGTCCGCATCGTCGAGATGGGCGATCATCACGGCCAGCGTCTCGTAGAGGCCGTCATGCGCGTCGCGCTCGGGCAGCAGGCGCAGATGCGCCGCCATGGTCTGCAGCCCATAGATGGCGACGGCGCTGTCCATGAGCCGGGCGGCGTTCATCTCGATCGCCTCGGCCTGGAAGGTGCCCAGATGCTCGTCGAGTCGCGCCCGCCACAACAGGTCGACGCGGTTGCCGGGCTGCAGAACCGGCTGCTGCTTGCGCGAGCGGCCGCCGCGCACAAGGCCGAGGTGGCGGCCGTGCGCACGCGTCATGACCTCAAGAATGGCGCTGGTTTCGCCATGCTTGCGGGTGCCGAGAATAATTCCCTCGTCGCGCCATTCCATGAACGCAGCTTGTCACCGCTTCGGTGGCGAAATCAAGTTTTTCAGGCGCTGTGTCGGTGCCCTCCGCGGCGGTCCGCGCGGAGGTGATCGGCAAGCACTTCATCGATCACGCGTCGCGACTTTTCAACCTCGATTGGATTGATGTCTATATGGCCGGCGACCGTAATCAGCGCTTTCCATAGCGTCCAGCCACGGCCTCGCGCCCAGGTTGCCTCACCGGCCTGAAGACCGGCGCGAAACACCTCTCGGCTTTTCCCTTCGAAGTGCGTCCACGCAATCGCCAAGTCGCACGAGGGATCGCCCACGCCTGAAGTTCCGAAGTCGATCACGGCGCTCAAAGCACCTTGCCTGACCAACAGGTTTCCCCAACTGACGTCGCCGTGGAACCAGACGGGCGCGCCGTGCCATGTCGCGGCAAGCGCTGCTTCCCACACCGCACTCGCGGCGGCCGTGTCGATCCTGCCGTCGAGGGCTGCAATTGCTTGCCGGGTCTCACCGTCGTAGACGCTCAGTGGTCCGCCGCGAAAAAAGTTGTGCTGCCCTGGCGCCGGTCCACCGGCGGGATCGACCCGTTGCAGGGCGATCAGGAATTGGGCCAGGCCGGCCGCGAATTGCGGCAGGCTGGCAATACGCTCCAGCGTCGCCGTCTCGCCTTCGATCCAGCGGTAGACGGACCAATGCCAGGGATAGTCGTCGGCCGGGGCTCCCATCGCCAGCGGGACAGGGACAGGCAGCGGCAGCAGAGGCGCAAGCCTTGGCAGCCAGCGATGTTCCTTTTCGACCTGCAAGGCATAGGCGGCCGCACTCGGCAGCCTCACCAGCATATGGTTTCCGAGATGAAAGGTCCTGTTGTCCCATCCGCCTGATGCAACCGGCCGGACAGCAAGATCCTTCCATCGGGGAAATTGCGTGGCGACCAACCGGCTCACGAGGGCTGTATCGATAGTGACTTCTTGTTCGAGCATGATCTTTCCGAATACCGGCTCCCACTTTTCGGGAACATGCTCTAATGCGGAAACTCCAGCCCCATCTCGCGATAGCGCTCGGGGTCGTCGCCCCAGTTCTCGCGCACCTTGACGAACAGGAAAAGATGCACCTTCTGTTCGAGGATACCGGATATCTCCATGCGTGCCGCCTGGCCGATGGCACGGATCGTCTCGCCCTTGTGGCCGAGCACGATCTTCTTCTGGCTGTCACGCTCGACATAGATGGTCTGGTCGATGCGCACCGAGCCGTCCTTCTTCTCTTCCCATTTCTCGGTCTCGATATGGGAGGAATAGGGCAGTTCCTGATGCAGCCTGAGATAGAGCTTTTCGCGGGTGATCTCGGCCGCCAGCTGACGCATCGGCAAGTCGGAGATCTGGTCTTCCGGGTAATACCAAGGGCCGGCAGGCAGGGTTTCCGAGAGATAGTCGAGCACGTCCTTGCAGCCCGACCCGGTTAGCGCCGAGACCATGAAGGTGCGCTTGAAGGGCACCCTTTCATTCGCTGCCGCGGACAGGGCCAGCAGCGCCTCGGGCTTGACCCGATCGACCTTGTTGAGGATCAGCACCATCGGCTGGCGGACATCCTTCAGCCGTTCGAGGATCGCGTCGGCGTCGCCCCTGATGCCGCGCTCGGCGTCGATCAGCAGCAGCACGATGTCGGCGTCCTTGGCGCCACCCCAGGCGGTCGTCACCATCGCCGTGTCCAACCGCCGCTTCGGCCTGAAAATGCCCGGCGTGTCGACGAAGACGATCTGTGCGTTGTTGTGGATGGCGATGCCGCGCACGATGGCGCGCGTCGTCTGCACCTTGTGGGTGACGATCGACACCTTGGCGCCGACCAATTGGTTGACCAGCGTCGATTTCCCCGCATTGGGCGCGCCGATCAGCGCGACGAAGCCGGAATGCCTGGTGGCGGCTTCTGTTGCCGGCGGGACGTCTTCGGTGGCGGTCATACCGCGCTCCCCTTGTTCAGCCAGACGCCTTCGCGCAACAGCAGCGCAGTCGCGGCGGTTTGCTCGGCCTCGCGCTTGGAGCGCCCGCTGCCGGTCGCCGGCGGATAGGCGCCGACCTTGACGGTGACGGTGAACAGCGGATCGTGGTCCGGTCCCTCGCGGCTGTCAATTATGTAGACCGGCACGGCGCCTGCCGCCTGATGCGCCCATTCCTGCAGTTCGGTCTTGGCATCGCGGCGGGCGGCGCCGATGGCCTGCGAGCGCGGCCGCCAGTATTTGTGGATGAAGGCGCGGGCCGCCTCCAGCCCGCCGTCGAGATAGAGCACGGCGATCAGCGATTCCAGCGCATCAGCCCGCAGATTGACGCGTTTACGCCCGTCCAGGCCGCGTACGTCCGAGCCGGCACGGATCAACTCCGGCAGGCCGATCTCCTCGGCGATGTCCGCCAGCACCTCGGCATTGACCAGCGCGTTGAGCCGGAGCGACAGCTCACCTTCGGCAGCGTCAGGATACGCCGCCAGCAGCATGTCGGCGACGACCAGGCCGAGGACGCGGTCGCCCAGGAATTCGAAACGCTCATAGTCGATGCCGGCATGGCTGCTGCGGGCGCTGGCATGGGTCAGCGCGCGCTGCAAGCGCTGTCGGTCGGCAAAGGCGTGGCCGGTGCGCTCCATGAGCGCTTCGGCGAGCGCGTCGACGGTCAGCCGTTTTGTCGCCACCATGACCTATCTGACGAAATGGAGCAGGCGCGACGCGCGCATCTGCGACGGCCATTTCCAGATTTCGAGCGGGCTGGCGCTGCCACCGATCGAGAAGAAGATGAGGTTGGCGCGACCGACCAGGTTCTCGTCGGGCACGAAACCGACGGTGAAGCGGCTGTCCGAGGAATTGTCTCTGTTGTCGCCCATCATGAAATAGTGGCCGGGCGGCACGTCGAATTCCTGGGTGTTGTCACCGATCGAGTTGGGTATCAGGTCGAGCGTGTCATAGCTGACGCCATTCGGCAATGTCTCGCGATAGACGTCGACCGGCCCGCTCTCCTCGGTGATGTCGCGATTGTCGATCTGCCCGACCTTCTGGCGCTGCACGCCGACGCCGTTGATGAAGAGCTGGCCATCCTTGACCTGGATCTTGTCGCCCGGCAGGCCGACGACGCGCTTGATGTAGTCGACGGAGGGGTCCGGCGGGAACTTGAACACCGCCACGTCGCCGCGCTTCGGCTCGGCGCCCCAGATGCGGCCCGAAAACAGGTCCGGCCCGAACGGCAGCGAATAGCGCGAGAAGCCATAGGACCATTTGGTGACGAAGAGATAGTCGCCTTCGAGCAAGGTCGGCCGCATCGACCCGGACGGTATAGAAAATGGCTGGAAAAGAAGCGTGCGGATGACCAAAGCGAGCAACAGCGCCTGGACGATGACGCTGACGGTTTCGCCAAGCCCGCCGGATTTCTTCTGGGATTTTTCAGCCACGCTCATGTCGTCCTCGATTATGCGTTGGTTGGTATAGAGTCTCGGCGCGCGCTGGGCAACGTCATGCCGGTGGTCAGATGCGATCAATATGGCGCTTATTCGACGGGCATCGCCTCGATTATCACAAAGGCTTGAGCAAGCGGAAAATCATCGGTGATGGTGAGGTGGATCGCGGCCCTGTGCCCTTCAGGCAGGATCTTGTCCAACTGCGCCGCCGCCCCGCCGGTCAACGCCATGGTCGGCTTGCCGCTGGCCAGATTGAGGACGCCCATGTCGCGCCAGAACACCCCTTGCGCCATACCGGTGCCCAGCGCCTTGGCGCAGGCCTCCTTGGCAGCAAAACGCTTGGCATAAGAGGCGGCGCGGGCGCCGCGGTTTTCGGAGCGGGCCTGTTCGACCTCGGTGTAGATACGCTGGATGAAGCGCTGGCCATGGCGCTGCAGCGATTTTTCGATGCGTCTGATATCGATCAGGTCGCTGCCGATGCCAATGATCATTGGGCGGGAACTTCCCGTCCGGCCGTTCCAGCTCTGTTCATCAGGCGCATGGAGCGCGAGAAACAGCGGCGTGGCCATACATGGAGACGCACCCGCTCGAGAAGACCATCAGGCTTGCGGCGTCGAAAAAGCACTCTGTTCCTGTCCTGATCCAATACGCCGGCCCGGCCACCCGGTTGCACGCCGGAAGGCAATCAAGGCTTCGATATAGCGACACCCAAGCCCCAAGACAACGAATCGCTGCCGCGATGGTCTGCCACAGGAGGTAACCAAATGCGACGGGTTCGCCTTGCTCCGAAGCAGCAAGTTGCATGGATGTCAGCTTGCGAGCGCCAAGCTTCAGCCGCAATCCTATAGTGCGCGGCCGGCGTTGCCGGTCTCGAAAACCCAGCCGTCGGGGTAATCCTCGGCAAAGCCAGCTTCGGGAATGAGCAGCGTAGCACGGTATGGCACTGTGGGAGCCTCGTAGATGTACTCGGTCTCACTCACACGATGGTAGGTTTGCGGCAGAACAACCAAACTCGACACGCCAGCCACCAGCCAGGCCACCGGAAAATCCGCCTTGTCGCCGACCTTCAGGTTCATTCTGCGAATTTGTTGCAGGTTCGTCGCCGGCGTAAAACTGTAGTCCAGGTCCACCATCGACTGAACCGCCGGCTGCCGCTGCCCATTGACAGTCCAGCCGGTCTCGTTGTGGATTATTGTGAGATCGACTGACTGGGAACCGATGAACCCGCGAACGCTGCCGGATTTGGTCGTCCAATCTTCGGCCAGTTGCACAGTGTAGTCCAAACGTGCCGGGCCCGCATCCGACAGGTATACAGCGGCTCCATTCAAGTGCCAGCCGAGGTCTGTCTGCTTTAGCTGCACGACATCGTGCCCTGGTTCGTCCGTCCTGCGCCAGATAGCGAGTAGAGACATCTTTCACCTCTCGATGCGTTGTTCATCACCACGATCAATTTTTCGGCCGAGGTCGGATACGAGTTGCTGAAGGCTGCTCCCCAATATGACCAGGCTCACTCCGAGCAAGGCGACATCCTTGATCAGAAAGGCACCTAACCCGTTGAGGAAGGGAAACCCTCCGGAGCCCGTTTCCCAGATCGGCAGGGTGAGCATTGTCGAGGATGTCAGCGCGAAGATGACTGAGCCGATGGCACCCCCCACGAGGCCGGCCCAAACGCTGCGGACAGATGCTATCAGCAGAAGCGCTGTGACCAGTTCGACCACGCCCAGGAAGTAGGAGGCTCCCGCAGATCCGAACGCGGGATAGAGCCATGCCAGCCAAGGCGTATTCTCGATGAATGGCCTAAGCGCCTCGATCTCGATTGCAGTAAATTTCAAAATGCCGATCAACAGCAGAGGGAGCACCACCCCCAGAAGGGTTACCGCGCGACCGACGGCAGCAAGGTGGTAGCCAGCTTGATTGATGCGCGCCACGAACGGAGCGTTGGCGGTTGCAGAGGTAAACATGGCCTTCTCCTTTCGATTTGTATGCTCCAAGCATATAATAATTCGACCTTGATGTATATGCGCCGAGCATATATTTTTTGGCGATGACCGATTCCAGGATTGAAAATGTGATTGGCGCTCTAGCGCTCGCCTTTGCGGACATTTTGCAGCGGGACGCTCAGGCCAAAGCACCGGAGCCCGGCCCAGCGGCTTCCGCGATCACCCTCATTGGCCACGTACCGGGCCTGTCGATCGAGAGGCTGCGCCGTGCATTGTCACTGTCCCATTCGGGCACCGTCAGACTAGTCGATCGACTGGTCGCGGAGGGATTGGCGGCTCGGTTCTCGGCGCCTGACGACTATCGCGCGGTAGCGCTAAGGCTCACTCCTCTGGGCGAGACGACCTGCAGTGCTATTCTTTCCGCTCGCCAGAAAGGGCTCGCGTCAGCGCTCGCTGTTCTAAGTCAGGAGGAGCTGCAGGAATTCGGTAATCTTGCCGCCAAGCTGTTGCGTGGGCTCGTCAGCACCGAGGACCATGCATACCGTATTTGCCGGCTCTGCAACTATACCGCTTGCCAAGACTGCCCTGTGGAAGCGGAACTGGCCTGAGCTGTGGCTTTGGCAAACTAAAGCGCGTCGCACCTGGACGATGGCTGCGGCAGGCGAGAACACGGTTGCCCGCAAGCCGACCTTGCCAATGCACTTCGTTCTCGCCGAAAATCCCGGTTACCTGTTGTACCAGCTGATCTCGACGAGATTGCCGTCCGGATCGCGGAAATAGACCGACATCATCGGGCCACGGGCTCCGATCCGCTCGACCGGCCCGACTTCGACCGCAACGCCGTTGGCAGCCAGGCTGGCGCATACCTCTGCGAGCGGGCGCGCGGCGACCAGGCAAAAATCCGCGGAGCCCGGCGTCGGCGCCTTGGCCTTCGGCTCGAAAGTGTGGCCTGCCTCATGCACATTGATCTTTTGCGTTCCAAACAGCAGCGCCGTCGGCCGGTCCGGCTCGTCGAGGCGATTGAAGCCGAGCACGCGCTGATAGAAGGCGCAGGTGTCCTCTACGGAGCTAACCGTCAGCACGAAATGATCGATACCGGCAATCAACGTAGCGCCTCAGTTAATGTTCGTGTCCCCAAACCGCTGCGCACCCTCGGTTCAAGCCCCGGTTCAAGTCCAAGGAGGGCATGCTTTTGGGCGACATGCCTTATATGTTGCGGCTGCCGGGCTTGACCGGCGGTATGGCGGCAAGCTCGGGCGGCAGCCTGTCGGCCGGGTAGGCCGGAACCTCATATTCGGCGAGCGCGATCAGCGGCACGCCGACATCGGTCTTGCCGGCCGAGCGGTCGATGATGCAGGCAGCGGCAACCACCTCGGCTCCAAGCGCGCGCAGGCAGTCGATGGTCTCGCGGATCGACAGGCCGGTGGTGACGATGTCCTCGACGATGACGACGCGCGACCCGCTGGCGATCTCGAAGCGGCGGAGCCTGAACTCGCCCGCTTCCCGCTCGACCCAGATCGCCGGTGCGCCAAGATGGCGCGAGGTCTCGTAAGCCGGGATCAGCCCGCCGATCGCCGGGCCGACGACGTAATCGATCCTGCCGGACACAGCAGCGCGGATTTTTTCGGCCAGCGCCTTGCACAGGCGCTCGGTCTTGTCGGCATGCATGAAGACCCGCGCCTTCTGCAGGAAGACCGGGCTACGCAAACCCGAAGTCAGGATGAAATGCCCCTCGAGAACGGCACCGGCCTCACGGAAAACGCCCAGCACTTCGTCGGTGTTCATTGTTCGCTCCGTTCATGGTGAATGGTGAATGGTGAATAGTGAATGGTCAGTAGTCGGCAGTGAGAGCGCCCTTCTTTCACTATTCACTATTCACTATTCACTATTCACTATTCACTACTCTCGCCATTCACCCATTCACCCGCCGTGCGTCGCTGACGCTCGAATTGTCCTTGAGCTGCGACAGTAGCCGGTTCAGGTGCTTCAGGTCCCAGACTTCGAGATCGATCAGCATTTCGGTGAAATCAGGCGCGGTGCGCACCATCGACAATGTATGGATGTTGGCATCGTTGGATGCAACGACCTGCGCAATGTCGGCCAGTGAGCCCGGCGCGTTGATGGCGGTGACCGAGACGCGCGCCGGAAACCGCTCCTTGGTGCGCTCGTCTATGTCCCAGCGCACGTCGATCCAGCGTTCTGGCTGGTCGTCGAAGGCCTGCAGCGCCGGCGACTGGATCGGATAGATGGTGATGCCGGTCCCCGGCTGCACGATGCCGACGATGCGGTCGCCGGGCACAGCACCTTCCGGCGCGAAGCGCACCGGCAGGTCGCCGCGCACGCCGCGGATCGGTACGGCGCCGTCCCTTGGCTGGTCCTTGTCCTTGCGTGCGGCGCGGCCCGGAATCTGGAACAGCATGCCGGCGGCGTTGCGGATCTTCGACCAGCCCTCCTCGCGCTGCTTGGGCGCCGCCAGCGTGATGCGCTCGTCCTTGTAGTCGGGAAACACCGCCTTGATGACATCGGTAGAGGCAAGTTCGCCGCGGCCGACAGAGGCCAGCACATCCTCGATGTCCTTGCGTGCCAGCCGATGCAGCACCGATTTCAAGCTTTCCTTGGTAAAAATCTTGCCTGACCGCTCGAAAGCACGTTCCAGTATGCGGATGCCGAGACCCGAATACTGCTTGCGGATGGCATTCTTGGTGGCGCGGCGGATCGCCGAGCGCGCCTTGCCGGTGACGACCACCGATTCCCATGCCGCCGGCGGCACCTGCGCCTTGGAGCGGATGATTTCGACCTCGTCGCCATTCTTCAGCTCGGTCATCAGCGGCATGATGCGGCCGTTGACCTTGGCGCCGACGCAGGTATCACCGACATCGGTGTGCACGGCGTAGGCGAAATCGATCGGCGTCGCGCCGCGCGGCAGCGCGATCAGCATGCCCTTGGGCGTGAAGCAGAAAACCTGGTCCTGGAACAGTTCCAGCTTGGTGTTTTCGAGGAAGTCCTCGGGATTGTCGCCTTCGGCAAGCTGCTCGATGGTACGCCGCAGCCAGGCATAGGCGTTGGTCTCCTTCGAGATCGCGTGGGCGGTGCCGTTCACCTTGCCGCCGCTGTCCTTGTAGATCGAATGCGCGGCAACGCCATATTCGGCGATCTTGTTCATCTGATAGGTGCGGATCTGCAGCTCGACGCGCTGCCGCGACGGTCCGACGATGGTGGTGTGGATCGAACGGTAGTCGTTCTGCTTCGGCGTCGAGATGTAGTCCTTGAAGCGGCCGGGCACCATCGACCACGTGGTGTGGATGGCGCCGAGCGCGCGGTAGCAGTCCTCGACGGTATCGACGACGACGCGAAAGCCGAAAATGTCGGACAGCTGTTCGAAGGACAGCGCCTTGGCCTCCATCTTGCGGAACACCGACCACGGCTTCTTCTGACGGCTCTTGACCTCGGCCTTGATCGCATATTTGTCGAACAGCGTGGACAGCGCCTTCTCGATCTCGGACAGCACATCCTTGTTGCGCTCGAAGATTTCGGCGAGCCGCGCGGTGACGGCGCGGTAGGCTTCCGGATTGATGAAGCGAAAGGCGATCTCCTCGAGCTCCTCGCGCATGCCTTGCATGCCCATGCGCCCGGCCAGCGGCGCATAGATATCCATCGTTTCCTCGGCGATGCGCAGGCGCTTGGCTTCGGGCACATGGTCGAGGGTGCGCATGTTGTGCAAGCGGTCGGCAAGCTTGACCAGCAGCACGCGAACGTCTTCCGATATCGCCAGCAACAGCTTGCGCAGGTTTTCCGCCTGCTCGGCCTTTTTGGAGACGAGGTCGAGTTTCTTCAGCTTGGTCAGGCCTTCGACCAGCTTGCCCATTTCCGGACCGAACAGCTCGTCGATCTCGGCCCTGGTCGCCGTGGTGTCCTCGATCGTGTCGTGCAGCAAGGCAACCGCGATGGTCGCCTCATCCATGTGCATTTCGGTGAGGATGGCGGCGACTTCGAGCGGATGCGAGAAATAGGGATCGCCGGAGGCGCGCTTCTGGTGACCATGCTTCTGCATGGCGTAGACATAGGCCTTGTTGAGCAGCGCCTCGTTGACGTCAGGCTTGTAGCGCTGGACGCGCTCGACAAGCTCATACTGACGCATCATGGGCGGGATCTCGCAGTGCTGAAATGAATCATGCGCCGCACTGGCGTACGGCGCATGTCATAGATAACCACGAAACCGCCGGCGCGAAAGTGTCGGCGGCCGGTGGGAAGATCAATAATCGTCGCTTTTTTCCGGCGGCACCAGACCTTCGATGCCGGCCAGGAGGTCTTCCTCGGTCATGCGGTCGAAGGTGATGTTGTCCTCGGTGTCGTCGGCGTCGGTTGCCGCAGCGGCGGTACCGGTCTGGTCGGCGATCGCCTCGCCTTCGGCTTCCGGCTCGTCGACCTCGACATGCTTCTGCAGCGAGTGGATCAGGTCTTCCTTGAGGTCATCGGGCGACAATGTCTCCTCGGCGATCTCGCGCAGCGCGATGACCGGATTCTTGTCGTTGTCACGAGGAACGGTGATCTGCGCGCCCTGGCTGATCTGACGGGCGCGGTGGCCGGCCAGAAGCACGAGCTCGAAGCGGTTGTTGACCTTGTCGATGCAATCTTCAACGGTTACGCGGGCCATGAGCTGCCCCTTTCATGCCTGGATTTGATGGAAAACAGGCGCGGTCCATAACCCGAACGCCGCCAAAATACAAGCTTCTTGGCAGTGCCGGACAAAGCCGGGCCTGGGGGCCTCGGCCCCGGGTCTGGCCAAGGCCAGTCTGGGCGCGCGCCGCCTGCGACATGCGGCACCGATCACAATTGCTTGCTATGCAGCATCATACCCTTGGATTGCCGTAAAACCGGCGTTATCTCGAATGACGAAGGTCAGCCGGTTATTTCAAGCCGACCGATAGTCACGCGCATTTAGACGACCGCTTATTTTCGAAAAGGAATATTTCCATGTTCGACCCTCGTGAAAAAATCGCTCTTTTCATCGACGGTGCCAATCTTTACGCCACCTCGCGTGCGCTCGGCTTTGACATCGACTACCGCAGGCTTTTGTCGAACTTCCAGAAGCGCGGCTACCTGCTGCGTGCCTACTACTACACCGCGCTGGTCGAGGATCAGGAATATTCCTCGATCCGGCCGCTGATCGATTGGCTCGACTATAATGGCTTCAAGGTGGTGACCAAGCCGGCCAAGGAGTTCACCGACTCGACCGGCCGCCGCAAGATCAAGGGCAATATGGACATCGAGCTGACCGTCGATGCACTGGAACTCGCCGATGTCGTCGACCACTATGTCATCTTTTCCGGCGACGGCGATTTCCGCACGCTGGTCGAGGCGCTGCAGCGGCGCGGGCGCAAGGTCTCGATCGTCTCGACCATGGCTTCGCAGCCGCCGATGATTTCCGACGATCTGCGCCGCCAGGCCGATCATTTCATCGACCTGATTACCTTGAAGAGCGATGTCGGCCGCGATCCGTCCGAGCGGCCGGTGCGCCGGCCCGAACCGGCCGAAGTCGACGAGGACGAGTATTGACGGCGGCGGTCTTGACCGCTCCCCTGGTCGCGTCCTCCGAGCCCGACCGCGATTGCCCGCTCTGCCCGCGGCTGCACGATTTTATCGCGCAATGGCGGCAGCGCGAGCCGTCATGGTTCAATGCACCAGTGCCGACCTTTCTGCCACCCGAGGGCGAGGATGCGGTGCGGCTGCTGATCGTCGGACTGGCGCCGGGCCTGCGCGGCGCAAACCGCACCGGACGCCCCTTCACCGGCGATTTTGCCGGCGACCTGCTCTACAACACGCTGATCGCACACGGCTTTGCCCGTGGCCAATTCAAGGCGCGGCCCGATGACGGGCTGGAGCTTGTCGGCACGGCGATCACCAATGCAGTTCGCTGCGTGCCGCCGGACAACAAGCCGGCCGGCGCCGAGATCGCCACCTGCCGGACGTTCCTGGTGCCGACGATCGCGCGGTTCAAGAACCTGCGCGCCGTGCTGGCGCTGGGCTCGATCGCGCACCAGTCGACCGTGCGGGCGCTCGGCCAGCGTGTCGCCGCTTATCCGTTCAAGCATGGCGGGCAGCAGCAAATCAATGGCGTGACGCTGTTTTCCAGCTATCATTGCTCGCGCTACAACACCAACACCGGCGTGCTGACGGAAGCAATGTTCGTCAACGTCTTCAGGGAGATAGCGGCGTTTCTGGAGTGATAGATTCGGGCGGCGACGCAAACAGCTCGGCCAATTTCTCCGGCCCGCCCTGAAGCACATTCAGATCGACATCGCCGGTGATGCCGTCGACGCGACCGCTGTCGTGGTACTGCCAATAGATCCAGTCGTCATGACCTGGCTGCAGCGCCAGCGAACGAACCCAGCGCCGGCGACCGACGATCTGGCCGGCATAGGCCCGTGCCGCGTCGTCGGTCACATAGAGGATCGCCGTCTTGGCGAAAGCTGCCTCGACAGGGCCGAGGAAAGCCGAGAGTTCAACGCTCAGTTCTTCGGGCGATGGCCGCCGCGGGCAATTGCCGACGAATTCGATATCCACCACCGGCGGCAGCAGCGTTTGATCGCGCGGCACGACGGAGATGAAATTCTTCGCCTGATCGGCGCCAGGCCTGCAGAAGGTGAAGAAATGATAGGCGCCGACCGCCAGACCAGCCGCACGCGCCTCGCTCAGATTGGCGGCGAAGGCATCGTCGACATGGTCGCCGCCTTCAGTTGCCTTGATGATGGCGAAGGCGACATCATCGGCGGCAACACGCCGCCAGTCGATCTGTCGTTGATGATGCGAAACGTCGATGCCCCTGACCGGAAATTTGCCGCGGTCCGGAGAAAACGGTCGGGAGTAGAAATAGCCGGCGGCCGTGACAAGGCACGCCAGGATCAGGCTGGCCGCACCCCAAAGGACAATCCGGTACCTCATCCGGTTCTTCAAAAGAGGCCTATCCCTGTTGAACCGCCCTGCCCTCCGCTATGGCTCCGGGCGTTCGTCGCTCGAAAAGCCAAATCGTTGGCTTTTCGTCCGCTTCGCGGACCGCTCCTCACCCACGCTCCTTCAGCAGCCGGCCCTTTTCGCGCGACCAGTCGCGCTGCTTTTCGGTTTCGCGCTTGTCGTGCAGTTTCTTGCCGCGGCCGACGGCGAGCAAAAGCTTCGCCCTGCCTTTTTCATTGAAATAGATTTTTAGCGGCACCAGCGTCATGCCTTCGCGATCGACGCTCTGCGACAGCTTGGCCATCTCGCGCTTGTTGAGCAGGAGTTTGCGGCGCCGGCGCGGCTCGTGGTTGAAGCGGTTGGCCTGCAGATATTCCGGCAGATAGGAGTTGATCAGCCAGATCTCGCCGCCCTCGACCGAGGCGTAGCTGTCCTGGATGTTGGCCTGGCCCTGGCGCAGCGACTTCACCTCGGTGCCGGTCAGCACCAAGCCGGCCTCGATCGTGTCGAGCACCTCGTAGGAAAACCGCGCCTTGCGGTTTTCCGCAACGGTCTTGTTGTTGGGATCGGCTTTTCTGACCTGGTTCATAACGTCTAGAGTCCGTTTCGAAACTCGCTCCTGCGAGTCAGATGATGGTGGCACTAGAGCGCCGCGCGTTTTTCAAACGCGCAAAGGACGCTCTAGAAGCCTGAGCTTGCGCATGGTCCTTTCCGAAAGCGAACGCTTTCGGGGCCATGCGAGAACCGGAGCGGAGCGTACATATAGTACGTGAGCACCGGAAGCGCAGGTGACGCCTTCAGTTGGCCGCAGGAGTAGAGTTTCCAAACGGGCTCGCTAGTTAATCAAGCCGGCGTGCTTCATGGCCGCATCGATCTTTTCGGCGGTCGACTGCTCGATGGTGACCAGCGGCGAACGCAGCACGTTCTCGACCTTGCCGAGCTTCGACAGCGCATATTTCGCGCCGGACACGCCGGGTTCCAGGAAAATCGCCTTGTGCAGCGGCAGCAGGCGGTCCTGCAAGTCCAGCGCCTTGGCGCTGTCGCCGGAAAGCGTCGCCTCCTGGAATTCGGCGCACAGCCGCGGCGCGACATTCGCCGTCACCGAGATGCAGCCGACGCCGCCATGGGCGTTGAAACCGAGTGCCGAGGCGTCCTCGCCGGAAAGCTGGATGAAATCCTTGCCACACGTGGCACGCTGCTCGGAAACCCGCTCGACCTTGCCGGTGGCGTCCTTGACGCCGACGATGTTCTTGAAGTCATGCACCAACTGGCCGATCGTCTCGGGCATCATGTCGATCACCGAGCGCGGCGGAATGTTGTAGATGATGATCGGCAGGCTGGTCGCCTTGGCGACGGCAGCGAAATGCGCATAGAGGCCGCGCTGCGTCGGCCGGTTGTAGTAGGGCGTGACGACGAGTGCCGCGTCGGCGCCGGCCTTCTCGGCATATTGCACCAGGCCAACCGCCTCCTCGGTGTTGTTGGAGCCGGCGCCGGCGACGACCGGAACGCGGCCCTTTGCCATCTCGACGCACACTTTGACGACGTGGCGGTGCTCGTCATGCGACAGCGTCGGCGACTCGCCGGTGGTGCCGACCGGAACCACGCCGGTCGTGCCTTCAGCGATCTGCCAGGCGATGAAGGCGCGAAACGCTTTCTCGTCGAAACGGCCGCTCTTTTCGAACGGTGTCACGAGCGCGGTAAGCGAGCCTCTCAGCATGTCGTCCAACTCCTTGGGACTGGCGCACGAGCCCGAAAATCGGAGCCGATTCACGGAAAGATCATGCGCCAAAATTTAAAGTGCGACAGCGTCCTTTGCGCGTCCGAGACGACGCGCGGCGCTGCAGGTGTTTTGTCGTGCGCGCCTTCTAGCCGAAAGCGAAGCGGCGCACCATAGTCTCGACATTGTTGCGCGGCAAGCATGACAAGAATGCCAGCAAGCGCAATTTGAACGACTTCGATAGCCCCGTTTACAGGCTCTTCACCACAGCCAACTAGGCTTCAGTTGATCTGTGCCTGTTGGTGATTGTGCAAGACAGGAAATGATGAAGACGATGCCGACCCGGCAGCCTCATTTTTTCGCGCTGCTTGGCGCAATTCTCCTGTTGACGCCGACCCTTGTGGCCGCCGGCAAGGTCGATGCACAGGTCACGTCGACCATTCCGAAGCCAAACCTGCTGGATACCGGCCTGCAGGGTCCGGAATCCCCTCCCGCCAGCGTCGCCAGGTTGAAGAGCGGCCTCGATGCGCTGGCGGCAAACGACATTGCCGGTGCGCGCCAGGTGCGCGACGCCCTGCCGGTCAATTCGCTCGACCAGCACATCCTTGCCTGGGCGATCGCGCTCTATGGCGGCGACAAGGTGCCAAGCGGCGACATCGCCGATGCTGCGAAAATGCTGCCGAACTGGCCGGGCATGATCGCCTTGCGCAAGAACAGCGAGCGCGCGCTCTACCGCGAGAACCCCGCGCCTGAGATCGTGGTGCAGGCTTTCGGCGGCAGCCAGCCGCAAACAGCCGAGGGCGTGGTGATTCTCGCCCGCTCCTATGTCTCGCAGGGCAACGTCCAGGCGGCGCGCTCGGTGCTGTCGCCTTTCTGGCGCACCGAAAAACTGCAAGCCAGGGACGAGGCGGCGATCATCCAGGAATTCGGCACGCTGATCCCCGCAGCCGACCACCGTTTCCGCATGGAGCGCATGTTTTATGCCGACCGGGTCAGTTCGGCGCTGCGCGTCGCCGGCCTTGCGCGCGCCCGGCAACTGGCCGACGCCTGGGCCGCGGCGGACAAGGGCGACAAGAATGCGGGCGACAAGAACGCGGCCAGACTGCTGAAGGCGGTGCCCGCCGCGCAGCGTTCGGCCGGCTATCTCTTCGCCCAAGCCCAATATCTGCGCAAGCAGCAGAAGTTTTCCGACGCCGCCGCAATGGTGATGAAGGCGCCGAGCGACCGCAACGCTCTGATCGACCCGGATGTCTGGTGGGCCGAGCGCCGGGTGCTGTCGCGCGAACTGGTCGACCAGGGCGACATGAAGACCGCCTACAGGATAGTCGCCGCACACGCCGGCGAAACTGCTACCAACGCGGCGGATGCGGAGTTTCATGCCGGCTGGTACGCGCTGCGCGGCCTCAACGATCCCGCCACCGCTGCCAAGCATTTTGAGCGGATCGCCGGTCTCGCCCAGGGGCCGATATCGCTGTCGCGCGCCTACTATTGGCTCGGCCGTGCCGCCGAAGCCGGCGGCCCCGGCAGCGCCAGGGATTATTTTAGCCGTGCCGCCGCCTACGGCACGACGTTCTACGGCCAGCTCGCCGGTGAGCGCGTCGGCCGGCAGGTCCTCAACATCGCCCATCCGCAGCCGAGCGCCAGCGATCACCGGAATTTTTCCAGCCGCGAGGCGGTCAGCGCCATCAGGCGACTGCAGCAGGCGGGCTATCAGCGCTACGCCGACACGCTTTACCGCGACCTCGCCGGACAGTTGAGCAGTCCCGGAGAGCTGGCGCTGCTGGCCGCGATGGCGGAAAAGCAGGGCAATCACTTCCTGGCACTGAAAGTCGGCAAGATCGCCGGCGCGCGCGGCATCGATGTCGGGGCGCTTTCGCATCCGCTCGGCGTCATTCCCGAGACGGCCAACATTTCCGGCTCCGGCAAGGCGCTGGCCTATGCGATCGCCCGCCAGGAAAGCGAGTTCAACATCGGCGCCGTCTCCAGCGCCGGCGCACGTGGCCTGCTGCAGCTGATGCCGGCGACCGCCAGGCAATTGGCTGACAAGGCCGGAATGACCTTCTCGCAAGCGCGGCTGACCACCGACGCCGGCTACAACGCGACCTTGGGCGCCGCCTTCCTCGGCGAGCAGCTCGGCCGCTTCAACGGCTCCTATGTGCTGACCTTCGCCGGCTACAATGCCGGCCCCGGCCGCGCCGCCCAGTGGGTGGCCAGATACGGCGACCCGCGCGGCAAGGACATCGACGCCGTCGTCGACTGGATCGAGCGGATTCCCTATACCGAAACAAGAAGTTACGTCCAGCGCGTGATGGAGAATTACGAAGTCTACAAGATGCGTATTTCCGGCAAGTACGACATTGTCGGGGATTTGGTGAACGGGCGGAGTTGATCCGTTCGGGCGAAGGCTGGCTTGGCGAAGCACCCCCCTCTGCCCTGCCGGGCATCTCCCCTCAGAGGGGGGCGCTGTCCCGCCGACATCTCGAAAATGACGCTTCGATTTGACCACCCCCGCCCTCGCCTGTAGCAGTCGAGACGATCCGACAACGGCGAGGAATCGAGTCCCAAAATGTCGAGCGGTTTTTCCGACTTCTTCTACGCCTCGCCGGACGGGCTTGAACTCCACGCCCGCATCTATGGCGAAGCGAATTCCGGCCACTGGCCGGTCGTCTGCCTGCCCGGCCTGACCCGCAATAGCCGCGATTTTCATGAACTGGCGCTGCACCTGTCGCGGCGGGCGCAAACGCCGCGAAAAATCGTCGCTTTCGACTATCGCGGGCGCGGGCAATCCGCCTGCGACCCCGATATCGGCCACTACAATATCGGCGTCGAAGCCGGTGACATCCTCGCCGGGTTGGCGGCGCTGGGCATCGACGAGGCAGGTTTCATCGGCACGTCACGCGGCGGGCTGATCATCCATGTGCTTGGCGTGATGCGGCCGGCAGTCCTGCGGGCTATCGTGCTCAACGATATCGGCCCGGTGCTCGAGGCCGGCGGTCTCGCCCATATCCGCTCCTATCTCGAGCGCGCGCCGAAGCCGAAAACCCACGCCGAGGCCGTCGGCGCCCAGCGCGGCGCGCATGGCAGCGACTTTCCTGCCCTGACCGAGGCGGATTGGGAGCGGATGGTAGCGGCGCTCTACCGAGAGACGGTTGAAGGATTATTGCCGGATTTCGACCCGAAGCTGGTCGAGACGCTGGCGGGACTCGACCTGACCCAGAAGCTGCCAGACATGTGGCCGCAGTTCGAGGCGCTGGAGGCAATACCCTTGCTCGCCATACGCGGCGCCAATTCGAAGCTGCTGTCCGCCGAGACCTTCGAACAAATGCGAAACCGTCATCCTTGTGTCGAGACGATCACGGTCGAAGGCCAGGGCCATGCGCCTTTCCTCGAGACCGGCGGCCTGCCCGGCGCCATCGCCGCTTTTCTGGACAGGACCGAGCAACGCTTCGCCGGGAGCCGGTTTTTTCAACGATAATGGGTCAGGCTTGTTGATTGTGCCGGCGCTTTTCTTTATCCACCAGCGCAACGGAGAGGTGGCCGAGTGGTCGAAGGCGCTCCCCTGCTAAGGGAGTAGAGGTCAAAAGCTTCTCGTGGGTTCGAATCCCATCCTCTCCGCCATCCCGCTTCGCGCTTCGCGCTCGCCGCTTTTCGCCATGCGGCGATTCTGCGGCAATGCCTTGGCCGGCGACTCACAGACATCGCCGCAATTGCGGCAGCCAATTGCCGGAATCGGCCGGATTGCAAGGGCTCGCCCAAGGGTCTGCGACGGCTCGATGGTTAACGGGAGCTTTCCGAGTGAGGCCAAATCGTGTCATTTGTGCAACAAGGCAGGGTGATAGCGCCTGCACAGACCTGCCGCCGATGCGATGGTTGTTGAACGCCGCCGCCTCATGGGTAATGTCGGGTTCGAAGGAGCGGCGCGGTGCGCATCTTTTTCGGTAGTGGGGATGGGGCAGGGAACGCTGTCCTTCAGCAAAGAATACCCAGACCCGTTTTTTAACTTTTGACTGGAGGTCAGAAAATGAACATCAAGAGCCTTCTTCTTGGCTCCGCTGCGGCTCTGGTCGCAGTTTCCGGTGCGCGCGCCGCCGACGCCGTCGTCGTCGCCGAGCCGGAACCCGCTGAATACGTCCGCATCTGCGACGTCTACGGCGCTGGCTACTTCTACATCCCCGGCACCGAGACCTGCCTGCGCATCGGCGGCTACATCCGCTACGACATCGGCGTCGGCGACGTCGGCTCGTTCGACGGTGCTGAGAACTTCGACGTCGAGGATGGCGACATCCAGGACACCTACTACAAGCAGGCCCGCTTCACGCTGAGGACCTGGACCGGCCAGGAAACCGAACTCGGCACCTTGAAGACCTTCACCGAGACCCGCTTCAACTTCGGCAACAACAACCGACACGTCAGCATCGACACCGTCGATCCGGACGGTGCCGGTCCGCTGCTGCCGGTCACGACCATTGTCGATAACCCTGCCGGAAACAAAGGCATTTCGCTGAACTTCGCCTGGATCCAGCTCGGTGGCCTGCGCGTCGGTAAAGACGAATCGGCCTTCGATACGTTCATCGGTTATGCCGGCAACGTCATCCAGGATACGCTGGTTCCCTACGGCGGTTTCGACACCAACGTCGTCCAGTATTATTTCGACTTCGGCAACGGCTTCTCGGCCGTCGCCTCGCTCGAACAGGGTTATGGCGACTTCACGATCGACAGCTATGTTCCGCATGTCGTCGGCGGCTTGAAGTGGACGCAGGGCTGGGGCGCCATCACCGGCGTCATTGCTTACGACGCCAACTACGAAGAGGTGGCCGGCAAGGTTCGCCTCGACCTCACCCCGATGGAGAACCTGTCGCTGTTCATCATGGCCGGCTACGGCACCGACGACAACTACACGGACGGGACCTTTGCACTCCCCGCCACCGGCGGCCGCGGCATGTACAAGCTGTGGAGCGGCAATTGGGCGGTCTGGGGCGGTGGCACCTACACCATCAACGAGAAGACCTCGTTCAACACCCAGATCTCCTATGACGAAGGCGAAAACCTCGGCATCGCTGCCAACATCGCTTACGACATCGTTCCGGGCCTGACGATCACGGCCGAAGTCGACTACCTGCACGCCGGCGAGTTCGGCGAGGCCGGCTTCGACAACTGGACCGACGCGGACGACGAAGACAGCCTCGGCGGCATGCTCCGCTTCCAGCGCTCGTTCTAATCAGCATCGTCTGACTGAAATCGAACCCGGCGGGCAACCGCCGGGTTTTTTCGTGTCGGCGTGCCTGTCAAGGGCGGAATGTTTTCAGCCGAATAATGCAGCTGCACAGAATGAAAGCAGCGGCGATCCTTCGCGCCCCCCTCTGTCCTGCCGGACAGGGCTCTTCCTTCTCCCCTTGTGAGGGCTTTGCACGGGGGCCGAAGTTTGGCGCAGATGGCGCATGGGGCGTTTTTTGAAACGCAATCAGGCCACATT
>NZ_JBVVQR010000035.1:0-59956 GCF_055811535.1 Mesorhizobium sp. WSM4816 | reverse complement strand
CGAACGCTTCACCCCAGCCGAATGCGCCAACTACTTCAAGGCAGCTGGATACGACCCAGATTAAACAGGACGCGCTCCTAGACTAGATCGTAGTCGTGCGCGTGAGACTCTACGCAGCGGCGATTTGCGCCGAATTCGAGCCGATATAATTGCGGATCGTCTCGATGATCCGGTCCTGGTCGGCCTCGCTCAGATAGGGATGCATGGGCAGGCACAGGATACGCTTCGGCAGCCCCTCAGAAACGGCAAGACCTGTCGGCGTGCGCGGATAATCGCGGTAGGCGATCTGGCTGTGCAGCGGCTTCACATAATAGATCACCGACGGGATGCCTTTTTCCCCGAGATGCGCCTTCAGCCCGTCGCGCTTCGGCGTCTCGATGGCATATTGCGCCCAGGCCGAACGGCCGCCGTCCAGGTTGCGCGCTGCCTTGACGATGTCGCCGAGGCCTTCGGCATACCGTTTGGCGACCGCTTGCCGCGCAACCATTTCGTCTTCAAGAATGGCCAGCTTCTCGATCAGGATCGCCGCCTGCAGAGTGTCGAGCCGCGAATTGATGCCGACGCGGACATTGTCATATTGGGTTTCGCCTTTGCCGTGGAAGGCGAACGAGCGAAGTTGCTCGGCCAGCGCATCGTCATTGGTGAACATCGCGCCGCCGTCGCCATAGCAGCCGAGCGGTTTTGCCGGGTAGAAGCTGGTCGAGCCGACCGCGCCGAACGAACCCAGCATCTTGCCGTCGCTCGAGCCGCCGATCGCTTGGGCGGCATCTTCGATCACCATCAGCCCTTCGCGGTCGGCGATGGCCATGATCGCCTCGTAATCGGCGGCGAGCCCGAACAGGTCGACGGAGATGATCGCTCTTGGCTTCAGCCGGCCTTCCGCCTTGATCATGGCGATGGCGGCTTCGAGGCTGGCGATGTCGATATTGTAGGTCTGCGGATCGACATCGACGAAAACCGGCTCGGCCTTGGCCAGCGCCACCACTTCCGCCGTGGCGGCGAAGGTGAAGCTCGGCACGAACACCGCGTCACCTGGACCGATGCCGGCCGCAAACAGCGGCAGCAGCAGCGCGTCGGTCCCGTTGGCGCAGGCTACGACATGCTTGATGCCGACATAGGCGGCGAGCTTGTTTTCGAATTCGGTGACCTCAGGTCCGAGAATGTAGCGACCCTCGTCGACGACGCGGTCGATGGCAGCTTTCAGCCTGTTGCGGATTCGTTCGCGCTGCGCGCCAAGATCGATGAACTGCATGTCGGCCTCAAAACGGGACTAGCCAGATAACCGGCCGCTGGTATCAGACTTGGCGCGGCCGAGAAAGCTGCACGGACCAATCGACGAATTGCTCAAATGTCGCAGCCTGTTACCTCTCAGTCCGACAGGTCCCTATCAGACGCCGGAAATCCGGGGCTTTGTTGCGCACGACACGGCCTTCGTGTCGCACGCGCTCGGCTGGGCGAAACATAAAGTGATCGATGTTAGCGCATCCTCAACGCATCGCGGTCCAATCAGGCGATTTCATGCCGCCAAGGCGGATTGGCGCCGGCCCGCGACACGGTTACCGCCGCAGCCTTGGCGCCAAGCGCCAGCGCCTTATGGATGGCGTCGTCCGACAGATTGGCGATCGCCTCCTTCGACAGCTGGCCTTGCTCGTGCAGCGAGGCCAGGATGCCGGCGTTGAACGTGTCGCCGGCGCCGACCGTATCGACCACCTCGACCTTGTCCGGCACGACCGTGACCTTGTGATCCCTGGTGTAGCCGATGGCGCCTTCGCTGCCATGGGTGACGACGATCAGCGTCGGGCCGCGCTCCAGCCAGTTGCGGACGACGTCCTCGTGCGAGCCGGCTTCGCCGAACCAGTTGAGGTCCTCGTCCGACAGTTTCACGATGTCGGCCATGGCCATCATCGAGCGGATGCGCCTGAGATGCTTGGCCTTGTCCGCTATGAAATTCGGCCGGATGTTGGGGTCGAGCATCATGACGCGGCGGCTGTGCTCGCGCCGCATGAATTCCTCGTAGGCGGATCCGGCCGGCTCTGAGATCAGGCTGATGGCGCCGAACAGCATGGCTTCGATCTCGCTGCCGAGTTTCGGCAGATCGTCGATGGTCAGCATCCGTCCGGCTGTGTTTTCATCGTAGAACGTGTAGGTCGCCTGGCCGTTGTCCAGCCGCACGAAGGCGAGCGTGGTCGGCCGGGGCGATGTGTGCGCATAGGTGGAACTGACTTGGCTTGCGTCAAGCGCGTCCTTGAACTGGCTGCCGAACAGATCCGTCGACAGGCCGGAAAAGAAACCGGCGGGCGCTCCCAGCCGGCCGAGCGCTATTGCCGTGTTGAACACCGCGCCGCCGACATAGGGGGCAAAGGCCGGCTCGCCCTCAGTCGTGGTGCGTGGCAGCATGTCGATCAGGGCTTCGCCGCAACAGAGGATCATGATTTTCTGGTCTCCGGCGGATAGATCACACCCTTGCGGATGATGATGTTGGCGTAGAGCCGCGGCTCGCTTGTCGCGACGATCGCGTGTGCGGACCTGACCCGTTGATAGAAGTCGGCGCCGGCAAGCGCAACCACCTTGCGGCCCGGAGCACGCTCGGCGCAGATCGCCTCCATCTCGTGATGAACGGGATCGGCAAGCAGGGGATCACCTTTCACCGAGGCGCGAAACAGCGCCTCCGGCACCGCGTCATCGACAGGCAATACGCTGAGGATGGCGTCGAGCATCGGAGCAAGATGATGACCGTCGGCACGGATGAGCCGGTGTGCCTGCTCTTTCGCCGGGTAGTTTCCGTCGACAAGGGCGATCTCGTCGCCATGGCCCATGGCACGCAGCATCGCCAGAAGCTCCGGGCCGAGCAGGGCCGGGATTCCGATCAGCATTCAGGTGCTCCTGGAAATCGTGGTCGAACCGATGAGGAAGCGCTCGGAAAGCGGCAGACTGGCACCGCCCAGGGCACGCGCATGAATGCCGACAGTCCCCTCGCGCACGGCCGGAAGCTTCAGGCCTTCACCGTCGATCTTGCCGATAGCATCGATAACGGCATCGACGAGCCGGCGCCGCACGGCCTTCGGCATCCATCCGTCGATCACCGCCGCCTCGAAATCGATAACCGATGACGCCGCCACAATGGCATAGGCGAGCGCCTGCGATGCGCAGGCGATCCAATCGTCGAGCTCGACGCCGATTTCGCCCCAATCCTCCGGTGACGTCCACAGATGTGAGGCTTCGACGCCGCGCGCGTTGAGTGCCTTTTCCAGCATGGCGATCGACGCCACGCCGATCAATTGGGTCGGCTTGCCGTCCGGTCCAGGCACCGGCATCGAACCCAGCGCGCCGGCATTGCCGGTCGGTCCGCCGAAAAGGTGACCGTTCAGCACGATGCCGCCGCCGGCGAAGGCACCGATGTAGAAATAGACGAAGTCGCGTGCCGTGCCCGCTTTGCCGAACACCAGTTCGGCGCCGCAGGCAGAGGTGGCGTCATTTTGCAGGTAGACGGGGAATTCGCACTGTGCCTGGATGTCGGCGCGGATGTCTCGGTGGCGCCATTCGTCCATGACGTCGCGCGGCGCACCTGCCGTATTGGCCCAGCTCCACAATTCGAACGGCATGGCAATGCCAAGTCCGGCAATGCGCTTGTCCTGCGCCGGGGTGAGTTCGCCGCGCATCGTCTTCATGCCGGAGGTGACGAACTCGACCGTCTCGCGCGGTGCCGGATAGCGGTAGGAATGCTGCAGCATCGAGCGCACATTGCCGAGAAAATCGATCAGCACGAGTTCGGCGCTGCGGCGGCCGATCTTCAGGCCGATGAAATAGGCGCCATCGGGATTGAGCGCCATCGGAATGGAAGGTTGGCCGATCTTGCCGCGCAGCGGCGCCTGGCGGACAAGAAGGTTGTCCTCCTCGAGCTCGCGCATGATGACCGAAACGGTCTGGGCCGAAAGTCCGGTCATGCGCGCAATGTCGGACTTCGCCAGGCTGCCGTGCTGACGCACCAGCGACAGCACCAGCCGCTCATTGTGGTCCCGCATGCCGCTCTGGTTGGTGCCGCGGTGAATGCGGCTTTTGGCTGCCTCGGGCGAACCGTGCCTTGGTATGCCGGTCTCCACCCCTTCTCCTCCCGTCGTTTCCCTTAATGCTTTTGGCCAGAATGAGTGACCGACGCCACGCTGTCAATAATAAATAAGAGTGATTTAATTATTGACAAGAGCCTCAGTCTGGTATTCTCTTGGGGCAAGCGTCCACGCTGGGAGAAGTCGCTGGATGCTCATGCGATGCCGGTTGGCCGGCATCCGAACTGGTCCCACTGGGAGGAAAATCGTGACCAAGACAGCACTGCTAAGATCCACCGTTTTTGCCGCGGCCGGACTGGGTCTGATGGCATTCACCTCGGCTGCGTCCGCCGCCGATGTCGGCGCCTGCCTGATCACCAAGACCGACACCAACCCGTTCTTCGTCAAGATGAAGGAAGGCGCGAGCGCCAAGGCCAAGGAACTCGGCGTCGAACTCAAAGCCTACGCCGGCAAGATCGATGGCGACAGCGAGAGCCAGGTGGCGGCGATCGAAAGCTGCATCGCCGACGGCGCCAAGGGCATCCTGATCACCGCGTCGGATACCAAGGGCATCGTCCCGGCGGTGAAGAAGGCACGTGACGCCGGTCTGCTGGTGATCGCGCTGGACACGCCGCTTGATCCGCTCGACGCCGCCGACGCGACCTTTGCGACCGACAATCTGGAAGCCGGCAAGCTGATTGGTGCCTGGGCCGCAGCGACGCTCGGCGACAAGGCGAAGGATGCCAGGATCGGCTTCCTCGACCTGACGCCCTCGCAGCCGACGGTCGACGTCCTGCGCGACCAGGGCTTCATGATGGGCTACGGTATCGACGTGAAGGACCCCAACAAGATCGGCGATGAGGATGATCCGCGTATCGTCGGCCACGACGTCACCAACGGCAACGAGGAAGGCGGCCGCAAGGCGATGGAGAACCTCCTCCAGAAGGATCCTGGCATCAACGTCATCCACACCATCAACGAGCCGGCAGCCGTCGGCGCCTACCAGGCGCTCAAGGCCGTGGGTCTCGAAGGCAATGTGCTGATCGTGTCGGTCGATGGCGGCTGCCCCGGCGTGAAGTCGGTCGCCGAGGGCGTGATCGGTGCGACCTCACAGCAATATCCGCTGCAGATGGCGGCACTCGGCATCGAAGCGATCGCCGCTTACGCCAAGGACGGGACGAAGCCCAAGCCGACCGAAGGCAAGGATTTCTTCGACACCGGCGTCAACCTCGTGACCGACAAGCCCGCGGAGGGCGTGAAGTCCATCGACACCAAGGAAGGCCTCGCCAAGTGCTGGGGCTGATGCCGGTCTGACAGGCAACAGACCGAAGCGGCCAGGGGCTTGATCCCCGGCTGCTTCGGGTGGACGATGCGGAAATCGCAAGCGCGAACAATTCCGGCGGCAGATCGGGAACGGTTGGACGGGCGTCGGCGCGTAGCTGAAGCCTCATGGGAGGAAACATGTCTCAGGTTCAGGAATTCGAAAAGGCTCTCGCGAACAGCGAGACAAGCGTTGCTGCTTTTGACGAGCATGGTACGTCGCTCGTCAAGCGCATCCAGCATTTCCTGCATTCCACTCCGGCTGCGGTGCCGCTGATCGTGCTGGTCCTGTCGATCGCTGTCTTTGGCGTCACGATCGGAGGACGGTTCTTTTCGTCCTACACGCTGACGCTGATCCTGCAGCAGATCGCCATCGTCGGTATTCTCGGCGCCGCGCAGACGCTGGTCATCCTGACAGCCGGCATCGACCTGTCAATCGGCGTGATCATGGTGATTTCGGCCGTGATCATGGGCAATTGCGCGGTCACCTATGGCCTGCCGACCTTGCTTGCCGTGGTGATCGGGCTTGCCGCCGGCGGGGCCTGCGGGCTGCTCAACGGGCTGCTGGTCGCCTACATGAAGCTGCCGCCCTTCATCGTCACGCTCGGCACCTGGAACATCGTCATGGCCACAAACTTCATCTATTCGGCCAATGAGACGATCCGTGACGCCGACGTCGACGTCCAAGCCCCGCTGCTGCATCTGTTTGGCCTGAACTTCAAGGTCGGCACGGCGGTGCTGACGTTCGGCGTCATTGCCATGGTCGTGCTGGTGCTGTTCTTGTGGTATGTGCTCAATCACACGGCATGGGGCCGTCATGTCTACGCTGTCGGCGACGATCCGGAGGCAGCGAAGCTGTCGGGCATCCAAACCAAGAAGGTGCTGATCTCGGTCTACACGCTTGCCGGGCTGATCGCCGCTTTCGCTGCCTGGGTCTCCATCGGCCGCAACGGCTCGATCTCGCCGTCCGCTGCCGTCACCGACTACAATTTGCAGGCGATCACCGCGACGGTGATCGGCGGCATTTCCCTCTTCGGCGGGCGCGGCTCTATTCTGGGCACGCTGTTCGGCGCGATGATCGTCGGCGTGGTTTCGATGGGCCTCAACATGCTGGGCGCCGATCCGCAATGGAAAGTGCTGCTCACCGGTGTGCTGATCATCGGCGCCGTGGCGATCGACCAGTGGATCAGAAAGGTTTCGGTGTAACCATGACCCAGGAGCCCATCCTCACCGCGCGCGGCCTCGTCAAGCGCTACGGCCGCGTCACCGCACTGAACAGCTGCGACTTCGATCTCTATCCGGGAGAGATCCTGGCCGTGATCGGCGACAATGGAGCCGGCAAGTCGACGCTGATCAAGGCGATCTCGGGCGCCGTTGTCCCGGACGAGGGGATCATCGAGTTGGACGGCAAGCAGGTGCTCTTCAAGTCGCCCATCGAAGCCCGCGAAGCCGGCATCGAAACCGTCTACCAGAACCTGGCGCTGTCGCCGGCGCTGTCGATCGCCGACAACATGTTCCTCGGTCGCGAGATCCGCAAACCGGGTTTTCTGGGCGACTGGCTGCGCATGCTCGACCGCCCGGCAATGGAAAAGCGCGCCCGCGACAAGCTCACCGAACTTGGCCTGATGACCATCCAGAACATCAGCCAGGCCGTGGAAACGCTCTCGGGCGGCCAACGCCAGGGCGTGGCGGTGGCGCGCGCCGCCGCCTTCGGCTCGAAGATGGTCATCATGGATGAGCCGACGGCGGCGTTAGGCGTCAAGGAGAGCCGCCGCGTGCTCGAACTGATCCTCGACGTGAAGAAGCGCGGCCTGCCGATCGTGCTGATCTCCCACAACATGCCGCATGTCTTCGAGGTGGCCGACCGCATTCACATCCATCGGCTGGGCCGTCGCCTCTGTGTCATCGATCCCAAGCAATATACGATGTCGGACGCCGTCGCCTTCATGACCGGAGCGAAGCTTCCGCCGGAGGCGGCACTGGCGGCCTGATGCATGTCGCCCAAAAGCATGCCCTCGGGCGCACCGAGGGTGCGCTGCGGTTTTGGGACGTTATGCACATAACTAAGACTCTAAGATGCGTCGCAGACGCCGCCCAAACGCGACGCACTTCAAGTTGCTAAAACCGCCGCTGGGTAAGCTTCCCCGCGGCAATCTAACTCGATTGAACGCATAACAATATGCGCTAGCATGGGCTGGGAGGAATGGTGAAAGCCGGTATGATCATGGCAACCGCACGAGAGGCAGCATGACGCGCGCGATGACATCCAAAACCCCCATTCTCGAAAACTCCGATCCCAAGGCGCTTGCCGACGAAGTCTTGAAGGCCCTCAAATACAGGCTCGGCAAGGGGACCAGTGTCGCGACGCAATACGACTGGCTCACCGCCTCGATAAAGGTCGTGCGCGACCATATCGTCGATCATTGGATGCAGGCAACGCAAGAGGCCTACGCCCATCAGGAAAAGCGCGTCTATTACCTGTCACTGGAATTCCTCATCGGTCGCCTGATGCGCGACGCCTTCTCCAATCTCGGCCTGATGGACAATATGCGCGAAGCGCTGCGGTCTCTCGGCGTCGACCTCGACCTCATCGCGGCCCTCGAACCAGATGCAGCGCTTGGCAATGGCGGTCTCGGCCGGCTCGCCGCCTGCTTCATGGAAAGCATGGCAACCGTCGACATTCCCGCGCATGGCTATGGCATTCGCTACGCCAATGGCATGTTCCGGCAGGAAATCCATGGCGGCTGGCAGGTTGAGCTGCCCGAGACCTGGCTCGATCACGGCAACCCCTGGGAGTTCGAGCGGCGCGAACGCTCATTCGAGGTCGGTTTCGGCGGCTCGGTGGAATCGATCACCTCGAAGGACGGCAGGCTCGAGCGCCACGTCTGGAAGCCGATCGAACATGTTCTGGCGGTTGCCTACGATACGCCGGTGGTTGGCTGGCGGGCCAACCGCGTCAACACGCTGCGGCTCTGGTCCGGCATGCCGATCGATCCGATCCTGCTCGACAAGTTCAACGCCGGCGACCACATCGGTGCGCTCGCCGAAAGCAACAAGGCCGATGCCTTGTCGCGCGTCCTTTACCCTGCCGATTCCCACAAGGCCGGTCAGGAGCTGCGCCTCAGGCAAGAGTATTTCTTTTCCACCGCATCGTTGCAGGATATCATTCAGCGTCATCTCAGCCAGTATGGCGACCTGCAGTCGCTGCCCGACAAGGCGGCGATCCATCTGAACGACACCCATCCGGCCATCGCCGTGCCCGAGCTGATGCGCCTGTTGATGGATGTCCACGGCATGGATTTCGATCAGGCCTGGAGCATCACCAAGCGCACTTTCGGCTACACCAACCACACACTGCTTCCAGAGGCGCTCGAAAGCTGGCCGGTGCCGCTGTTCGAGCGGCTGTTGCCGCGCCATATGCAGATCGTCTACGCCATCAACGCCGAAGTGCTGCTGGAGGCGCGCGCCTCCGATCAGTTTTCTGACGAGCAGATCAGCCAGATCTCGCTGATACAGGAAAACGGCGAGCGCCGGGTGCGCATGGGCAATCTGGCGTTTGTCGGCTCGCACTCGATCAACGGCGTCTCTGCCCTTCACACCGAGCTGATGAAGGAAACGGTGTTTGCCGAGCTCCACCGACTCTACCCCGACCGCATCAACAACAAGACCAACGGCATCACGCCGCGGCGCTGGCTGATCCAGTGCAATCCCGGTCTCACCGCGCTCACCCGCGAGGCGATCGGCGACCGCTTCCTCGACGATATAGACGCGATCAAGGAGCTCGATGCCTTTGCCGACGACGCCGCCTTCCGCGACAAGTTCGCGGCAGTCAAGCGGGCGAACAAGGCCAAGCTCGCCAATCTCGTCGCCGACCGCCTCGGCATCAGGATCGATCCCTCGGCGCTGTTCGACATCCAGATCAAGCGCATCCACGAATACAAACGCCAGCTCCTGAACATCCTCGAAACAGTCGCGCTCTACGACCAGATCCGCTCCCATCCCGAGCGCAACTGGATGCCACGCGTCAAGTTCTTCGGCGGCAAGGCGGCGCCCAGCTATCACAATGCCAAGCTGATCATCAAACTCGCCAACGACGTCGCCAAAGTCATCAACCGCGACCCGGCCGTTCGCGGCTTGCTCAAAGTGGTGTTCGTGCCGAACTACAATGTCAGCCTGGCCGAGATCATGATCCCGGCCGCCGATCTTTCGGAGCAGATATCGACCGCCGGGATGGAAGCCTCCGGCACCGGCAACATGAAATTTGCGCTGAACGGTGCGCTGACCATCGGCACGCTCGACGGCGCCAATGTCGAGATCAAGGAATGCGTCGGCGACGACAACATCTTCGTTTTCGGCCTGACCACCGAAGAGGTCGCCGAGCGGCGCAGCAACGGCTACGATCCGCGATCGGTGATCGAAGCCTCTCCCGAACTGGCGCAGGCCGTGGCTGCCGTTTCGACGGGCGTCTTTTCGCCTGACGATCCGGAACGCTATCGCGACCTGATGAACGGCCTCTATCAGAGCGACTGGTTCATGGTCGCCGCGGATTTCGATGCCTACGCCTCAACCCAGCGCGATGTCGACGCGGTCTGGCGCGACAGCCCGGATTGGTACGCCAGGGCAATTCGCAATGTCGCCCGCGTCGGCTGGTTCTCGTCCGATCGCACGATCCGCCAATATGCGAAAGAAATCTGGAACGTGCCCGTTTGATATGATTGCATGAGGCCACGAACAACGTGGTCCGGGTGCCGGGGAGGGTCACTGCCTGATGAGGAAGCCGCGCGCGACCGCTGCGACAAGCGGGCCGGATGGACTGGCGTCAGCCGGTGATGTCGCGGCAATTGTCGCCGGCACGCATGGTGATCCTTTCGCTGTCCTCGGTGTGCACGAGGTCGACAAGGGCTTTGTCGCCCGCTGCTTTGTCCCTCATGCCGAGTTCGTCACTGCCTATACGCTGACCGGCAAGAACGCCGGCGAACTCTCCAGGCGCGACGAAGGCGGCTTCTTCGAGGGCAGCCTGTCGCTCAGAAAGCGTCAGCCGCTGCGCTATCACGCGCGCAATGCCGGCGGTGACTGGTGGCTGATCGATCCCTATTCGTTCGGTCCGGTACTGGGTCCGCTGGACGACTATTACATCGCCGAAGGTTCGCACCTCAGGCTGTTCGACAAGCTCGGGGCGCATCTCATCGATCACGAGGGTGCATCCGGCGTGCATTTCGCCGTCTGGGCGCCCAATGCAAGGCGCGTTTCGGTGGTCGGCGACTTCAACGAATGGGACGGCCGCAGGCATACGATGCGCGTCCGCCGCGACACCGGCATCTGGGAGTTGTTCATCCCCGACATCGGCGCCGGACGGCCATACAAATACGAGATCATCGGGCCCGATGGCGTGAGGCTGCCGCTGAAGGCCGATCCGTTCGCTTTCAAGTCCGAACTGCGACCGGCCACCGCTTCGGTGACGGCGCTTCCGCCGGCGCATCAATGGGGTGACGAGGCGCACCGCGATTTCTGGCGCAACGCCGACGCCCGCCGCGAGGCGGTGTCGATCTATGAGGTCCATGCCGGCTCCTGGCAGCTTCACGACGACGGCAGCTTCCTGTCATGGGACGAGCTTGCCGACCGGCTGATCCCGTATGTCGTCGACACGGGTTTCACCCATATCGAATTCATGCCGATCTCCGAACATCCCTATGATCCGTCCTGGGGCTATCAGACGACGGGCCTCTACGCGCCGTCGGCCCGCTTCGGCGATCCGGACGGTTTTGCCCGGTTCGTCGACGGCGCCCACCGCGCCGGCATCGGCGTCATCCTGGACTGGGTGCCGGCGCATTTTCCGGTGGACGCGCATGGCCTGGCCAACTTCGACGGCACCGCGCTCTATGAGCATGCCGACCCGCGCAAGGGCTTCCATCCCGACTGGAACACCGCGATCTACAATTTCGGCCGGCGCGAGGTGGTCTCGTTCCTGGTCAACAATGCGCTGTTCTGGGCCGAAAAATACCATGTCGACGGTTTGCGCGTCGATGCCGTCGCCTCGATGCTCTACCTCGACTATTCGCGCAAGGCCGGCGAATGGATTCCCAACGAAAAAGGCGGGCGCGAAAACCTCGAGGCGGTCAGCTTCCTCCAGAGGATGAACAAGGAAGTCTATGGCCATCATCCGGGTGTGATGACGATCGCCGAGGAATCGACCTCATGGCCAAAAGTTTCGCAGCCGGTACATGAGGGCGGGCTGGGTTTCGGCTTCAAGTGGAACATGGGCTTCATGCACGACACGCTGGAGTATTTCTCCAAAGAGCCGATTTTCCGCAAGCATCACCACGGCGACATCACCTTCGGTCTGGTCTACGCCTTCTCAGAGAATTTCGTGCTGCCGCTCTCCCATGACGAGGTCGTGCACGGCAAGGGGACGCTGCTTGGCAAGATGGCCGGCGACGACTGGCAGAAATTCGCGACGCTGCGCGCCTACTACGCCTTCATGTGGGGCTACCCCGGCAAGAAGCTGTTGTTCATGGGGCAGGAATTCGCCCAGCGCCGCGAGTGGAGCGAGGCGCGCGCACTCGACTGGAACCTGCTCGATTTCCGGGCCCACCGCGGCGTCTGGCAGACGGTGCGCGATCTCAACTATCTCTACCGCTCACGGCCGGCGTTGCATGCGCGCGATTGCGAACCGGAGGGCTTTTCCTGGCTGATCGTCGACGACAGCGCCAACTCGGTCTTTGCATGGCTGCGCAGCGCACCGGGCGGAGCCCCGGTCGCCGTCATCTCCAATTTTACGCCGGTGCCGCGCGACAATTACCGCGTGCCGTTGCCAATGGCTGGAAGATGGCGCGAGATCATCAACACGGACGCCTCCGACTATGGCGGTTCCGGCAAGGGCAATGACGGTGCCGTCGAGGCTCGGAAGGAAGCAGGAGGCATCTCGGCGACGATGCTGTTGCCGCCGCTGTCGACGATCATGCTCGAATTTGCTCCGGACTAGGCGATGTCTCGCAGCGCGTAACTTGGGAGGATAAGAATGGCAGAGATAAAACGGACCCAGCCGCTGGCGCGCGATGCCATGGCCTATGTTCTGGCCGGCGGCCGTGGCAGCCGCCTCAAGGAATTGACCGACCGGCGCGCCAAACCGGCGGTCTATTTCGGCGGCAAGACGCGCATCATCGATTTTGCGCTCTCCAATGCGCTCAATTCCGGTATTCGCCGCCTCGGCGTGGCCACCCAGTACAAGGCGCACTCGCTGATCCGCCACCTGCAGCGCGGCTGGAACTTCCTGCGGCCCGAGCGCAACGAGAGCTTCGACATCCTGCCGGCCAGTCAGCGCGTATCGGAAACGCAATGGTATGAGGGCACGGCCGATGCCGTCTACCAGAACATCGACATCATCGAGGCCTACGGGCCCGAATACATGGTCATCCTGGCCGGCGATCACGTCTACAAGATGGACTATGAGCTGATGCTTCGCCAGCATGTCGATGCCGGCGCCGACGTCACCGTCGGCTGCCTCGAAGTGCCGCGCATGGAGGCGACCGGCTTCGGCGTCATGCATGTCGACAAGAAGGACACCATCATCTCCTTCATCGAGAAACCCGCCGATCCGCCCGGCATTCCCGACAAGCCGGATTTTGCCCTGGCCTCGATGGGCATCTACGTGTTCAAGACCAAGTTCCTGATGGAGCAGCTGCGCCGCGACGCGGCCGAACCGGGCTCAAGCCGTGATTTCGGCAAGGACATCATCCCCTATGTCGTCGAGCACGGCAAGGCGATCGCCCATCGCTTCGCCAAATCCTGCGTGCGCTCGACCGCCGAGAACGAAGCCTACTGGCGCGATGTCGGGACCGTCGACGCCTATTGGGAAGCCAATATCGACCTCACCGACATCACGCCCGAGCTCGATCTCTACGACCGCGACTGGCCGATCTGGACCTATGCCGAGCTGAAGCCGCCGGCGAAGTTCGTGCATGACGAGGATGGTCGCCGTGGCTCGGCGGTATCCTCGCTGGTCTCGGGCGATTGCATCGTCTCAGGCGCGTCGCTGAAGCGAAGCCTGATCTTCACCGGCGCGCGCATCAACTCCTATTCGACGCTCGAGGACGTCGTCATGCTGCCCGACTGCCAGGTCGGCCGCAGCGCGAGATTGAAGCGCGTGGTGATCGATCATGGCGTCAGGATTCCCGAAGGGCTCGTGGTCGGCGAGGATCCCGTCCTCGACGCCAAGCGCTTCCGCGTTTCCGAAAAGGGCATCTGCCTCGTCACGCAGGCCATGATCGACAAACTGGGACTGTCGTGAATGCAGGTCCTGTCGGTCACGCCCGAAATATTCCCTCTGATCAAGACTGGCGGGCTTGCCGACGTGACCGGCGCGTTGCCCATCGCGCTCGCCGGCAAGGGCGTGGCGATGCGCACGCTTGTTCCCGGCTATCCCCAGATCATCGATGCCTTCAAGAAGAAAAAACCCGTTCACCACTATCCGCTGCTGCAAGGCGGCAAGGCTTCGGTCCATGCCGTCCAGATCGCCGGGCTCGACCTGTTCGTGCTCGACGCGCCGCATCTGTTCGATCGCCCCGGCGGCCCCTATGGCAATGCCACCGGCGCCGACTGGCCGGACAATTGGCGGCGTTTCGCGGCCCTGAGCCAGGTTGGCGGCGACATCGCCGGCGGCGCCGTCTCGGGTTACCAGCCTGACATCGTCCATGCCCATGACTGGCAATCGGCGATGACGCTGGCCTATATGCGCTACGGCAAGGCGGTCGGCACGCCGTCAATGATCACCGTCCACAATCTCGCTTTCCAGGGCCAGTTCGGCGCCGGCATCTTTGGCGAACTCGGCTTGCCGGCGGCGGCCATGGCGCTCGACGGCGTCGAATATTACGGCGGCGTCGGTTTCCTCAAGGCTGGCCTGCAGGCCGCCTGGGCCATCACCACAGTCAGCCCGACCTATGCGCAGGAGATCCGCTCGCCGGAATTCGGCATGGGGCTCGATGGCCTCATCAACATGCGGTCCGTCGATCTCTATGGCATCGTCAACGGCATCGACACCGAGATATGGAACCCTGAAACCGACAAGCATCTGGTCTCCAGCTACACGGCCAGGACGTTGAAGGCGCGGCACCCCAACCGGACCGCCGTCGAGGATCGTTTCAACCTTGACCGCGACGACAGTCCGATCGTCTGCGTGATCAGCCGGCTCACCTGGCAGAAGGGAATGGACATACTGGCAACGGTCGTCGACGGGATTGTTGCGAGGGGTGCCCGCCTGGCGATCCTGGGGTCCGGCGACGCCGGCCTGGAAGGCGCGCTGCTGGCCGCCGCCGCCCGCCATCGCGGTCGCATCGGCGTCGTCGTCGGTTATGACGAGGCGCTTTCCCACACCATGCAGGGCGGCTGTGACGCAATCATCATCCCGTCGCGCTTCGAGCCTTGCGGACTGACGCAGCTTTACGGCCTGCGCTATGGCTGCATGCCGGTCGTCGCACGCACCGGCGGTCTTGCCGACACGATCATCGACGCCAATGAAGCTGCGATTTCGGCAGGTGTGGCGACCGGCTTCCAGTTCGCACCCGCCGATGCCGGCGCCTTGCTGCACGCTATCCGCCGGCTGGTCGCGGCGCACGCCAACCCTGCGATCTGGACGTCGATGCAGCGGCAAGGCATGAAGGCGGATGTGTCGTGGGATAAAAGCGCAGAAAAATACCTCGAACTCTATCGCTTGCTGCTTTCGAAAAGGGCTTGACGCATGATACGCACCGTCGCCACCAAACCTTATCTCGACCAGAAGCCCGGCACATCCGGGCTGCGCAAGAAAGTGCCGGTGTTCCAGCAGGAGCACTATGCCGAGAACTTCATCCAGTCGATTTTCGATGCGCTGGACGGGTTCAAGGGCAAGACGCTGGTGATCGGCGGCGACGGCCGCTTCTACAACCGCGAGGTCATCCAGAAGGCCATCGCCATGGCGGCGGCAAACGGTTTCGGCAAGGTGATGGTCGGGCAGGGCGGCATCCTGTCGACGCCGGCCGCTTCCAACATCATTCGCAAATACAACACCTTCGGCGGCATCATCCTGTCGGCCAGCCACAATCCGGGCGGCCCGCACGAGGATTTCGGCATCAAATACAATGCCGGCAATGGCGGCCCGGCACCGGAAAAGCTGACCGACGCGATCTTCGCCAAGACCAAGATGATTTCGAGCTTCAAGACCGCCGATATCGGCACGGTCGACCTCGACACGATCGGTACCGTCGAGGCGGGCGGCATGACCGTCGAGGTGATCGACCCGGTCGCCGACTATGCCGAGCTGATGGAAAATCTGTTCGATTTCGATGCGTTGCGTGGGCTGTTCAAGTCAGGCTTTCGCATGCGCTTCGACGCCATGCATGCCGTGACCGGTCCCTATGCCAAGGAGATCCTGGAAAACCGGCTCGGCGCGCCGAAAGGCACCGCCCGCAACTTCGTTCCCCTGCCGGATTTCGGCGGCCACCACCCAGACCCGAACCTGGTCCACGCAAAGCACCTCTATGACGAGATGATGGGACCGGATGCGCCGGATTTCGGCGCCGCTTCCGACGGCGACGGCGACCGCAACCTGATCATCGGCAAGGGCATTTTCGTCACCCCGTCGGATTCGGTGGCTATGCTTGCCGCCAATGCTCATCTGGCGCCGGGCTACAAGGCTGGCCTGAAAGGCATCGCCCGCTCGATGCCGACCAGCGGTGCAGCCGACCGCGTCGCGGAAAAGCTCGGCATCGGCATCTATGAAACGCCGACCGGCTGGAAATTCTTTGGCAATCTGCTCGATGCCGACATGGCGACGATCTGCGGCGAGGAAAGTGCCGGAACCGGCTCCAACCATGTCCGCGAAAAGGACGGGCTGTGGGCCGTGCTTTTGTGGCTCAATATCCTCGCTGCCCGCGGCGAAAGCGCCAAGCAGATCGTCACCGAGCACTGGGCCGCCTATGGCCGCAACTACTACTCACGCCATGACTACGAGGAGGTCGAGACCGACCGCGCCAATGCGCTGGTCGACGAATTGCGGGCCAGGCTCGCTTCCTTGCCCGGCACCAGCGTGCGCGGCATGAAGATCGCCAGCGCCGACGATTTCGCCTATGACGACCCGGTCGACGGCTCGATAGCCAGGAACCAGGGCATCAGGGTGCTGTTCGAAGGCGGATCGCGCGTCGTCTTCCGTCTCTCCGGCACCGGTACCTCGGGGGCGACGCTGCGCGTCTATATCGAGCGCTACGAGCCGGACAAGTCCAGGCACGATCTCGACACGCAGGAGGCGCTTGCCGACCTGATTGCGGCAGCCGATGATATTGCCGGGATACGCAGCCATACCGGCCGCGCCGAGCCGAGCGTGATTACGTGAGTTTGGTTGACAGCCGGCCGTCTGAGTTCGGCCTGCGTTGCGAGGCTCCCCCTTCTCCCCTTGGGGGGGAAGGTGGCCGAGCGAAGCTCGGTCGGATGAGGGGTGTTCCAGCTTGGCGCACACCTTTGCTCAAATCGCCCATGCCTCGTTTCTTCCAGCACCCCTCATCCGTCTCGGCGCTGCGCGCCAATCCACCTTCTCCCACAAGGGGAGAAGGGGTCGCCGTATGAACTCACTCGGTGCCACCGTCACCCGCGGCGGCATCCGCTTTGCCGCATGGTCGTCCGCGGCCAGCCGGCTCTGGGTCTCGATCTTCGACGAGCAGGGAGAGAGGGAGATCGACCGGCTCGAACTCCAGCCGGAAGGCGAGGGCGTTCACGCGCTTTTCGTTACCGGCCTCGCCGCCGGCACCCGATACGGATTTCGCGCCGATGGCGATTATACGCCCGAGAACGGGCTTTGGTTCGATCCCGACAAGCTGCTGGTCGACCCCTATGCCGTCGAAATCGACAGGTCTTATGTCTATGACGTCAGGCTCGCCGCGCGCCGGGGCGAGGGCACGGACACTGCGCCGCTGCTGCCGAAGGCGATTACCGCCACCCTGCCGCGGCCGGCGCCCGTCTTGCCGCCGCTGTTCCAGCCCGGTGGCCTGATCTATGAAGTGCCGGTGCGCGCCTTCACCATGCTGCATCCGGACATCCCGAAGCACCAGCGCGGGACGGTTGCAGCCCTTGCCCATCCGGCTATCGTCGAGCACCTGAAAAAGCTCGGGGTCGGGGCGGTCGAACTGATGCCGGTGACGGCATCGATCGACGAGCGGCATTTGCCGCCGCTCGGGCTGCGCAATGCCTGGGGCTACAATCCCGTGACCTTCATGGCGCTCGACCCGCGCCTGGCGCCCGGCGGTCTCGCTGAATTGCGGCAGACGGTTGCCACGCTGCGTGAGGCCGGTATCGGCGTCATCCTCGATCTTGTCTTCAACCACACCGGCGAAAGCGACAGGCTTGGGCCGACGCTGTCGCTGCGCGGTCTCGACAGCCGCGCCTACTACCGGCATCGGCCGGACGGCAGCTTGATCAACGACACCGGCACCGGCAACACCGTCGCTTGTGATCATCCGGTCGTCAGGGAAATGGTCCTCGACACGCTTCGTCACTTTGTCCGCCATGCCGGCGTCGATGGTTTCCGCTTCGACCTGGCGCCCATTCTGGGGCGGGTCGATGGCGCGTTCGACGCCGCTGCGCCACTGCTCATGGCTATTCGGGATGATCCGCTCCTTGGCGACCGGGTGCTCATCGCCGAGCCATGGGATATCGGCCCGGACGGCTATCAGCTTGGCAATTTTCCGCCGCCCTTCCTCGAATGGAACGACAGATATCGCGACGACATCCGCCGGTTCTGGCGCGGCGACAGCGGGATGGTCGGCGCGCTCGCCACCCGGCTTGCCGGCTCGTCCGACGTGTTTGCCAAGCCAGGCCAGCAGACGAGCCGCAGCGTCAATTTCATCGCCGCGCATGACGGCATGACGCTGGCCGACATTGTTGCCTACGAGCACAAGCACAATGAGGCCAATGGCGAGCAGAACCGCGATGGCCACGACGACAATCTGTCCTGGAACAATGGCGTCGAGGGCGAGACCGGCGACCGGGCGATCGTTACGGCACGTTTCCATGACCGATGTGCGCTGCTGGCCACGCTGTTTGCCTCACGCGGCACGATCATGCTGACCGCCGGAGACGAATTCGGCCGCACCCAGAAGGGCAACAACAACGCCTATGCGCAGGACAACGAGATCACCTGGCTCGACTGGTCCGGGCGCGATCGGGCGCTGGAACAATACGCCGTTTTGCTCGCCGCGACGCGTCGTTGCGTGCCGGCGCTTTCCGACACGCGCTTCCTGACAGGAGAGCCGCCGCCCGGATCAGAGCAACCGGACGCGGTCTGGCTCACTGAAACCGCCACGCCGCTCGACGAGGCAGGCTGGCACGATCCGGCGCGGCACCGCCTGGTCATGATGCTCGGCAGCGATGATTGCCGCCTTGCCGCGGTCATCAATGGCGATCGCCGGGCGTGTATGTTCACGCTGCCGGAGCACGACGGATTTCGCTGGCAGCCAGCCATCGAAGCATCGGACGGCGCAGCCGGAATTTCACGGCCGGTGCCGGGGCGAACGGTGATTTTCATGATCGAACACGAAGCCGCGCAGGCTCAGATAAAGGAGAACCCGAGTGGCAAGTGACCACGCCGAGTGGTGGCGCGGCTGCGTCATCTACCAGATCTACCCGCGCTCCTTCCAGGACACGACGGGGGACGGCAGTGGCGATCTGCGTGGTATCACATCGAGGCTGGCGCATGTCGCATCGCTTAGCGCTGACGCAGTCTGGCTGTCGCCCTTCTTCAAGTCGCCGATGGCCGATATGGGCTACGACGTATCCGACTATACATCCGTCGATCCGATGTTCGGCACATCGGAGGATTTCGACGCAGTGGTCGCCGAGGCGCACAGTCTCGGCCTGAAAGTCATTATCGACCAGGTCCTGTCGCATTCGTCCGACCGGCACGAATGGTTCGTCGAAAGCCGCGCGAGCCGCGATAATCCCAGGGCGGACTGGTATGTCTGGTCCGATCCGAAGCCAGATGGCACCGCGCCCAACAACTGGCTGTCGGTCTTCGGCGGCCCAGCCTGGGAGTGGGACGCGACCCGCAGGCAATATTACATGCACAATTTCCTCGCCTCGCAGCCGGACCTCAATTTCCACAATCCGGAGGTTCAGGACGCCCTGCTGGAAACGGTGCGGTTTTGGCTGGAGCGCGGCGTCGACGGGTTTCGCCTCGATACCGTTAACTACTATGTCCATGACCGCTGGCTGCGCAGCAACCCGCCCCTGGCGTCAAGCGTCGCAGGCACCAACACCGAAACCAATCCGTACCTCTATCAGGAGCATTTGTTTGACAAGACGCAGCCCGAAAACCTGGCTTTCCTCAAGCGGTTTCGGGCGCTGCTCGACGAATATGAGGGCCGCGTCGCTGTCGGCGAGGTCGGCGACGAAGCCCGTTCGTTGCAGACGCTCGCCGCCTACACCGGCGGCGGCGACAAGCTCGACATGTGCTACACATTCGACCTGCTCGGTCCGCAATTCTCGGCGGCGCATGTGCGTGGCTGCGTCGAAGCGTTCGAGAGTGCTGTCTCCGACGGCTGGGTCTGCTGGGCGTTTTCCAACCACGATGTCGTTCGCCATGTGACGCGATGGACAAGGCCCGGCGGCGACCCGGAAAGGACGGCGAAGTTCTCCATCGCGCTGCTGTCATGCCTGCGTGGATCGATCTGCCTCTATCAGGGTGAGGAACTCGGGCTGGAGGAGGCGGAATTGGCGTTCGAGGATCTGCGCGATCCTTACGGCATCCGCTTCTGGCCGGGGTTCAAGGGCAGGGATGGCTGCCGCACGCCGATGGTGTGGGAGAAGGGCGCCAACAATGCCGGCTTTTCAATCGGCAAGCCGTGGCTTCCAATCCCGGAAAGCCATCGCGCCCGCGCGGTCGATATCCAGAACGGCGAGGAAAAGTCAGTTCTGGCCAGCTATCGGGCGATGCTGGCGTTGCGCAAGCGGCATGCGGCGCTGGTACAAGGTTCGATCCGTTTTCTCGATGCCGAGGGCGAAGTGCTTGCCTTCATTCGCGAAGGCGGCGGCGAGAAGGTGCTGTGCGTTTTCAACTTCGCCGAGGAGCCGGCCAACTGGCCGTTGCCGCAGGGTATCGATGTCGCAGAGACGATCGACCTTGGCGCTGGTGCCGCCTTGCAGGAAAAGATTCTGTCGCTGCCGCCGTTGGGCTGCTTTCTCGGACGGGCCGGCTGATCTCTCCAGCTCACTGAACAAGCACAGAGCGCCCGCAAGTCGCGCCCATGACCCGGACATCGGCCTCGCCGACGCGCACGCCCAGCGTCCCAAGCACGTTGTAAACCAATTCGTCGACCGGCGCCGTCACGCCGTTCAGCAGCGCCACCACTGCCGGCTTCACGGTTCCGAGCAAGGCGGTTACATCAAGCCCGAGGCCCAGCGCACTGACCGAAAGCGACAAATTGTTGACCAGCGACGTGGTGAGAGATTGCGTCAGGTTCTTCGTCGAGGCGTTCTTTATCGTCTTGCTTGCGATGTCGGTGCTGTTGAAGGTCAAGATCGTCGGATCGTTGTTGGCGATCTCAACGGCCGCAGAACCATTCACGCCGATCAGATTGAGGGTGAGAAACAGAAGCTTCACGCTGACCTGCGCGATTTCGGCATTTTGAAACGACTGTGGGTTGCTGAAATCGGCGAAGGCGGATGGGCTGTTATCGGCATCGCTGGCGCCAAGGTGCAGCGAGGCAAGGCCCGGACGTGCGGCAATGGTAACTTTCAAACTGTCGGGGTGCCCCGTCGGGCAGCTGATGTCGGTCAGCTTGGCTTCGGCAGAGGCCACCTCGACATGCAGCGGCAGTTTGACGGCCAGCAGGCTGATGCCGCCACCGAGGTTCGCATTGCTGCCGCCGACGGACGCCACCAGCTTGATCCGCGTCTGCGCCGTACGCACCACAGCACCCTTCTCGCCGATTGTCAGCCATGGCGAGAATTGTGCAGGTTCGCCGATCGCAATGGCAAGCGTGGTGGAGGCAAGCCCCGGAATGGTGGCTCCGAGATTGAGCTCGACCTGCTTCGAGCCGTTGGCCAGTGCAGCAGCGGTGGTCAGCATGCCCATGGCGCTGGCGGCGACCGAAAAGCCGGGCGACTTTTGCCCGAGGCCCAACTGGCCCATTGATCCAAGATCGACAAGATGATTGAGCGGTATCTTGACCGTGTTGGTGGTCCTTGACGCGATTGTCTGCAAAGCCAGCTTGCTGGTGCTGCCAACGGGTGAAACATTAGCCATGGCGGTCGCTATCTCGCCCACCGTCGCTTTCGAAGCCAGCACCTCCGAATAGCTGACACCCGTCAGCTGCATCTCAACGGCAAGGGCATCGATGAACGAAAGCAGGTTCACGTCGGCAGCGATCAGAGCGTTGTAGTCCATGACGCTGAGCGCGATGTTGCCGCCCAGGAACTTGCTGAGAAGAGCGTTGAGGATGCCGCCATTGACGCTGAGAAGCCTGGACCCGACCGAGAACATCGCCTGCGGCGCTATGCTGGCCACGGCTTGGGTGCCGATCACCGGCGTAGGGATAAGCGAACTCGCGAAATAGCGGGCAGGAACCTTTTTCAACGTGACATGGACGGCGTTGTAGGGCGTTTTGCCGGCCTCGAAGCGCTTGTCGACGCCGAGCGACGACTCTGCTGAATATCGGCCGGGGGTGACCGACACCACAGTCTTTCCGAGGGCAGGGGTGATCGTCTGCCCTGCCTTCTGAACAACGATACCCGGCATTCCGTTGTCGCCGAGCGTGGTCACCACCGCGGCGTCAATGTTGTTGATGTTGGAGGCGGCGGTGATTGCCGCCAGATCGACCAGCGACTGAGCCTCCCGGCGCTCCACATAGATCGAGCCTTCATCGATGGCGAAGGCGGCCAGCGCCAGCGCGAACGGTGCGCACAGCGCCGTCATGACGGCGAAGTTCGCCGTCTGGTCGCCAAGCATCGAGCGGGCGCCCCGGCCGATCCTGCCCGCCAAAGTTTGCCACATTCAGATGCCTCCAACCCGGATTGTCGACTGACGTGAGATCGTGGTGCCAGGCATTGGCAGTGCCGGGAACAGATTCCAGACCGGCAGGTTGCGGGCATCATATTGGATTGACACGACGAACTGGTTTCCGTCGGCCGTGCTGTCCTTGGCCTGGTAAGTCAGCTTGTCGGAATCGACGAATGGATATCCCGCGGCATTGGTGGTGACGAAACTGGTCACCAGCGCCTGGCGCTCAACTTCGTTCAGCCCGGCAATCGCCGTGCGTGCGGCGTCCGCTGCGATCTGCTGCACGGAGTGACTGGCGCCAAAATAGATCCCATATGCAACCATGCCGAGCAGAAGCATGATAAAAAAGGGCGCAAGCAGTGCGAATTCGATCGCGGACGTTCCGGACGGTTCTCGAAACTGGTGTAGTTTGCGTTTTAGCTGACGCGTATTGCGCCGCTTTATAGCTATTGTCCCAATTTCCGCGCTGTTCATGTCCGTCGCCCATCAAGACATACCGAAGCTCGCAAAAGATGTAACCCGTGGCTGCTTAAAGGCGGATTAAGACATTGTGGCAAAGTGGAATCGACGAAAGATTTCCTGCCGGAAGCGAATGCTTGAAGCGGTTCTTCCGCCAAGTCGTGGAATTCATCAGCCGACGCAGCGCCCCGCTTCGACGCCCGACTTCTTCAACAAAAGCGGCGCAACCTGCTCGTTGCAGAGAAAGCGCCGTCGATCCCATCGACCACAACCTAAAGTTTAGTTGTAAGGGTCCCCATTGACTTGCATCAATATCATGCGATCCGCTGCAGGCTATTGCCCGTCCCAACGTCCCGCGCGTAACGGGGAGGGGCTTTCTCAAGAGGCCTTGGTGAGATTGACGCGGAACCGGTCACGTCGGCGCTGAGGCACGGTCCACGGGCTCGACTGCTATTTTGCCGATCGCGCAGTGGCTGTCGCTGCGCCTTACTTAGGGTGACCTCACGAGTCTGTTGAAATAAAAAATCACCACGTTACTGTTTGCCCACCAGCCGCCGGAAAGGGAACCGGCGGCGCGCTCAAAGGGGCCAGCTAATCGGCTTCGGGGCGTCAACACTCAAGAGGCGCAGCTGAACGGCCGCCTCGACAGGGAGAACTTCATGCTGAAAAACATGCTGAAGGCGACGGTGTTCGCCACAACCATGGCTTTGGCCGCCGGCACGTTCTACACGCCAGCCTTCGCCGAGGTCGTCTACAACCGCGGCACCGCCGCCGAATCGGAGTCGCTCGACCCGCACAAGACCTCGACAATATACGAAGCCGCTGTATTGCGTGACCTGTTCCAGGGGCTGGTCATGCAAGACCAGAAGGCGAACGTCATTCCGGGCGCCGCCGAAAGCTGGACTGTATCGGACGACGGCACCGTCTACACCTTCAAGCTGCGCAAGGACGGTGTCTGGTCGGATGGTAGCCCGGTCACGGCAGATGACTTCGTCTACGCGTTTCATCGGCTGGAAGATCCAGCCACCGGCGCCGAATATGCTTCGATGCTCTATCCCGTGAAGAACGCCGAGGAGGTGAACACCAAGAAGGCGAAGCCGGAGGAGATGGGCGTCAAGGCAATCGACGCAAATACCCTGGAAGTGACGCTGAAGGCGCCCACGCCCTATTTCCTTGAAATGCTGACCCACCAGGCGACTTTTCCGGTCAGCAAGGCGTCCATTGACAAGCTCGGCGCCGATTGGATCAAGCCGGGCAATCTGGTCTCCAACGGCCCCTTTAGCCTGGCGGAGTGGGTTCCCAACGACCACATCAAACTGGTCAAGAATCCGAAATTCTGGGATGCTGCGAGCGTCAAGCTCGACGTCGTCAACTACATCCCGACCGAAGATCGTTCGTCGGCGATAAAGCGCTTCGAGGCCGGCGAACTCGACAGCTACGACGACCTCCCGACCGAGCAGCTCGCCGATCTCAAGGCCAAGTTTGGCGATCAGATTCGCGTTGGACCTTACCTCGGCACCTACTATTTTTCGATCAAGACCGACAAGGCTCCGTGGGACAACGTCGAACTGCGCAATGCTATCTCCATGGCAGTCGACCGCGATTTCCTTGCCGAAAAGGTCTGGCAGAACTCAATGCTGCCCGGCTATTCGATGGTGCCTCCGGGCATTGAGGGCTATACGCCGGCAATGGCCAAATACGCGGACATGTCGCAGATCGACCGCGAGGATGAGGCCAAGAAGGTACTCGAGAAGCTTGGCTATACGCCCGAGAAACCGCTGAAGATGGAAATCCGCTACAACACGTCGGAAAACCACAAGAACACTGCAGTCGCCATCCAGGAGCAGTTGAAGCCGCTCGGCGTCGAAATCACGCTGCTCAACACCGACACCAAGACCCACTACTCCTTCCTTGAGCAGAAGGGCGACTACGACGTGGCGCGTGCCGGCTGGATTGCGGACTACAAGGATCCGGAAACCTTCCTCGGCATCTCCCGCAAGGCAAGCGGCAACAACTATTCGGGCTACAACAGCCCGGAATTCGAGAAGGCCATGGACGAGGCGGCCGCCGCCGGCGGCAAGCCCGAAGAGCGCATGAAAGAACTAGCCGAGGCCGAGCGCATCCTCGTCGATGACGTCGGCAACATCCCGCTTCTCTACTATAGCTACAAGGATATCGTTTCTCCGAAGCTTCATGGCTTCGAGGACAACGTCATGGATGTGCATCCGTCCCGCTTCATCTCCAAGGACTGATCTCCTTGGCCGGGCTGCCGCTCCCTACAGCGCCGCGCGTCCTTTGGGGCGCGCACAGGGCGCTGTAACGTATTGATTTTGCACGTGATCCTCTCCGGACCTTCGGCTCGGGTCATGCGTTAGGGGCGGCGGTCCCGGTTTGCTAGCAAAGCGGGGAACCGATGCTGCGTTACGTATTCCGGCGGCTTCTGACCGCCATTCCGACGCTGTTGGTCATCGTGACCATGGCGTTCTTCCTGATACGCGTCGCGCCTGGCGGCCCGTTCAATCAGGAGCGGGGCCTGAGCCCCGAGATCAAGGCCAATCTCGAAGCGCAGTTCGGTCTCAATGACCCGCTCTGGCTGCAATATGTCCACTATCTCGGCAATCTGCTGCGCGGCAATTTCGGTCCGAGCTACAACATGCCGGATTTCACTGTCGGCGAATTGTTTGCCAGGGGCCTGCCCGTTTCGATCCAGATCGGCGCCTCGGCCCTGATCCTGGCGCTGCTGCTCGGCGGCCTCCTCGGCACCATTGCCGCGCTCAACCAGAACAAGCTTGCCGACTATTCGGTGATCGCTCTGGCGACCGCCGGCAGCACCATTCCGACCTTCGTCATTGCGCCGGTTATCCAGCTTCTGTTCGGTCTGACCTGGAAACTGCTGCCGATCGGCGGCTGGGGCGATGGCGCCCTGCTCAACAAGATCGGCCCTGTGCTGACCCTCGCCCTGCCGCAGATCGCCATCGTCGCCCGCCTGATGCGCGGCTCGATGATCGAATCGTTGCGCTCGCACCACATTCGCACCGCACGTGCGCTCGGCCTGTCGGACTGGTCGGTGGTCGTCAAGCATGCGCTGCGCGGTGCCATATTGCCGATTGTCTCCTTCACCGGCCCGGCGGCGGCGGCACTGCTCACCGGCTCGATCATTGTCGAGACGATCTTTTCCATTCCCGGCATCGGCCGCTATTTCGTCGAGGCCGCGCTCAACCGTGACTACACGCTGGTCATGGGCACCGTGGTGGTCATCGCGCTGTTCACCATCGTCTTCAACCTGATCGTCGACGTCATGTATGCCTTCGTCGATCCGAGGGTGCGCTATGACTGACATCGCAGCCACCGCTCCGGCCATCGTCGGCCGTTCCCTGTGGGGCGATGCCTGGGCGCGCCTCAAGGCCAACCGCGCCGCCATGTTCAGCCTGTATTATCTTGCCTTCATCGCGATCCTCAGCGTGTTCGGACCCTCTTTTGTGCCGCATCGATACACCACCATCTACGCCGACTATGTGCGCATGCCGCCGAGCTTGTCGGCCTATCCGAAGCCCGACAAGATAGAAACCGCGCTCAACGAGGCGATCAAGCGCATGCGTGTCGAAATCAAGCAGTGGCGGCAGGAAGACAATCGCATCTTTGTCACCGTCACATCGCGCAAGCCGATCGACGACCGCAATGTCCGCTACCTCGACCGTTCCGATGCCTTCGACAACACCAAGATAGAGAGCAAATCGGCTGACGGCCTTGAAGCGGTGATGAGCGCTTCAATCAGGCAGCAGTATTTCCTGTTCGGCACCGACAATACTGGCCGCGATCTCCTGTCGCGGACGCTGATGGCCGGGCGCATCTCGCTGGCCATCGGCCTGCTCGCCGGGGTCGTTGCGGGCGTCATCGGCGTGCTCTACGGCGCTGCGTCCGGCCTTGCCGGCGGCAGGATAGACGAGGTGATGATGCGCATTGTCGATGTGCTGTATTCGCTGCCGTTCATTTTCTTCGTCATTATGCTGGTGGTGTTCTTCGGCCGGAACTTCGTGCTGATGTTCCTGGCGGTCGGCGCCGTGCTGTGGCTCGACATGGCGCGCATCGTGCGCGGACAGGCGCTGTCGATCCGGCGGCAGGAATATGTCCAGGCGGCGGAGGCGATGGGCATAGGCCAGCGCGGCATTCTGATCCGCCACGTCATTCCCAACCTGCTCGGCCCAGTGGTCATCTATATGACGCTGCTGGTGCCGCAGGTCATCATCCTGGAGAGTTTTCTGTCGTTCCTCGGGCTCGGCGTGCAGGAACCGATGACCAGCTGGGGCGTGCTGATCTCGACCGGCGCCAAGAACATCGGCACCGCCAACTGGCTGCTTCTGTTCCCAGCATTTTTCCTTGTCTCGACGCTGTTCGCGCTGAATTTCGTCGGCGACGGCCTGCGCGACGCGCTCGACCCGAGGGACCGTTGAGATGATCGCTTCCGAAACCATCCTCAGCGTCAAGGACCTTCGCGTCCGCTTCCGCACGCTTGACGGCGTGGTCGAGGCGGTCAAGGGCATCAACATCCACGTCAATGCAGGCGAAACCGTTGCCGTGGTCGGCGAATCCGGTTCCGGCAAAAGCCAGACGATGATGGCGGCGATGAGCCTGCTGGCCTCGAACGGCGAGGCGACCGGCGTCGTCGACTATCGCGGCCGCAACCTTTTGGCCCTGCACAAGTCCGAGCTCAACCAAGTCCGCGGCCGCAAGATCAGCATGATCTTCCAGGAGCCGATGACCTCGCTCGATCCGCTCTATTCGATCGGCAACCAGCTGATCGAACCGATCCGCCGGCATCGTGGGCTAGGCGCGGCGCAAGCACGCGAAGAGGCGCTCAAGCTCTTGCGGCTGGTCCATATTCCCGATCCCGAGCGGCGGATGAAATCCTATCCGCACGAATTGTCGGGTGGCCAGCGACAGCGGGTCATGATCGCCATGGCGCTGGCCAACGATCCCGACATACTGATCGCAGACGAACCGACGACCGCACTCGACGTGACCATCCAGGCGCAGATCCTCATGCTGCTCGCCGAACTGCAGCGCAAGCTTGGCATGGCGATCGTCTTCATCACCCACGATCTCGGCATTGTCCGGCGCTTTGCCGACCGGGTCTATGTCATGCGCTACGGCGAAGTCGTCGAGGAGGGCGAGGCGGAAGCGATCTTCGTCAGTCCGCAGCATGCCTATACCAAGATGCTGTTGGCCGCCGAGCCGACCGGAACCAAGGCGCCGCCACCGCCAAATGCGCCCGTCCTGCTCGAAGGCAGGAATGTCGAAGTGACCTTCAAGATCGGCGGCGGGTTTCTCGCCGGAGAGCCGCTGATCCTGCGCGCGGTCGACCACATTTCGATACGGCTGAAACGCAACCAGACCATCGGCATCGTCGGCGAATCCGGTTCAGGAAAATCGACGCTCGGCCGAGCCCTGCTGCGGCTCCTGCCAAGCGATGGGCTCATCCGCTTTGGCGATCGCGATATTTCTGCCGCCGACCGCCAGGCCATGCGGCCGCTGCGGCGCGAATTGCAGCTGGTCTTTCAGGACCCGTTCGGTTCGCTGTCGCCGCGCATGACCGTCGGCCAGGTCATCACCGAAGGGCTTCTGGTGCATGAGCCGACCCTGTCGGGCAGGCAACGCGACCTCCGCGCCGTCGAGGCCTTGCGTGAGGTCGGGCTCGACCCGAATGCGCGCAATCGCTACCCGCACGAATTCTCCGGCGGCCAGCGCCAACGCATCGCCATCGCGCGGGCGATGATCCTCAAGCCCAAGGTGGTCGTCCTCGACGAGCCGACGTCGGCGCTCGATCGGTCCGTCCAGAAGCAGATCGTCGAATTGCTGCGCGAGCTGCAGGCCGACCATGAACTGTCCTACCTGTTCATCAGCCACGATCTCGCCGTCGTGCGTGCCATGGCCGACTACATCATCGTCATGAAGCAAGGCAAGATCGTCGAGGAAGGGCCGACCGAGGCGATCTTCAGCAATCCGCAGGCACCCTACACGCAGACGCTGATGGCCGCGGCCATCGACGTCACACGGTTTCGCTTGAGCGCATAGCGCGGCCGGTCAGGACTGCAGCGGATAGTGATTGAAAGGTCCCGAGGCGAATAGACCGTCGTCTGCAGCCAGGGCTGCTATGGCTTCGATCTCGATCATCGCCTCGGGCGTTTAGAGCGCTATCATCTCGACGGTCGTCTCCGCCGACAGGGCTTGAAAAAACTGCTTCCGGCGGAGTTCAGCGACCTCCTTGAACTTGCTCATGTCCTGCGCTGGATTCAACATAACGCCCGAAGTTGTCCAGGATCGCCTGCCAGCCGTCACGCTGCATGTCCATGGAGTTCTGCGTCTCGGCATCGAATATGGTCGTCACCTTCGTTCCGTTGCCTGCAGCTTCGAAGGTCGTACGCGCCTTGCGCCCGTCGCTCATGGCGAATGCGATCGCCTTGTACGGCTCGACCTCTTCGTACACCGCCTCGAAATCGAAGCCGAAGCTGCCGTCCTTGGCTTCCATGCGCGCCTTGTAGCCGCCGCCCACCTTTAGGTCGGCTTCCGCGCTTGGGCAGCACCAGTCGTCGGAAGCGAAGTTCCACTGTGTGATATCGCCGGGCGTCGTGTAGGCCTCCCAGACGCGTTCGATCGGCGCGGCGATCGTGGTGGCAATGGTGATCTGCTGGTTGGTCATTTTGGTTTCCTTGTTGTCGCAGCCGGATGAGATCTCGCAGACGGTTTATTGCGTGATTTCGGGCTCGACGAGGTGAGCAAGCTTGCGCAGCGACTCTTGCCAACCGAGATAGCATGCCTCGACCGGGATCAGATCGGGCACGTTCTCCTGAACCACCGTCATCTCCGTTCCGACTGAAACGGCCGTCAGCGTGACGGTCACTTTCATCTCGCCCGGAAGGTTCGGATCATCGAACACGTCGCTGTAGACGAGCGTCTCGCCGGGGACGAGCTTCAGATAGGTGCCGCCGAAGGAATGGCTGTGCCCGGTCGTGAAGTTTCGAAACGACATTCTGTGCTTGCCGCCTTCCTTCGCTTCAAGCTCATGCACCGTACAGGTAAAACCGAAGGGCGGGAGCCAACTCGCGACCGCGTCAGGTTCCAGAAATGCGCGGTAGACCTTTTCGGGTTTGGTGGCGAGAACCCGGTGCAGTTTAACGGTGTTGGGCATGATCATCTCCATTCGTTGAGTTCACCAGGGCGTCGTTGCCGTGGATCGGGTTAGCCTGCTGCTGCGGCTTCCAGCGCCGCGATATCGATTTTCTTCATCGTCATCATCGCCTCCATCGCGCGCTTGGCCTTGGCGCGGTCGGGACTGGTCGTCAGTTCCATCAGCCGCTTCGGCGTGATCTGCCAAGAGAAGCCCCACCGGTCCTTGCACCATCCGCAGGCGCTCTCGCTGCCGCCGTTTCCAACAATCGCCTTCCAGTAGCGGTCGGTCTCTTCCTGATCTTCGGTCAGCACCATCAGGCTGACGGATTCGTTCGCCTTGAAATTCGGACCGCCGTTCAGGCCTAGAAAAGACTGGCCGAGCACTGTGAACTCGACCGTCAATTCATTGCCTTCCTTGCCGCCGGGATAGTCCGACGCGGCCGCATTCAGCCGATCCACATGGCTGTCGGGAAAGGTGGCGGCATAGAACTCTGCCGCCTTGCGTGCTTCGCCGTGGTCGAACCACAGGCAGGTCACGAGTTTCGTCATCATCTAATCTCCTCGGTTCTTGGGGGTATTTGTTCGCGCCGCGACTGCCAGATCTCAGTCGAACCGGCCCTTGGGCGCCTCGCCAGCCAGAACGGGACCGATGAACACCATCATAAGGTCGGCCTGGATTACATCGACCGCATATGTGTCCGATGATCTAAGCTCGCTCACGGTTTTTTCACCTGGTCTCGTTGCTTCCTGTCCAAAGGACGAACAAGTCGTGCGCCTCCCGACAGCCAACCTGTTATTTTTTGTCACGCGGCAAGGCCCACCTAACCCGAGTCGATCCCTCCAACCGCCGGCTGGTAAGAGCGGGTCGGCGTAGGGCCGGGCCGTTTGCTTCAGCACCGGTTGTCCATATCACGAGGCGTTCGTGAAGAAGGCGCTTGAGGTCCTCGGCGCGTTGATGCCCGCCGTTTTCGCGGAAACAAACAACAACCTAAAGCGCGCCGCATGAGGCCGGTCAAACGCGACGCGCTTTAGTCGCCCGCCGTCGTCGAAGGTGCTGGTGCACGCTGATCGGCTGCATCGCCTTCGCGGGCAGGCCGGTTCACGGCAAGCACCGACAATTCATGCCGGCGCCCATCTCGCGCGGTCCACATGATCGACTGTCCGGCCGAGAGGCCGATCAGGGCCGTGCCGATCGGCGTAAGGATTGAAACCTTGCCATCGGAGATGTCCGCATCGCCAGGAAAAACCAGCGTAATCGTTTTCGCGTCACCGGTATCGGGCTTGAACGTCACCGTCGAACCCATCTGGACGGCGCCCGCGGAGATCAAACCATCGGAAACGATGCGCGCTCGCTCGAGTTCGGCGAGCAGATCATCGGAAGCCTGCGGATTTCGTGCGGCCACGGTGCTCGCAAGCGCCGATAAACGCGCATGGTCCGATTTCGAGATGCGGATGGTCGGCTTGCGCCGGGTCTTCATTTTATCTTGCATTTTCGAGTACTCGTATTCTCAGTTGAGCGGGTTGCCTCAAGCATGGTTTAACTGGCCAATTCGAGGCAGATCTTGCTCAAAACCGATGCCCCAGAGCCGGTGCTGGCCTGCCTACGTTCGATGTCGATTTTATGTGCTTGCCCCGCGGCCCGGGGCACATGGCAGCCGAGCCGGGGGTTACGATCCCGCGATGGGGCAAACCCGGAAAAGAAAATCGCGACGGATCTTTTTTGTGGCGTTCATGTAATCGTAGTTGGTGCCGAGATCGGGGAAGTCAAGACGACCCTGCAGCAAGGCGCGACCTTCAGCCTTCTTCGGCAGATTACGCTTGAAGTTCATGCTCGATAGACTAAGTTTACCTGACTAAGTCATGGAGTTCGCAATGCACATCGTCAATATCCACGAGGCCAAAACGCATCTGTCCCGCCTTATCGACAAGGCAGCCAAAGGCGAGTCTTTCATCATCGCCAAATCCGGCAAGCCGATGGTGAAGGTCATCGCCATAGACGCTCCTGCGGCCGGCGAAACGCGTCGCGTCGGGTTTATGACCGGGCAGTTTTCCGTTCCGGACGATTTTGATCGCATGGCCGGTGAGGAAATTGAAAAGCTGTTTGGCGGCGGCGCATGAAAGTTCTGCTCGATACCCATCTTCTGCTCTGGGCGGCGGGCGAGCCCGACAAGCTTTCGCCTGCCGCTCTCGCGGAGATCGAGAATGCCGACAATATTTTGACGTTCAGCGCCGCAAGTCTTTGGGAGATTGCGATCAAACGGGGGCTGGGCCGGGCAGACTTTACCGTCGATGTGCGCCTTTTGCGTCGGGGCCTGATCGACAATGGCTATTATGAGCTGCCGATCACAAGCGAGCATGCCATAGCGGTAGCGGGGCTTCCCCCCATCCACAAGGATCCCTTCGATCGGATTCTGATTGCTCAATCGATCGTGGAAGGCATTACATTGCTGACCGTCGACGATCTGGTCGCGCAGTATCCCGCGCCCGTGCGTCGCCTTTGACGAATCCGCGCCACCAACTCTGATGTTGATCCCGGTATCATCGTGTGATGCCAAGCCGGAACAATTCGACAGCCGGTGAGTTTCCACGATGAAGGGCGATCTGTTTCGGAGGAAACTGCGATGAAACGCGTCCTTGCCCAAAACGTTGTACGGCTGATGCTGGGCGGCGTAACCGCCGGCATGCTCACGGTCGTCGAGATTCCCAGCCCGGTGGCGCCATTGTCGCTTGTGTCCGAGGCGAGGGCTGCCACCGACGTTTCCGTTTCGATCAGCACATTTTACGATGAACTGTCTTCGCATGGTGATTGGGTTTCGTACCGGGGAGCGACCGTTTTCGTCCCGGTTGATGTGCCTGACGATTGGCGTCCGTATACCATTGGGCATTGGGTCTATACCGAGCAGTATGGCTGGCTCTGGGTGTCCGACGAGCCGTTCGGGTGGGCGACCTACCATTACGGCCGCTGGGGCTATGCCGACGACATCGGCTGGTACTGGGTTCCCGGCACTCGTTGGGCGCCAGCATGGGTGAGTTGGCGGCGCGAAAGGGAGCACGTCATCTGGGCTCCGCTGCCGCCGCGCCGCGATCCCGATTTGATTTCGATCGAGGTGACCATCGACACCACGCCGGATTTTTACTGGGTCGTGGTCCCCACCCGCGAATTCCTTGCTGACGACATTTCTGTCGTCGTTATCCGTGATGAGCCGGAGTTTGTGCGCATTGTCGAGGCGGCCGAGCCGGCCGGCGACGTGACGATCCAGAACAACGTGGTGATCAACAAAGTCGTTGATGTTGATGTGATCGAGAAGGAGACAAACCAGCAGGTGACTGTCGTCGAGGTCAGCGAGACCGAGACGCCCGAGCAGGCCGGCAAAGTGGAAAACAATACGGTCACGGTCTTTGAAGGTGAAGTGAAAGCCGATCCCGACGCCAAACCAGCTGAGCTCAAAGACATCGAGGAGGTGAAGCAGGTTCAGGCAGGCCGGAAATCGAAGCCGACGGAAGACGCAGCAACGACCGAACAGGCGCCGGATGAAGAGGTTAAGCCGGAAGAGACCGCCAAGCCTGAGAAGCCGACGACCGAGGAACAACCGGCCGCCGAGCAGGAGCAGGCCGAGCCGGAAGAGACAGGCAAGCCTGAGAAGCAGAAGGCCGAGAAGCAACCGGCCGCCGAGCAGCAGCAGGCCGAGCCAGAAAAGGCAGCCAAGCCTGAGAAGCAAAAGGCCGAGGAGCAGCCCGCCGCGGAGCAGCAGCAGGCGGAGCCGGAAAAGACGGCCAAGCCTGAGAAGCAGAAGGCCGAGGAGCAGCCCGCCGCCGAGCAGCAGCAGGCCGAGCCCGAACAGGCGGCCAAGCCTGAGAAGCCGAAGGCCGAGGAGCAGCCCGCCGCCGAGCAGCAGCAGGCCGAGCCCGAACAGGCCGAGCCCAAACCACAGCAGCAAGAAAACGAGGCGTGCGATCCGCAGACTGGGGCGAACTGCTAGGTGGGTGGGTACAGACTACAGGCACCGCGATCGTTCCACCGCGGTGCCTGCTGTGAGCCGAGCCTTCATTGGTCGCGGTTTTTGGCAACCCCGCCACCCGCCGTAAGCCATCTTGCATCGAACCAGCGGTCCGCCGGTCCGTCATAGGGCAGGCGCGTGATATCCCAATGGCTGACGAAGCGCGCGTAGGCGCTCCACACTGGTGGACCGCCGCCGATGAAGACGACGCGGCCGACGAAGCGCTGGAGTGTGTCCTCGGGATCCATGCTGGAGCGAACGACGACAAGTTCCCGATCCGCGCGAGCAAAATCCGGAATGCTCGTGATCGTCTTGGGACCGGCGAGCAAGACGTGTCCTCTGGTCAGGTCGAAAAATCGTGCAACGTCGGCGACGAACTCCGGCGACCGGTTGCCTTCCCAGGGAAGGCGCCCTTTGAGGCCGAGCTGTCCGGCTTGGCCAATGGCACAGACGACTCTAACGACAGTCTTCTTCATGCGTACTCCACCGATAGCCGGTCTGATCGCATTCGCAACGCTTGCACGTCATGCTGCGCCACGCACTTTGGTAAGATGACCCAACCCGCTGCCTTACTCCGCTGCGGCTGGCTGGTCCACCGCCTCGTTGAGGAGGTGGTTTTGAGTGTCGTCGGTCGGACTATGGAACTCCTTCTCAAAAGTCCATCCCGGCACTGAAACAAACGAAACACTTCGAGTTCGGCGCGGAAAAACCCCTGAAACAGCGATGGTTTAAATCCAACGGCACCGCTGCACCCCGCGGCGCCAATCAATGGAGTATTGCGATGTCGAGAATGCGAACAGCTTACCGCTCATTTCGGAATTACCGGATTCACCGCATGGCGGAACGGACCCTTGCGGCAATGGACGATGCCCTCCTGAAGGACATCGGGATCAGCCGGTCCGAGATTGGCTTGGTGGTCCGCGGCTTGCATCGCGGCCAAGAAGACAAGGCGGGCTGAAACCATGGCCGCCTTCTGGCGGCGTCCGCCGCCAACGCTCCATCTGGCGGCCTCCGCCGCCAATGCCCATGAGACGGGCGATCCGCCTTGCCAGGCCAAGGCGGCGGCGCGCTCAGGAGTAGAGGTAACCCATGCCGCGGATCGTCCTGATCACCTCCGGCTTGGAGGGATCGACCTCGATTTTCTTCCGCAGGCGCGAAACGCGAATGTCGATGCTGCGATCGAAGGGATCCCACCCGCGGTCATGGGCGAGTTCGAGCAGTTGATCGCGGTTGAGTACGCGTCCGCGATGTTCGCTGAATACTTTCAGAAGCCGGAACTCCATCGGGGTGATCGCTATTTCGATTCCCTCGGCGTTGTATAATTTGTGTGCGTCCGGGTCGAAGCGGCACTTGCCGAACTGGAACTGGTGAGGGCCCGGAGTACTCGCTTTCCCCGCAGCGCGTTCGCTCGCCGATGTCCTGCGCAGCACGGCCTTGACCCGCGCCAGCAGCTCCCGCAGGTCGACGGGCTTGACGACATAGTCGTCGGCGCCGATCTCCAATCCGACAACGCGGTCGACGATTTCCGCCGATCCGGTCAGCATGATAATGGCAACGTCTGAGTGCTCTCGTAGATATCGCGCCAGGGAGAGGCCATCCTCACCTGGCATTCGGATATCCAATATGACCACATCGACGTGCTGACTCTCAATAAGGTCACGCAGGGCAGGCCCCGCGTTGGCGGGCGTCACGGCATAGCCATGGAGCTCCAGATATTCCGCCACCGTGTCGCGGATATCCGGTTCGTCATCGCAGACCACTATGTGTGCGTGCGTCGTCAAAATCGACCACCGAACAACCAGTCCAATAGATAAGTTGCCTCTAAAGTGACGTGCAAATCAACGGGTCTGTCAAGCATTGTTGTTGACCAGATTAGAGACAAACGAACGGAGCTCGTTCGGTTTGATCGGTTTCTCGAGATAGGGCCGTTTCGCGGCGCGCAGGAACATCTGCGCGTCCGGACTGATTGTGTCCCCCGTCAGGAAGGCTAACCTGTCGAGTTCAGCCGGATGGAGCTTGGCAATCTGGTTGAACAATCCCCGCCCGTCCATATCAGGCATTTTCAGATCGCTCAGGATCACCGCGAAACTGCGGTTCTTGAGGTGCAGCAGCGCTTCTTTGCCGGATCTGGCAATGGTGACGTTGAAACCATCTCGCCTGAGCACCTCAGCAACCAGCTCACCCACTTCCTCTTCGTCGTCCACCACCAGACAGGCAATGCCGGTCGAATTCGGGAGCTCGTCTTCAGCCGTTTCGGTTCCTTCGTCGAGACGGTCCGAAGCAGGCAGCGAAAGTATGAAGATCGAGCCACCCCCCTCTGGGGATTCGACCTCGATGGTTCCGCCATGGGATTGAACGATCCGATGACAGAAGGACAGCCCGATCCCAGTCCCTGCCCCAATCTCCTTGGTCGTGAAGAACGGCTCGAAAATGCGGGGACGTATCTCTTTGGGAATTCCCGGACCCGTGTCGGCAACGCTGACGACTATGTTGCCGGTTTTAGGGTGAAGCCGCGTTGAAACCGTGATTGTCCGTCGTCCTTCCCAGCCGTGCAACGCCTGTTCTGCATTGACAAGCAAGTTGATCAGCACCTGGCCAAGCTGATCGGGATCCGCCCAGATCGGGGGAAGACCAGGTTCAAGATGAACTGAAAGGCCGATGTCCGACGATCGAATCGAATAGCTCGCTACTTCGACCGCTTCGGAAATGATGTCATCGATCGCAACGTTTGAGGTTCGCGTCGGCTGCTGTCTGGCCATAGCCAGGAAAGTCTTGACGATCCTGGCGCAGCGTTCGGCTGCCTTGCTCATCTTGTCGGCGCGTTCGACGACCTTGGCGTCGGTAGCGGTTTCCTTCAACAGCGATGACAGGCCAAGCACCACCGAGAGCGGATTGTTGAGCTCATGCGCCACCCCGGCCAGCAATCCGCCGAGCGCCGACATTTTCTCGTTCTGGTGCAGCGTCTCGCGCTGCCGCTCCAATTCCTGCTGCATTTTTATCCGGTCGGTGAGATCGTAGGCGTGGGAAACAATCACCTTCTCACCGTGGTAATCGATCAGTCGAGACGAAACCGAGCACCAGCAGGTTCCACCGTCCTTGCGCTTGAGCCGGGTTTCGAAATCGTCGACCAATCCCGTCGCGAGCAGCCGCGCAACGTATCGTCTCCGCTCTGAAGGATCGACATAGTAGTCGACGGCGCTGGTGACGTCGCCGAGCAGTTCAACGGTGGCGGGGCTGCGATAAAGCAGCTTCCCATCATGCGCGCGGGTCATCTGGATGTTGACGGGGCAGGCTTCGAGGACTTTACGGACCAGTTCGTCCGCTTCCTTGGCGGCCTCCTCGGCCCGCTTGCGCTCTGTAATGTCGACACGGGTGACCACGAACCCGCCTTCGCGGGTCGGACAGTTCGAGACGAAAAACCAACGCCCGTCCGTATGACGGAATTCCTGTTGGCGGAATTCGCGGCGGTCCCTTGCCCTTTCGGCAAGCCAGTCGTCGATCTTGTCGCGTGGAACCGGAAACTGGTTGCGCTCCGCGGTCACGCGGAGGAAATCGAACCAGTTCACCCCGGGAACGAGCACATCCGCGCTTATCGCGTGCATCTGGCGATACCTGCTGTTGGCCAGCACCAGGCAATCGTTCCTGTCGTAGAGGGCAAACCCTTCGGCCAGAGATTCGATCGCGTCGATCAGCCGTTCGTTGGCCTTGCGCGTTTCTTGCTGAGCGGCGATCATGTCGGTGATATCAGTCGTGTTCGACACGATCACCTGCCTTCCCTGGAAATCGATCAGGCGAGCGGAAATCGAAGCCCAGAAGGCCTTGTTCTCGGTGTCGTACTGCTGGACCCGAAAATCATCGATCCTGCCCTTTTCGATCAGGGTGCGCTCCACTATCGCGCTATCGTCTGGATCGACATAGTGGTCAGTTATCCGAGGACGGTCGGCGTAGAGATCTCTGGTGGCAGGATTGCGGTAGAGCGTTTCTCCCTCGAACGTGGTCATGCGTATCGGTGAAGGGCAGGCATCGAGCACCTTTTGCAGCAGTGTCGTGGCGTCGCGCTCGAAAGCCTCGGCCTTCTTGCGCTCGCTGATGTCGGCGCGCGTTACGACGAAGCCGCCAAGGTCGGTGGGATGTATCGATACCGAGTGCCATTTGCCGTCGGAGAGGGGGACCTCGAAATGGGAGTGGAACTCGATCCGGCTTTGGAGCCGCTCGTCGAGCCACTCATCTTCGCGCCCAACCGCATTGCGGTACACGCCGCGCCTGGCGGATTCGCGGAGGAGTTCGTTCCATTCCACACCCGGTTCGACGAGATCCCGCACCGGGTGGTTCAGTTCGCGGTAAAGGCTGTTGCACATGACCAGGCGGTGGTCTTCGTCGTACAGCGCGAATCCCTCGGAGAGTGATTCAACTGCGTCTGCGAGCATCTCCCGCGCCGCGGCGACTTCGCCGTCACGCTTCTTCTGCTTGGTCACATCGGCGATGCCGGCGAGAACCACTCGCCGGCCCTGGAACTCGACAATCCTTAGATTGCCCGTGGCCCAAAACTCCTGGCCGTCGGGTCTTTTAAGCAGCACCTCGCAATTTTCGACGACGCCCTTTTGCATGAGCTCGCGATTGATTTCCCGGTGCTTCTCGGGATCGACAAAGTAATCGCCGAGCCGCACCGTCTCGCGTTGCGCCTTTCTGCTCCATCCAAGCAGCCTTTCGGCAGCATTGCTCTGGTAGATGAGTTCCCCCGAACTTGCGTCGTTCATCCATACCGGCAACGGGTGATGCTTGATCAGGAAACCGAACAGATCCTCGCGCTGCTTGCGTTCCGTGATGTCCAATACCCCGATGATGAGCGAGGGACGCCCGCCGTAGACGCCGCGACGGCAGTTGGTCGAGCACCAGACGGCCGATCCGTTTGTGTTTCTGAGCTGGATTTCGTGATCCCGGACGATCTCGCTGTTGCTGGCAAGGGAACTGATTTCATCGAATTCGCCAGTATTCACGAAATGATCCGTCAGGAATTGCGGCTCGTTCGGCGTCCATTTTCGGCCAAGCAGGTTAGAAGCATCGAGGCTTTCGTAGAGGATCTGCCCGCTTTCGGCGTCCACCACCCAAACCGGCAGCGGGTGACTGTCCGTGATGCAGCGGAATATCTCGGCGTTCTCCTGGTGCGCGATCTGCGCTCGCTTCATCTCGGTAATGTCGACGCTTACCAGGGCCATGCCGCCATCCGGCCGAGGATGTGCGGTGAGCAACTTCCACCGGCCATCCAATGTCTCGGCTTCAACTGGAGCGTCGTCGATTTGCGTCCATCGCGCCGCGGCGCTTTCAACAAATGCGTTGCCCGGCTCGATGGGGCGGCCGTCGAAACTCTTTAGACGTGAGAGGGCTTCGGCGACTGCGGCAATGGCGTCCGTCGGCTGCATCTCGCCGCGGTCGAGCCGCCGGCTTCCAAATATCTGCGGATTGCTGTCGACGAGAACATGGTTGGCGTCAAAAAGGGCATAGCCTGTGTGTGTGGATGGCACCGGATTTTCAGGCCGCATGGTCGTTCCCTTTGTTCGCGTGATCCCGCGAGGGCGGATAATAGCCCCTCTTTGTTTCAGCACGCGTTCGGGCGACGCGTGATTTGTTTCAACTGTTTCGGCGCGTGGGAGACATCGCCGGCGCTGACGTGTCGCCTGTCATCCCCGTGGGGCGCGCGCTGAAACAAACGAAACACTCCCACCACACCACAGAAAAACGCCTGAAACGAAGGCGGTGTAGGACAAGAAGAGCCGCAGATGCGGCAGATTCAACCGGCGAAGCGCAAATGTCCAGCGCCCAGGATGAACAATCTAGTCTTGGCGAGTGTCGACGCGTCTTGCTCTGAAACCTGAGGGTTCAATATGGATAAGCCAGTTACTTCCCACGATCTCCCCGACCGGCTCCTCGCGAGCCTTATTGACCAAAACCATCCGGCCTATGAAGAGGCTCGCGGGCTCTACAACGCCATGATCGACAAGCGGCCGCGCTGGATCATCCCCTGCGCCGAGGTCGCCGATGTCGTCGCGGCAGTCAATCATGCCCGGGAGAAGCAGTTGCTTCTTGCCATTCGCGGCGGCGGCCACAGCGGTCCGGGCTTCGGCAGTTGCGACGGCGGGATTGTCATCGACATGTCGCCGATGAATCGGGTCGATATTGATCTCGGGACCAGCACGGTCCGCGTCGAGGCCGGCTGCACCCAAGGCGATGTCGACCGCGCCACCAGCGCTCATGGGCTGGCGGTGCCGGCTGGCCTCGTCTCGTCCACAGGCATCGCCGGACTGACGCTGGGCGGCGGCACTGGCCATCTAACGCGCAAACACGGCCTCACCATCGACAATCTGCTTGCGGCCGAGGTCGTGCTGGCCGACGGCAGCGTCGTGACGGCAAGTGAGAACGAACACCCGGAGCTGTTCTGGGCGCTGCGCGGCGGCGGCGGCAACTTCGGCGTCGTGACGCGCTTCACATTTCAGGCGCATCCGGCGAAGGATGTCTATGCCGGGCCGATCTTCTTCGACATCGCACATGCCGCAGAGATCATGCGCTGGTACCGCGACTTCCTGCCCGGAGCGCCGCGAGAGCTCGGGATGTTCTTCGGCATCAAGACGGTGCCCTCCTGCGACCCTTTCCCGCGCGAGATCTGGGGAAGGCGCGTCTGCGCGCTGATCAGCTGCTACAACGGCGCGGAGGAGGACGGCATCCGGGCGATGCAGCCCGTGCGCGACGCGCTTCCCGGGCCACTGATGGACGGTATGATGCAGATGCCCTTCGTCGATCTGCAGGCGCTGTTTGATCCGCTGCTGCCGAAGGGCTTGCAATGGTACTGGAAGGGCGATTATGTCGACGAGCTGTCCGATGCGGCCATCGCAGCCCATGCCGAGCACGGCTCGACGACGCCGAGCGAACTGTCGCTGATGCATCTCTACCCCATCGACGGAGCGGCCCAGGAAGTGGCTCCGGACGCTACCGCCTGGGGAGCGCGGCGAGCGCGTTGGTCCATGGTTATCGCCGGCATCGACCCCGACCCGACGAAGGCGCTGGAGCTGAGGCGCTGGGCGAGCGAGTATTGGGCTGCGGTGCACAAGCACAACCCGCACGGTGGCGCCTATATCAACTTCATGATGGATGATGAAGGCGAGGCGCGTGTACGCGCCGCCTACGGCGCCAACTATGAGCGGCTCGTCACGGTCAAGCGCAAATACGATCCGGCGAACCTCTTCCGCGTCAACCACAACATCCGGCCGTAAGCCGAGGCTGAGCCTGTCCGTCCTTGGGTCGAGCGAGGCGGACAGGCCTGTGGCATGCGCAAGCCGGTGTCGCGCCATCGAGGACGACCATCCACAAAATGCGTCCCGCCCCGTCGCGCGTGCCTCTGAAACAAACGAAACACTCCCACCGCGATGCAGAAAAACGCCTGAAACGAAAGCGGTGTATGACAGTAAGATCCGAAGACGTGGAAGAATAAACGAACGAAACGAAAATATATAGAGCCTAAGACAGAACATCTAGTCTTAGCGAGGGTCGACATTTTTGCTCCGAAACCTGAGGTTCAAAATGCACAGGCCAGTTGCTTCATACGATTTCCCCGACCGGCTCCGCGCGAGCCTTGTTGGCGAGAACCACCCGGCCCATGAAGGGGCTCGCCGGCTCTTGCAACGCCATGATCGACAAGGGGCAGACGTCAACCCCGCTACGCGACGGCTGATCGGGAACAGCCGCCATTCGTACGGCCGCGCTGACACTGCCGATTGGTGATGATCTCGGCTGCCATTGGGCAGCCCACCGAACAGCGCACGAACGCAACAAGAGACCGTGCGCTGAACAACCTGCCGCCGCACATCCCTAAGGATAGCGGTTGGTCGGTTTGCCCAAAGGGCATGAAAAGACGGCCTCATCGATGCGGTGCGGGGCACGGCGCGTCGAGGCCAAACGCTAACCCTCAAAAATGGAGAATTGAAATGCTCAAGATCGTTCTTGCCACTGCCACCTTGCTGTTTGCCTCCGGCATGGCTTTTGCCGGCAGCGACCACTATGGCTCCGACTACAGCCATGGCTCCTTCTATCCGAAGACCGGTGACCATTCGATGGCGTCCGACAACGGCTACGCGCTCGACCCGAGCGGCACAGCGAGTGTCGACACGGGCGACAGCGTACCGACCTCGGCTGGAAATTCGACCTTCGATAAGCCCGCACCGGGTTACGGACAGGGGATTTGGGGGAGCCGATAACAGCGTTCGGCCACACGGTCGAAGTTAGACTTCCAGGCGGCGGGTTCGCCCGGCGCCTGGATTCACCTCACGCCCGGCGGATTTAATCTGAAGCCGCGCCCAGTCGTGAGTAAGCGCCGCCGCGCGCCACCAATTCATCATGCGGGCCTTGTTCGACGATGCCTGTATCGGCGACCACCACGATGCGATCGGCATTGCGGATCGTCGCCAGCCGGTGTGCGATCACCAGCGTCGTTCGGCCCTGCGCAAGGTCTGCCAGCGACTGCTGGATCTCCCGCTCGGTCTGCGTGTCGAGTGCCGAAGTCGCCTCGTCCAGGATGAGGATGGTCGGGTTCTTCAGGAACATGCGCGCGATTGCCAGGCGCTGCTTCTGACCGCCCGAAAGCTTTACGCCGCGCTCGCCGATGATCGTATCGAGCCCTTCCGGCAGCGAGGCGATGAGTTCGTCGAGGCGCGCGCGGCGCGCGGCCTCGACGATCTCGCTCTCGACCGCGTCCAGCCGGCCATAGGCGATGTTCTCGCGGATCGTGCCGCCGAACAGGAACACGTCCTGCTGCACGATACCGATCTGCCCGCGCAACGAGGCCAGCGTCATATCGCGGATATCCAGACCGTCGATGGTGATGGCGCCGCTGTCGACCTCGTAAAAACGCGGCAGCAGCGAGCACAGGGTCGTCTTGCCGGCGCCGGATGGCCCGACGAAGGCGATGGTCTGTCCTGCTGCGATGTCGAGATTGATGCTCTTCAAAACCGGCCGTTCGCCGCTATAGCCGAAGCTGACGTCCCGGTAGCTGATGTCACCCCGGAGCATCGGTGCGTCAAATGCACCGGGCAGATCTGCGATGTCCGGCTCAGTGTCGAGGAGGGCTGCATAGCGGCGAAATCCGGCGATGCCTTTCGGATAGGTTTCAATCACCGAATTGATCTTGTCGATCGGCCGGAAGAACACATTGACCAGGAGCAGGAAGCCAACGAAGCCGCCACTGGAAAGTTCGCCACGCAGCACGAGATAGCTTCCGGCGATCATCACCACCAGTTGGATCAACCGCATGCTCATGTAGCTCATCGACGTGCTTGCGGCCATGATGCGATAGGCATCGAGCTTGGTTTTGCGGTAGCTGGCGTTGTCGCGCGCGAACAGGTTGCGCTCGTGGTCTTCATTGGCGAAAGCCTGCACCACCCGCATGCCGCCGACATTCTCCTCGATGCGAACGTTGAAATCGCCGACCCGCCCGTAAAGCGCCTGCCAGTTGCGCGTCATGCGCGCGCCATAGCGGCTTGTCACCCAGGCGACCAGCGGCACAATTGCCGCCGTAATCAGCGCAAGCTGCGGATTGACCAGGAACATCAGCGCGAAGGCGCCGATGAACGTCATGATCGCGATGAACAGGTCTTCCGGGCCATGATGGGCAACCTCGCCGATTTCCTCCAGGTCCTTGGTGACCCGGGCGATGAGGTGACCGGTCTTGTGATTGTCATAGAAGCGGAACGAGAGCTTCTGCAGGTGATCGAAGCTCTTCCGGCGCATCTCGGTCTCGATGTTGATACCGAGCATATGGCCCCAGTAGACCACGACCGCCATCAGTCCGGTGTTCACCACGTAGATGACAAGCAGGCCGGCCGACGCAGCAAGGATCAGCAGCCATTGCTGAGTCGGCAACAGCTCGTCGACAAACAGCTTGACGGCCATCGGAAACCCGAGTTCCAGCAGGCCAGACAGGACCGCGCAGCAGAAATCCAGGATGAACAGACTTCTCCAGGGGCGGTAGTAAGCGAAAAATCTACTCAGCATTGGGACGCTTTTTCTGTTCGAAGGTCTGGCCTGCCAGGAGCATGGCTATGCGAGGGCTGTCGCTACAGGCATTTCTTGCGGCGACTGCTCAGCGCCGCCGACTTGTCCGAACGGATAGCTTACGATAAGTGGAGTGTAAACATCATATTATGAGGTCTCCATGCTGACTGCGATCACGCGCTGCGAAACGCCGAATGCGGGCAAATATCTCCAGCAGCTTTGCAAGCATTTCGCGCACAAGGTCGAGGTCGCCTATGGCGATGGGCATGGGCAGTGCCGGTTCTCCTGCGGCACGGCTACCATGAATGCCGGTCTCGAACGGCTGGACATAGTGGTGGAAGCGGCCGACACCAAGGCGTTGACCGAGACCAAGCAGGTCATCGAGTCGCATCTCGTCCGGTTCGCCTTCCGCGAAAATCTCCAGCCGCTGGCCTGGCGCGATTGAAGCGTCGTCTTCGCTACGGAGCATGCTCATGAGATGGCTCAAGTCGGTCCTGGCCTTGCCGGCATTGGCGCTTTTCCTCGTTCAGTCGTTCGCAACCGAGATCGAGACCGCGAACGGCCCGGCAACGGTCGGCAAGACGCCGCAAACGCTCGCGGTGTTCGACATTGCGGCGGTCGATACGTTGACCAGCCTGGGCGTGAAGGTCGCCGGCTTGCCCGATAAGCTCTATGTGCCCGAACTCGCCGGGTTGAAGGACGGCGTGGAAATCGTCGGCACCATCTTCGAGCCCGATCTGGAGGCGCTGAGCGCGCTGGCGCCGGACCTCATCATTGTCGGCGGGCGCTCCTCGCCGCAACTGGCGGCGACCAGCCGGATTGCGCAGAGCATCGATATGACGATGAATGGCGATGATCTGTTCGCGCAGGCGAAGCAGCGCCTGACGGCCTACGGCGCTCTCGTCGGCAAGCCGGCCGAGGCGGCGGCGCTTGCTTCGGAACTCGATGACGCGCTTTCGTCGACGCGTGCCGCCGTCAAGGGCAAGGGCACGGCGCTGATCCTGATGACCAGCGGCCCGAAGGTGACCGCCTACGGCAAGGAGTCCCGCTTCGGTTGGCTGCATTCGGCGCTCCAGCTCACGCCGGCGGTCGAGGATGTCGAGGCCGCCACCCACGGCGAAGCGATCTCCTTCGAGTTCCTCCGCGACGCCAATCCGGACTGGCTTATCGTGCTCGATCGCGCCGCCGCGATCGGTTCGGGGGAGCAGAACGCCAAAGCGACGCTCGACAATGAACTGGTGGCCGAAACCACGGCCTGGAAGAAAGGGCAGGTGGTCTACATGCCGGCAGCCGATTTCTACATCGCCGCAGGCGGCGTCCAGTCGACGAAGCGCGTGCTTGAGACCATTCGAGACGCTTTCTCGCGGACCCAATGACCGCCGGATCGCTTGGCTCTCAAGGCTTCGCCTATCAGGCAATCGGCGCCGCAACCCTGCTGGCGCTGTTTGTGGCCAGTCTGTTCGTCGGCGTCAGCGAACTCGCCATAGGCAGTCTGGCCTCCGACCCGGAAGCCTTGCGGCTGATCATGATCAGCCGCTTGCCGAGGACGTTGGCGGCACTTCTGGCCGGCAGCGCCCTGGCCATCGCAGGGCTTGTGATGCAGACGCTTGCCCGCAACCGTTTCGTCGAGCCTTCGACGGCTGGAACCGCACAATCGGCGGCACTCGGCATACTGGTGGTGACGCTGGTTTGGCCCGATGCATCGCTTGGATGGAAGGCAGCCGGCGCGGCGGTGACCGCTCTCGCCGGGACATCCGTTTTCCTCATGCTCGCGCATAGGTTGCCGCCGACACAACCTTTTCTCGTTCCGCTGTTCGGATTGGTCTATGGCGGCGTCATTGGCGCCGCCGCGATCTTTGCCGCTTGGCACCTGGACCTCCTGCAGTATCTCGAAGTGTGGATGACGGGCGAGTTTTCCGGCATTCTGCGCGGGCGCTATGAACTGTTGTGGGTTGCGGGCGCACTGGTCGTATTGGCCTGGTGGACGGCCGACCGCCTGACGATGCTTTCGCTGGGCAGGGACGTCAGCATAGGGCTCGGCCTGAATTATGCCGCTATGCTTCGGCTCGGCCTGGTCATCGTCTCGGCCATCACCGCGCTGACCGTGGTCGTCGTCGGTACGATCCCGTTCGTCGGCCTTGTCGCGCCCAACATCGTATCGCGCTTCGCCGGCGAAAACCTGCGCCACACCTTGCCATGGGTCGCCGGCGGTGGCGCGGCGCTGGTGCTTGCCTGCGATATCATCGGCAGGCTCATCCGTTTCCCTTACGAGGTTCCGGTCGGCACGATCCTCGGCGTCGTCGGGGCGGTGCTTTTCCTAGTCCTGCTGCTTGGCCGAAACAGCAATGACTGAAGTTTTGATGCAACGCGGCCTGGTGCGGCACGAGGGCCGCCTCGTGATAATGGCGGCGGTCGCAGTGCTGGTCGGCGTGGCCTTCATGACGATCGGCCTGCGCGGCGATCTCGCCTTCGTGGTCGAACTGCGCGCAGCGCGGCTGGCTGCGATGGTTCTGGTCGGCGTGGCGGTGGCGGTTTCGACCGTCGTGTTTCAGACCGTTTGCGCCAACCGCATCATCACGCCATCGATCATGGGCCTGGATGCGCTCTACGTCTTCTGCCAGACGGCGCTGGTTTTTGCGCTGAGCGGTTTCGGCTTTGCCGGCATCGATCCCCGCCTGCACTTCTTCGGCAATTTCACGGCGATGACCAGCCTCGCGCTGGCGCTGTTCCTGCCGATGCTTCGCCGGCGTTTCGACCTGACGCTGATGCTGCTGACCGGGGTTGTGCTGGGCGTGCTGTTCCGATCGCTGACGACGTTGCTGGCGCGGCTGCTGGATCCGAACGATTTCGCCGTACTGCAGGGTACGGTCTTCGCCAGCTTCAATGCGGTGGAACCCGATCTGCTGCTGTTGGCCGGCGTGATCACCGTGGCGGGTGTCGCCATCGCCTGGCGGGCGCGACATGTTCTCGATGTGCTCGCGCTGGGCACCGACACAGCCATTGGGCTCGGCGTGGCGTGGCGCGGCACGGCTGCCGGGCTGCTGGTTGTTGTCGCCGCGCTCGTGTCGGCGTCGACGGCGCTGGTTGGACCGATGGCGTTTCTGGGGCTGCTGGTGGTTTCGCTCACTGCGCGCATCGTCGGCACCAACCGGCACGCCATCCTTCTGCCGGCAGCCGCGCTCACGGCGATAATCGTGCTCGTCGGCGGCCAGACAATCCTCCAGCATGCTCTGGGCGGGGAAGGCAGCCTCGGCATCGTCGTGGAATTCGTCGGTGGCATCGTGTTCCTCGTCATTCTGTTTGCCGGGGGCCGGCGATGATCGAGATTGCAGGCGTCTCCCTGGCTCTTGGCGGCAGCCGCATTCTGGATAATGTCAGCCTGACCGTGCCGAAGGGCGGCGTCACGGCGCTTGTCGGACCGAATGGCGCCGGCAAGTCCAGCCTGTTGTCGTTGATCGCCCGCCTGCGACCCCTGCAAAGCGGCCGCATCACAGTCGACGGGCTGCCGGTCGATACGACGCCGAGCCGGCAGTTGGCCAGGATCATGGCCATCCTGCGACAGGATCCCGGCGTCGCAAGCCGCCTACGTGTCGCCGAACTCGTGGGGTTCGGTCGTTTCCCGCACAATCGCGGGCGGCTGACCGCGAAAGACCGCGAAATCATCGCGGCGTCGCTCGAACAGTTCGATCTCAGCGACCTGGCGCTGCGCTTTATCGACACCTTGTCAGGCGGGCAACGGCAGCGCGCCCTCGTCGCCATGACCTTCTGCCAGGGGACGGATTACATCCTTCTCGACGAGCCGCTGAACAACCTCGACATGTTTCATGCAAGAAACCTTATGCGGACGCTGAGACGAATCGCCGACGAGCACGGCAAGACGGTGCTCATCGTGCTCCACGACATCAATCATGCAGCCTCGTACGCCGACCGCATCGTCGCGATGAAGGACGGCGCCGTTATCGCGTCGGGCGAAACCGGCGACATCATCCGGCCGGATATACTGGAGAGCATTTTTGGCTTCTCAATGCGGGTCGAAAACATCGCCGGTCGGCTGACCGTCCTGCACCACGCCTGAGTAAGTTCCGCGGCTGCAGCGCTCGAAGAGCGCAGCAGTTACAACGGCTTGCATAAATGGATTTTTATTATCAAGTTTATTGCCGCAGCGCAACCGATGGGCTAAGGCAGTCCCAACAGGCGCGGTTCGCGCCAGCCGGGGCTACCGTATTCGAGGGGATTTAGCCGATGTCATCAGAACTGTTGCGAGCGCTGACCGTCAGCACCGCGATGTCCATTTTCTTGTGTCCCGAAGCGCTGGCGCAGTCTGCCCCCGCCCCGGAAGCGGAAGCCGGGACAAGCACGACCGAAGAAAATGAAGAAGCCCAGGCTCCCGCCGGGGGCACGCAGCTCGACACCATTCTCGTCGTTGACGTGGGGGCAGGCGCCAACGCGACGGCCGGCGCCAACCTGATCACCATCGACCAGCAGGAGATCGACCGCAAGAAACCGCAGGATTTGAGGGAGGTGTTCTCCGGTGAGCCGCAGATCGCCGTCGGCGGCGCGATCCCCAGCACGCAGAAGATCTACGTCAACGGCGTCGATGAGAACAATCTGGCCGTGACCGTCGACGGGTCGCGACAGAACAACAAGGTGTTCCACCACAACGGCACCTATCTGCTCGACCCGGCACTTCTAAAGGCCGCGTCGGTGCAGGCAGGCGTTGCGCCGGCCGACGCCGGTCCGGGCGCACTCGCGGGCTCGCTTGGATTCGAGACCAAGGATGCGGCCGACCTGCTCGAACCCGGCCGCAATTTTGGCGGTTTCGTCACCGGCATATGGGACACCAACAGCGAGACGTTCACCACCGGCGTGAGCGGCTTCGGCCGGCAAGACGGCTTCGAGTATCTCGGCTACATCAATTACGGCCGTGGCGGCAACTTCACCGCCGGCAACGGCCAGGAGATGCCGGGGACCGGCACCGATCTGATCAGCGGGTTAGCCAAGATCGCCTACGAGAGCGTCGAGGGCCATCGTTTCGAGCTCAGTCACGAGCAGGTCCGCGACGACGAACTGCGCCCCTATCGCGCCAATGTCTATATCGATAATGGCGCGGAGCCAGTGACCCGCAACTACGATCTGCGCCGACAGAATACGGTTTTCACATATACCGACACCTCACCGGAAGGCTGGTGGGATCCGAAGATCGTGCTTGCATATTCCCGGACCGAACTGGGCACAGAAGTTACGGCCCCTCGCGGTCCCCAGGCAGGCGTCACTGGGCCAGCCTTTGGAGAAACGACCAGCCTCAACGGCAAGGTCGAAAACCGCTTTTCGCTCGACGTCGGAAGCGTCACCGCGGGTCTCGATTTCTACAGCGACAAGGCAGCACTGGATTCGCGCTTCCCCGGTTTCTTCGAATTTGCCGACGAACGCGCCAGCAACGTCGGGGCTTATGCCCAAGCCCGCCTGGAGCCGTTCGATCGGGCCAGGATCTCCTTCGGCGCACGTGGGGACCACCAATGGTTCACCGGCGTCGATGATTCGGATTGGAACAATGCGGGCCTGAGCGGCAACATTTCCGGCGAATACGACCTCGTACCGGAATTCCTGACGGTCAAGGCCGGCACCTCGCATGTCTGGGGTGGTGTTCCGCTGGCGGAGAACTTCATCCAGAATCCAGTCTGGACCTATGGCGAGGGTCCAGAGCCGGTGACATCTGACAACTACACTGCGGGGCTGGAAATGCGTTACAACGGCTTCACTTTCGAGGCCAATTTGTTCCGTACGAACATCGACAACGCACGCCTGCCGGTCTACGGACGCGCGCCATACCTTCCCGGGGATACATCGATCCGAACGCTCGATCTCGATTCGAAGGGCTGGGAAATCGGCGGCCGCTATGATTGGGACGCCGGCTTTGTCAGTGTGAAATATGCCGATATCAATGCGGACGTCGACGGCAAGCCGGCTGATACCGAGATCGGCCGCTATTTGACGACTCCTCTCGGCCAGATCGTGATGATCGGCGCCGGCTACACATTCGACGATTGGGGCGTCAAAGTCGGTGGCGACATCGAAATCGCCTTGAAGACCGACAGGACGCTGGTGCGGCATCCAACCGATCCGACAAGCGAGAAGAAGGAACTGCCGGGCTATGAGGTGGTGAATGCCTATGTCGAGTGGACGCCGCCTTCGAAGCCGAACTTCACGCTGCGCGCCGACGCCCTCAACATTTTTGACGAAGCCTACACCGACCGCGCGGCCTACGGGCAGGATTTCGTCGGGGTGGCGCCGCACTACGATCCTGGCCGCTCGTTCCGGCTGAGCGCCACCGCGCGCTTCTGACGGCTGGTCCATCAAGATCGCGGCCTCGATAGCCGACCGGCGCGCCGGCAACGCGAGCGGACGTACTCAACGGCTGTGAGGCTGATAGCGCCGAACATGGCTACCGTGTTCGGTTTACTGCCTTGAGGGATTTCCGGCGGGCCACGAACTCGCGAGCCAAGGGCAGGAAGAATGCCTTGCTGAATCGCCCGATCGGCGGATCGGGTTCAAGATAGAACGATTGGCCGACGATGTCGGTGTTGTACTCGTCGAATATGATCCACAGTCGCAGCGCGGCATCAAGGCCGCCCCGTCGCTTCTCGATATCAGGCACCTCCACAGCAAAGCGGCCCGGTTCGGGTTGTTTGGTGGTGATCGGGAAAAACAGGATCAGATCGCCACCGGCGCGGACGAGGCGGACACCAACGACAACCGGACGACTTTTGCGACCCTCTGTTTCACCGCTCACGGCTTCCCGCGCCCAAAGATAGGGATAGCGGATAACGCTGGCTGTCTGAATGTCTTCGAGGCTCAACGCTGAACTGTCTCATCTGAATCTGCGTAGGCTTCGATGGCGTCCTCGAATTCCCCCAGCAGGCTATCGGGCATGGTGTCGATTGTGCCGACAGCGCGCTTGTCCGCGCTGTCGCGCAGGCGTCGATAGTCTTCGATGTTGAGAAGCACCAGGCGCGGCTTGTTGCGTTGCGTTATGGTGACGGGATGGCGCATGGCCTCAGCGATGATATCGCCGGATTTGCGTGACAGGTCGCTGGTCGAGTACGTGCCACTGGATTTCGGCATCACCCGTCTCCTGCATTTGCTGACATTGCTGTATAATACAGCACTGCGGTAGAATCTCAAGGAGCTGAATGTCCCCCGCCTTGCAGCAATACCGGGTTTGAGCGATGGAGCTTCGGGCGATACCGCCTTGCGCCTGTCATGTCATTGTTCGCGGGCGACTCACGCCACGCCGGCGCGGATCGGTGCTTCGCGGTCCGCCCGCAGCAGACGCATGTTGCGGGCGTCGTTGGCGAGGACGTTGAAGCAGTCGCCGCCGAACCATTCCAGTGAGGCGTCCACCTCCTCGCGCTCGAACAATTCGTCGAGGAATTGCAGATAGTCCACCGCGCCGTCGAAAAGCGCGGTCATGCCCGTCCGCCTTCCGGCCGCGGCATAGACGTTTGCCGGCTCGAACACGGCGAGGTCGGCACGCGAGCGGACATTCTTCAGATGATAGTGCCGGATATGCGGCAACAGGGCGCGATGCGCGGCGACCGGATCGGCGCCGCCTTCCCAGACGTGCAAGGTGTCGAAATTGATGCCCAGCGCCGGATGGTCGACCTCCTCGAGCAGGCGCTGCGTCGACGATAGCGTATCGGCAAGCGTTCCCGGATGTGTCTCCACCAGTAGCTGGCAGCCCTGGTCCTGCGCCATCATGCAGGCGTCCTTGAGTCGCGCCGACAGTCGCCAGCGCGCTTCGGGCGAGGTGTCCCGGCTTGCCAACTTGCCGGCGAACGTGCGCACCTTGCGGGCGCCCCAGCGGCCGGCCAGACGGCAGAGGTTCGACGTGGCGTGACGCAGCGACGCCAGATCCCCATCGAGAGGCAGATAGTCGCTGAGCATCGGCACCGAAAGGCCGAATGCGGCCATCCAGTCTGCGTTGCGCTCGGTCATATGCTGCATGTTGCGCGCGTGTGCGCCCCAGAGCTCGATGCCCTGGAAATCGTTCGCCGCCGCCCATCGCGCGATGTCCTCCAGCGACAGCAGGTGATGGCGGAAGGTGATCGTGCAGAGCGACAGCCTCATGCTACGGCATCCTCGACATCGTGGCGCGGCGCGTGCAGGAGGCCGCGCGTGTCGCACCATACCCGATAGGTTTGGGCAAGACGGCGCTTCAGCGAGCGCTCCATCGCGTCCAGCATATCGAGTTTCTCGAACACCCGCGACGCCAGGGCTTCGTCGCCTGTCTGGCTGAGTTTCATGACGGCGTAGTGAAGCGCCTTGAATTCCTGGATCAGGGATTCGATGTCGTCGCAGATCGTGTCGAACCCGGCGTTGGAAAGCTGCAGCGATCGCCAGAAAAAGGCGAAGCCATGCTCCAGCGCGTATTTGCGGATCGATATGACCGGCAGTTCGCGCAGCGCCATCGACAACTCGGCCAGTTTCAGGCCGTCGCGGCCTTCCAGATGCGCCCGAACGACTTCGCGCGTTGCGCGCGTCAGCAGATTGTCGTCTTCATGGAAACAGGCAAGGAAATAGTCGCGCAGATCGACGGCGGACGGTTTCCTGATGTCGGCAGCGTCGAAGATGAAGCCGCCGGCAACGGTCGGCTGCATGATCGCATTGATGACTTTCTGCTTCTCGATCCTGCCTTCCCAGCGGAAATCGGGGTCTAGAACCATCCAAACCGCCGGATCCTCGGTGTGTTCCAACATCAGATAGTGCGGGAACGGATTCTGGTTGAACTTGTTCTCGCGCTCCGGCAGGTGGAAGAGATCGAGCATGACCATCAGGTACTCGCTCTGCTTCTTGCGTTCCAGGAGCTCCAGCATCGTCGCCAGGTTCTCTACCTTGGCTGCGTCCGGCCGATACCATTGGCGGACCTTGGCGCCGTACAGGCGCTCGAACCAATCGCGGAAGAAGTCGTGGTTGATTTCAGGCGCGTGATACGCCAGCCGCCAGCTTCTATCGACGGCGAAACCCGCATCCCAGACGCCGAAGAAGAAAGGTCGATGATCAAGCTGCCTTTGCTTCACCGCGTGGCAGACATTGCTGACGAAGCAATGGACCTTGATGTCGACGAAGTCCTCGCCATGCACGCCGATCCGCTCGGCCGCTTCTTGTTCCGCGCAAGCGAGAACAAGTTCCTTAGCCGGCTTAATCAGTGTTCCATTCTGTTCCGAGGCGTTGACGAACAGCCGCGCCAAGTCGTCCACCGTGTCCAGATCCTGACGGCTGACCACCTCCTCGGGAAGCGCGACACAGTAGTCGAGTTCAAGCGCCAGCATGAGTTCGAGAATGAGCACGGAATCGAGATACAGATCCTCGTTCAGCCTGGCTTGCGGCGCGAAGCCATCCATGTGCTGGTTGTCGAGCCTGTCGCGCAGGACCGTCCCGATCGCGTCGACTATCTGATCGTAGGTCATCAGGCTGCCTCCGTCCGTGCCGGCGCGAATTCGCCCGTGCCGCAGCGCGCAGCCACGTCGCGCCTGCTGATCTTGCCGTTCGCTTGGCGCGGGATCCGCTCCACCTGAACGATCTCGGTCGGCATCTGGTGTGCTGCAAGCCGCTCGGCGCACCATTGCCGAAGCTGCGCCCGGTCGACCGCATGTTCGGCGCTGAACAGAAGCGCGACGCGCTCGCCCGCGAATACATCCTGCTTGCGGAACACGACCGCGTCGTCAATGCCGCCGAACGTCATGACCACGTCCTCGACTTCCTTCGGATAGACGTTGAGGCCAGAGACGTTGATCAGATCGTCGAGACGCGACAGGAAGACCAGCATGCCGTCGTCGCGGCGGTAGCCCAGGTCGCGCGTCTCGACGACCACGCCTTTGCGCTCGACGGCAATTTCCTTCGGCTCAATGGCCGTGCCGGCGTCGCGCAACGCGAAGCGCGGCAGCACATAGCCGATTTCATTAGCCGACTGCACATCAGGATTGATCGCGATGCAGCCGGCTTCCGAGCACCCGTACTGCTGGAACATGTGCCTGGACTTGGCCCTGATCTGCCCGAACCAGGGGTCGGGCAAGAGGGTGCCGGATGTCATCGTTGCGTGGATCTGCTCGCCGGCCGGCAAAAGCCTGGCAAGCGTGTGAAGGATGGCCGGCGACGAGATCAGATAGGGGCGCTCCGTTTCGCGCAGTTTGCGCAGCAGGAATTTTGGGTTCCCGGTGTCCAGTATGGCGGGCGACTGGCCGCGCTTCAGCGCCACCATTACGCCGCAGATCAAGCCATATGAATGGGTGGTTGGGCCGGCGATCAACGGCGTCATGTCCTGTGGCTCGACAAACGCCGAGGTGTAGCTGTCGATCTCGTCGTCTATGTCGCTCCAGGCGCGCGCGATGCATTTCGGCTCGCCGGTCGTGCCGGAGCTCATCTGCAGCAGCTGTCCAGCTTCGCTGGCGCGCTCCTCGCAGATCGGCTCGCCTTCCAGGCGGTTGTAGAAAAGCCAGTTGCACTTCGCCGTCTCCGCCTGCCGGCGCGCCGCGGCATATGGCGTCGTGGGATGCAGCGGCAGCACGCTGGCGCCGGCCGCGCGCGCGGCAAAGAAGAATGCCAGCCAATCCTGTGCCTCGGAGAAACAGACCGCAAAACGGTCGCCTGCGCGCTTGTCGAGTTGCACCGCGGCCGCAATGCGGTGCGCCGCGTCCCGGAAATAGGCCTGATCAAAGACCGTGTCGTTGATTGCGATCATATTTTCTGTCTCCTTACGCGACTGCAAGGCTGTTTGGGATTTCGTGAGCGCATTCGGTGCCCGGTGGCGCGAGCTTGCGTCGCAGCAGCGATTCCGTGCGGATGCGTGGCTGGAACAGGCCAAGCGCGGGCTGCCGGTGTGTCAGTCCGAACTGCCGGCAATGGTCCTGCAACCGCCTGCCGACGCCGGACCAGAAGCTGTCTTCGTCGAGACCGTAACATTGCCGCAGCAGATGCGATATCTCGGCGAGGTTGTAGACGAACAAGGCGTCCAGGCAGAGCTCGCCGAGCAAATCGGCGCTCTCCATCCAGTAGTACTGGTTCGGCGCGGCGTCACGATAGGCGGGGTTCAAGGCGAGGAAGTCGGGAACAGTGGAGGGATCGCGCAGGAAGCCCGGCACATATTCGACGCTGTCGTGGAAGTCGCGCATCGCCAGTCTCACGGGCCAGCCATCGCGATGGATCAGGATCAGGTTCTGGCCATGCGCTTCCGTGGCGATGCCATGGCCGACGAGCAGGTGAAACACCGGCATCACCACCGTAGCCACAAGCTTGTCGAGCCAGGCGTCCAGCCCGTACTGCTCGACCCAGTCCGCGACGAACGGCCGGCCGTCACTCTCCAAGCCCATCAGCGCGTTGAGCGGCACCGCGGTTTCGCCGGGCTGGAGGCTGCTCGTAACGTCCTCCCGCCAGATCGCGGCGATCTGTCCTGCCAGCGGTCCTTCCCGATCTGCGATCGTGCCGGCATATTCGGCGAGGATCGTGAGCGGATAGCGCGCCTCGAATAGCGTATCGCTGGCGACAATGTCCTTGAGCCAGCGGCTGATCGACGGCGCGCTGCACACCGAATGCGGCTCGATGATGCGCCTGGCCGACGAGTTGACGAGATTCATCGGCAGTTTGAGATTGGCGCGTCGCGGGTGATCGCGATTGAACAGCGTCCGCACGGATTGGCTGGCGCTATAGCGATCGCCGGCATGGCCGAGGAAACCGGCGGAGCCCTCCGCCAGCCAGCGCGACATCTCCGAGTTCTGTAACGCTTTCCATTGCCAGGGATGCAGCAGCATCAGGCCGAACCGCCTTGCATTGTCGCCGAGCCGGGCACGGCGCTCGTCCAGCAGCGCGTAGGTTTCGGTGCCGAGTTCGTGCATCCAGAAAGCCTGCTCGTCCGTGGGAAACGCCGAGTGCAGACGTTCGGGCGCGACCGCCAGCCAAGCCAGTTGGAAGGCGTTGCCTGCTTCCGGGCCGTACGCCGCGTGGTCGGCGTAGTCGAAGCCGGTGCGCGCCTTGAAACACGGATGATAGGGATGACCCTCATCGATCGCGCTGTCGAGTTGCGCAAATGGCAGATCGCGGCGCGGTCTGGGCCGGAGATTGAGCTGGTTCCAGGCGCTGAAATCGAGCGTCCGATCCAGTTCGGACGTGAGTTGCGCGCGCCGTTCGGGGCAGGTGTCTATGCTCGCAAGTAGATCGCCGAGCGTCGCCGGGCGCCATTGGTCGGCGCAGCCCCGCTCGATCGTCTCGGCGACAACCCTGACCCGGCCGAAGGCGCCGATCGATCCCTCGCAGCGTATCGAGGCGCCGCCGCAGCGCCATTCAAAGCGGGCTTTCCCGCCGTCTCGCGACACCGCGCAATCGACCAGGCCCTCATAGACCAGGGCTTCCGCGAGCTGGCGCATCACACGCAGCTCGGGGATGCCGTGGAGATCAAGAGGCAATGGCATGTGCCTGCTCCGCGGCGACAAATAGCCCGACACGGCTGAGTGGATTGGGAAAATGCGTGTAGACGGCGCTGCCGCCCTCGGCCAGCTCATCGACATCCCCGAGTCGGATTGCCAGGTTGGCCTTCGCGGTGATGTGCGGCTTGTCCAGCAGGCTGGTCGCGAATTCCCCGCCCGCGCCAGTGAGCTCTTGCGCCAGCTTCTTGAGCCGCGCACGCAGTATGGCGAGCAGTTCGGCCTCGCTTGCCAGGCCGTCATGCCCGGCGCGCGCGATGACCGAGAAGATCTGGTTGACGATGAGATAGTAGGAGAGCCGCTCGCGAATCTCGCGATCGTCGAAGAAAAGACTGCGGATCTGGACAACTTCGGGGACCAGGCCATACCACCGGGCCCTGAAATTGTTCGAGAGGTAGAATCCCTGGCTGTCGCGATAAAAATATCGGCTGGGCAGCCCCTGCTGCGACAGGTCAAGCAAGCTGTTTTGCTGATGCGCTTCCAGCGCGACGCCGAACCGGTCATAGAGTTTGACCAGCGGATCGAGCGCACAGTCGAGATAGCATTCGAACCAGCGACGGCACGCCTGCCGCACCGAGATATCCTGATCCTGCGCGACGCGCCGGACGATGGTTTCGAACAATGAGCTGTGTCCGGGACGTGGTTCGGCCGTCAGTGCCGAAACGGTGATCACGGGATCGTCGGCGCGGCCCCGGAACGGGTTTTCGCGGAAGATGACTTCGAAACCGCTCTCGGCCTGTCCGGAAAACTCCAGCGTCACATATGCGCTGTCATGGAGAAAGCCGAGGCGCGGCTCGAACATGTCGATCCCGGCGCGTTCGAACAGGCGCGCCACCGCAACGCCTGCTTCCAGCTCGTGCCGCCTGTTGACGCGCCTGGAGTTGGTGATGCGGACGGGCAGCGAGAATTTCGGCATCCAGGCGGCGTTATCGCTGTAAACCGTGCGCACCGAAGAAGTCGCCGTGAACACCGGCCCTGCCGGACCGAGATACCGGATCTGCCCTAAGTCCATGAGCGCGCGCACCGCCGGGTCGAGCATCAATGCTTGCGCCTGAAGCGGGTGCATGGGCAACAGCATCTCGCCGTTGCCTGCGGCTACGTTGCCGGCGTCATTCCCCAGCAGTGAACTGACGATCGCGTTCACCGCGGTGCCGGCGGAATCCTCGCGGACAAGGTGGGCAGCGGCGGCGAAATAGGCCAGCTGGAAACCGCCGCGCAATTCGGGGGCATAGACCTCCTGCTGCCAGTTCGACATGCCTTGCAGGCTCTTGGGCGTCGGATGCAGCGGATGTCCGAAATACAGAGATTGCTCCGCGGCTATGAAGCCGACCGATGGCGGCGCCCGATCGGCGGCGTCGAGGTAACGCTTCGTCGCCTGACAGCTCTGAAGAATCCGTTCGAGGAGCTCCACATCGGCTTGTCGGTGCGTGGCCGATCCGGCTTCCCTGGCTCCCAGCACAAGCAGATGCACGGCCAGGATCGGTTCTATCTCGTGCCAGTTCGGACCTGCATCCTGACGAATCCAGATCTGTCCAAACAGGTGCATTCCGCAAAGCGATCGGGATTTCATTTCGATGCGCAGCACGGCATGCCGCGACGGCAGGGAAATCTCCACGCAATCGAAGTTCCGTTCTCCGATGCGGTGGAACACCGGAATCCCGGAATTCAGCTCACGCAAATAGCTGTTTGCGAAGGCTCGAAAAATTGCCTGTTCTGCTGCAATCTGATTCTTGTCGATCATTCGTTGCGGACGCCATGTCGCACAGACGCCGGGCAGGCGCTCTGCGCTGAGTTTCAAAGGTTTTGATGGCGCCGCGCGTGAAGGACCAACCTTGCTGCGGCCGCGGCTAAAAACTAAACTAAGATTGTCATGTTATCCTAGTCAGCTGCGCGGATCAACCTCCGAAGGCGGTCATCTGGGCAATGCCGGCAATGGATGCCTTACGCCCGTTCGAGCAGGCACTGCCGCAAGGAACTGGTCGCACTCGTCTTTTGGGCCGCAGCGAAGCGCGGCTTTGGAGAGCGCCGAGATCGGCAATGGGCGCGAAGCTGCCGGTCATGATGGAGTTGTGAAATATATTTCTGTATGTGAATTTTATTGACACTCGAGCCAACTGCTGCGAATGATCAACCGCTGGGCCTCGGGAGGAGGTTCGGCCTCATCAACCACAAGCGGCGGCACGCAAGTGTCCGACCGCCCAATTGACCAGGCTTCGGCCGAGGGAGGACTCTTGCGCAAATTTTTGAGCATGCTCGCCATTTCGGCAGCCGCCACCACAGTGTTGGGGGCAAGCCACGCCGCTGCCCAGGCCGCTAACCCGTTCAAGTGCGAGCCGGGTGAAAAATACGTCATGAACGTCATGGTTTCCGGCGTCGAATATTGGTTCCCGGTCTACGAGATGTTCAAGCAGGCTGGAAAACAGTTCGGCTGCGAGACCGAATATACCGGGACCCCCGAATACGACGTGAACAAGCAAATAGCGACGTTCGACCAGGCGCTGGCTCAGAAGCCGGCTGGCATCCTGGTCCATCCGATGAACTCCGATCCCTTCATCGAGCCAATCAATCGGGCCATTGAGCAGGGAACGGCGGTAGTCACATTCGCCGCAGACTCGCCCAACTCCAAACGAGTATCCTACATCACCTCCGACAACGTCGCCGAAGGCACCTATGCTGCCGATGCAGTCGCCAAGGCGATGGACGGCAAGGGCGAATACGCGGTCCTCGAAAACCCCGGACAGGACAATCACGACAAGCGCATTGCCGCGTTCATCGCCCGCATGGAAGCCAAATGGCCGGATATGAAGCTCGTCGGCCGCGCTGCGTCGAACCAGGATGCGACGAAGGCCTATCAGGCCGTGCTCAGCCTTGCTCAGGCGCATCCCGATCTGGGCGCGGTGTTCATGCCGGAAGCCAACTCGGCAATCGGCGCAGCTCAGGCCGCCAAGGAGGGCGGCGGCAAGATCCGGGTCATGCTGGCCGACGTCAACGCCAAGATCCTCGACATGATCAAGGCCGGCGAAATCTTTGGCTCAGTCAACCCGAACCAGGGCATGCAGGGCTATATGGGGTTCATGCTGCTGTGGCTGGCCAAGCATCCTGAACTGATCGATCCGATGAACGACGCCCGGCGGTCGGGCTTCAACGGCATGAGCGTGCCCTTCGTCGACAACGGCTTTTCCATCGTCACCGCAGAAAATGCCGACGATTTCTATTGGGACGCCTACCTCAAGCGGCGCGGCACCAAGGGCATCGAGGAATAAGGCCCGCCGCTCTCGGAGCTCCTTCGGAATGCTCGACCGGAGGGGGGGGGGGGGGGGGGCCCCCCCCCCCCCCCCCAAAAAAAAAAAAAAAAAAAAGGGGGGGGGGGGGGGGGGGGGCGGCGCGGGGCGGGGGGGGGGAGGGGGTGGGGGGGGGGGGGGCGCGGGCCCCCCCCGAAAA
>NZ_JBVVQR010000034.1:0-61397 GCF_055811535.1 Mesorhizobium sp. WSM4816 | reverse complement strand
AAGCGATTCGTGAGTCATCGCAGCGTAGAATCACAACCGATTCCCCGCTGCAACTCCTATCTTAGCGCATATGCCGTTTACGGGGAGAGATCGCCGGCTGGCGGGTGAGGGGCAGCGCCAACGGAACGGAACAAGGTGCTAATCGGATCCGAGGTGCTCGTCCTGTTCGGACAACCGTATGAATCCACGCCGCTCTCCGGCAGGGCCATCAAAGCCCCTCTTTCGCGGCCTCCGCCAAACGCGCCGCGTAGCGGGCCATGGTGTCGATCTCCAGATTGACGCGGTCGCCGACCTGGCGTTCGCCCCAGGTGGTCACGGTCAGCGAGTGATGGATCAAGAGCACGTCGAAGCGCGTGCCGTCGACCTTATTGACGGTGAGCGAGGTGCCGTCGAGCGCGACGGAACCCTTGGGTGCGATGAATCTGGCCAGGTCGCGCGGCGCTTCCAGCGTAAAGCGCACGGCATCCCCCTCCTCCTTGCGCGCAACGATCTCGGCCATGCCGTCGACATGGCCTGAAACGATGTGGCCACCGAGTTCGTCGCCGATCTTCAGCGGCCGCTCCAGATTGATCCTGGTGCCGGATTTCCAGCCCATCGCCGTCGTCAGCCTGAGTGCCTCCTCCCAGGCCTCGACCTCGAACCAGCGCGCGTTGGCGCCGCTTTCCGGCAGCGCAGTCACCGTCAGGCAGACGCCGCCGCAGGAAATCGAAGCCCCAATGGCGATCGTCTGCGGGTCATAGGCGGTGTCGATGCGCAAGCCGACGCCCTCTCTCAGCGGCTTGACGGCAGCGACGGTGCCGACATCGGTGACAATCCCGGTAAACATCAGACTCTGGCTTCTTGGTTGGCCATGATGTTTTCCGAAAACCGGTTCCCACTTTTCGGGATCATGTCTTTCAGTTTGACCATGTTTTTGTCCAAAAACCGGCTCCACTTTTCAGGATCATGGTCTTATCCACTCGGCGTAGCTGTCTTCGCCGAAACGCATGTCGCGCAATTTGCGAAATCCTGCCGGGATATGGTCGGCGTCGATGGGCGATACAATGCCGCTCCTGCCGATCGGCTCCTGCCCCTGGAACAGCACGATGCGGTCGACCAGCCCTTCGGCGAGGAAGGCCTTGGCCACCTTGGCGCCGCCCTCGACCAGCACGCTCGCCATGCCGAGTGCGGCAAGATCCTCAAGCAGTTCCGGCAGCGCAATATCGCCTTCATACGTCTCGGTGCCGATGAAGCGCACGCCGGCGCGTTCGAGCGCGGCGCGCCGGTGCGGATCGGCTTCGGCACAGGCGGCGACATAGAGCGGAACCCGGTCGAGGCCGGCGACCAGTTTCGACGTCTCCCGCAGCCTGATCTGGCGGTCGAGCACGATGCGCGCCGGCGAGCGGTTCTCCAGCCCCGGCAACCGCACCGTCAGCGCGGGATCGTCCTCCAGCGCCGTGCCGATGCCGATCAACACGCCGTCGGCTTCGGCGCGCATCAGATAGACTTCGCGCCGGGCGATGTCGCCGGTTATCGAGACCTGCCCCGCGCCTTCCATGCCGATCTTGCCATCGCTGGAAATCGCAAGTTTCAGGATCACTTCCGGACGTTTTTTCAGAGATCGAATGAGATAGCCGGCCATCTGCTCGGCGGCTTCTGCCACGAGCACCTTTTCGACCACCTCGACACCGGCGACACGCAGGATCGCATAGCCGTTGCCGGACACGCGTGGATCGGGGTCGCTCGCAGCTCCAACCACCCGCGCGACGCCGGCATTGACCAGTGCACTGGCGCAAGGCGGGGTGCGGCCATGGTGGGCGCAGGGCTCCAATGTGACATAGGCGGTGGCGCCGCGTGCGAGCTCGCCGGCCTCCGCCAGCGCCTCGGTCTCGGCATGTGGCCGGCCGCCGACAGCGGTGACGCCGGTGCCGACGATCATCGGCCCGGTGCCGTCGTCGCGCACGATCAGCGTACCGACGGAAGGGTTGGTCGAGGTCCGTCCGGCGTTTTTCCGCGACAGCCTCAGTGCCGCCGCCATGAAGCGGCGATCAAGAACCTCTTGCTCGGCTTGGCTGCGCCTTGCCATGCTCAGCCGGCGTCCTCTTCCTTGAGCTCGTCACCTTTCAGTTCACCCAGCACGTCGTGAAAATCCTTGGCCTCGCGGAAATTGCGATAGACCGAGGCGAAGCGCACATAGGCGACGTCGTCGAGCGACTTCAGTGCCTCCATCACCAGGCGGCCGACCTCGCCCGAGGCGACCTCGGTCTCGCCGGAGCTTTCGAGCTGGCGCACGATGCCGGTCACCGCGCGGTCGATGCGCTCGGGATCGACATTGCGCTTGCGCACGGCGATCTCGACCGAGCGCAGCAGCTTGTCGCGGTCGAACGGCACCTTGCGTCCGGACTTCTTCACCACAACGAGGTCGCGCAACTGCACCCGTTCGAAAGTGGTGAAGCGGCCGCCGCAATCGGGGCAGACGCGCCGCCTGCGGATCGCCGCGCCGTCTTCGGCGGGGCGCGAATCCTTCACCTGCGTATCTTCGGACTGGCAGTAGGGACAGCGCATGGGCAGCCTTGTGTTCGCGAATCTCGTGGAGCGAAGGCTTAGAGGTTATTGCCGCGATGGCAAAGTATCGGTTCGCGCCTCAGAGATAGCGAGGCGCGGGGAAAATTGCCAGCATCAACGGCAATACCGGCCGATTACGGCGCGACGTCAGCAGTCGGGAACCCGCATGACACGCCGAGGCTGCGATAGGCCTTGGTGAAGCCGTCCATCGATACGGTCGCGACCGGCGTGTCGGCGAATATGACGTCGAGCGCGCTGGCGCGGCGCATGGCACGCAGCAGCGCCAGGCTGATCTCGGGCTTGTTGTTCAACATCCATTTTCCGCTGGCACCGGCCATGGCATCGACGGTCGCCTTGACCTTGCCGTCGCCATCGCCGAACACCGCCGGAATGTTCTGGCCAGTCGGCAAGTCCTTGTTCTTCATGGCGATGACGAGGGTCGGATAGCCATTGGGCGGCAGTGCATCACCGTTCGAGATGGCAAGCGTGAGCGTGCCGCTGGTACCGCTCGCGTCGAGAAAGGCGGTCGAGGCGACGCAGGTCTTGCGCAGATCCTCACCGGTATCGATCTCGTCCACAGTGGTGGACCAGTTGCCGAAGGTTTCGGTCTTCGGTGCGGCTGGGGTGGGCGCAGACTGTGCCTGGGCGGCGGACGGCAAGCTGGTCAATGTGACCAGCACGCCAAGCGCGCCCAAGCCAGCGACACTGAAAATCTGCATCATCGTCAACGCTCCTGTCCGGACTCCGTCCCCGCTGAAAAAGTGCTTCTCGTCCGCCGATAAAGGACGACACTTTGCGTGAGCTCAACCGAGATAGGGATAGAGCGGAAAACGATCCGTCAACGCGGCCACCTTCGCCTTCACCGCTGCTTCGACGGCTGCATTGCCCTCATCGGAATTCGCGGCCTTGAGCCCGTCCAGCACCTCGGCGATCAGCTTGCCGATCTCGCGGAACTCGGCCTGGCCGAAACCGCGCGTGGTGCCGGCCGGCGTGCCGAGGCGCACGCCCGAGGTGACGAACGGCTTTTCGGGATCGAAAGGGATGCCGTTCTTGTTGCAGGTGATGTTGGCGCGGCCAAGCGCTGCCTCGGCACGCTTGCCGGTGGCGTTCTTCGGCCTGAGGTCAACCAGCATAAGATGGTTGTCGGTGCCGCCGGAGACGATGTCGAGCCCGGTTTCCTGCAGGCTGGAGGCCAGCGCCTTGGCATTGGCGGCAACGCCCTCGGCATAGATCTTGAAGCTTGGCTTCAGCGCTTCGCCCAGGGCCACAGCCTTGGCGGCGATGACATGCATCAGCGGACCGCCCTGCAGGCCTGGAAACACCGCCGAGTTCATCTTCTTGGCGATGTCCTCGTCATTGCACAGGATCATGCCGCCGCGCGGGCCACGCAGCGACTTGTGCGTGGTGGTGGTGACCACATGGGCGTATGGCAGCGGCGACGGATGTACGCCACCGGCGACCAGGCCGGCGATGTGTGCCATGTCGACCATCAGATAGGCGCCGATCGAATCGGCGATCTCGCGAAAACGCTTCCAGTCCCAGACGCGCGAATAGGCAGTGCCGCCGGCCAGGATCAGCTTCGGCCTGGTCTCGTGGGCGGTCTTCTCGATCGCGTCCATGTCGAGCAGGTGATCGTCCCTGCGAACGCCGTAGGAAACGACCTTGAACCATTTGCCGCTCATGTTGACCGGCGAACCGTGCGTCAGGTGGCCACCAGAATTCAGGTCGAGCCCCATGAAGGTGTCGCCGGGCTGCAGCAGCGCCAAAAAGACCGCCTGGTTCATCTGGCTGCCGGAATTCGGTTGGACATTGGCGAAGTTGCAGCCGAACAGTTTTTTGGCGCGCTCGATGGCCAGGTCCTCGGCCACGTCGACGAACTGGCAGCCGCCATAGTAGCGCTTGCCCGGATAGCCCTCGGCGTATTTGTTGGTCATGACCGACCCCTGCGCTTCCAGAACGGCGCGGGAGACGATGTTTTCCGAAGCGATCAGCTCGATCTCGTGACGCTGGCGGCCGAGTTCGTTGCGGATCGCGCCGAAAATCTCCGGATCGGCATCGGCAAGGGTGGTTTCGAAGAAGGATTCGAATTTGTTCGACACTGCCGCTGCTGTTGCCATGCTTGAGATCCTTGTCGTCCGGGGGGTCTGCCGCGCCATTAACACAGTTGCTTTCGCCCCGCCACGTTTGCGGCGCGAAATTTGCTGGTCGGATTGCGGCAGCGAGGCGAAGAGCCACCTATTTCCTCGCCTGCCGGCCGTTCAGCAAGCTTGCGCACCACGCGCGATGCCTGGCGCACATCAAAAAGGCCGCCTCGATGGCGGCCTTTCATCAATTCAATAACATCAATGGCTTAGAGCGCAGAGGTGATCTGCAGCTCGTTGGCTCCGTCGAGCCCGTAGATGTCGTCGCGGAACTGCACGACGCCAGTCCCCGTCGACCAGGCCGAGATGTAGAGGAAAAAGACCGGCACCGGATTGGTGACCTGCACCGGGATGTTCTCGCCGCTCTTGATCGACGCCTCGAAATGCTGGCGGCTCCAGCCCGGCGTGTCGCGCAGGATCCAGGTGACGAGGTCGCGCACGTTCTGGACGCGCACGCAGCCCGAGGAATCGAAGCGCATCATCTTGCCGAACAGGCTCTGCTGCGGCGTGTCGTGCATGTAGACGCCGTCCGGACTCGGGAAATTGATCTTGACCGAGGCCATCGCATTGCCGGCGCCCGGATCCTGGCGAAAGCGGTATTTCTCCGCGTCGTCGGTCGACCAGTCGACAGTCAGTGGATCGACCTCGCTGCCATCCGGTGCGAACAGCCGGATCTTGCTGTCCTTGAGATAGTTGGGGTCCTTCCGCATCAGCGGAATGATGTCCTTGCGCACGATCGAGACCGGCGCGTTCCAGTAAGGATTGACGATGATCTCGTTGATCTTGGAATCGACGATCGGCGTCTGGCGATCGATCTTGCCGACAACTGCGGTGTGGCGCAGCACGACGCGGTCGTTCTCGACCGCTTCGATCTGGGCGCCAGGGATATCGACCAATACATAGCGGTTGCCCAGCGTGCCGGCGCGTTCGTTCAGCCGCTGCAGATTGGTCTGCAGCTGGCCAAGCCGGACCTGCGCCGAGACATTCATCGCCGCATAGCTATATTGGCCCAGGGTGCCGTCGGAAGGCAGGCCATGACGCGCCTGGAAGCGCTTGACCGCCGCATCTACATAGGAATCGAAGGCCTCTGAAAGGCCGGCGCTCTGCGCCAGGTCGCCCGAAACCATCAAGCGCCTGCGCAATGGCACCACGTCGGGATCGATGACGCCGAGTTGCAATTTCTTGGTGTCCGGGACCTGCTCCCAGCCGCCCTGCGCGACAATGTTCTGATACTGCGCGATAGCCTGCTCGGTGTACGCAACGGTCTGCAGGCTGACGATCGGCAGCGTCGAGGCCACCTTGCCGCCCTCGCTGGCGCGGGCGTCGAACTGGTCGTTCCAGTTGCCGCGGCCCGAGGATTTCAGGATGTCCGCGATCACGTCCTGCGCGCTGGCGCCACCGGCAACCATTGTCGCGGCCAACGCGGAGGCTCCGGAAAGGAAGAAACGGCGACTTGTTCTCATGTACGCTCCAGATAGTCCTGTAACAGTTTTTTCACCGGGCGATCCGCCCGCATGCCAGGCCGGCCCACTCTAAGGTTGGCGCCCTTAACAATTAGCCAACCATGCCCCAATCGCTTCTGTGCGAGAACGCGCCGGGCGCGACGCGCCTTCACTGAGGCGGTTGGCGGGGAGACGAATTGGCTCGCGCCGCTACATCACCCGCATTCTCGCTTCCACCGGGAATATGGCGGCAACGTGACCCTGACCGCGATTTGGATCGGCTGGCCTCACGAAACGCAAAGACCGATGCTTTTCGGCACCGGTCTTTTGGATCGCTCCCCGACCGCGCCAGTGGCGCGGTTGCATGCGATGACATGGTTTACATGCGATAGGCGATGGTGTCGTTCCAGAAACGGTCGAGGCGCTGCAGGGCGCGGTTCATTTGCTTGAATTCTTCCGTGTTGATGCCGCCGACCTGCTCGATCGAGCCGACATGGCGCTCGTAGAGGCCGGCGACGACTTCCGCCACCTCACTGCCCTTCGGCGTCAGCGAGACCCGCACCGAACGGCGGTCGATGCGCGAGCGCTGGTGGTTGATGAAGCCGAGATCGACCAGCTTCTTCAGATTGTAGGAGACGTTCGAGCCGAGATAATAGCCGCGCGAGCGCAGCTCGCCGGCGGTCAGTTCCGAATTGCCGATATTGAAGAGCAGCAGCGCCTGGATGGCGTTGATATCGGAACGGCCGTTGCGGTCGAATTCATCCTTGATCACGTCAAGCAGGCGGCGGTGCAGCCGTTCCACCAGCTGCAGCGATTCCATGTACAGTGAACGGATCGCCTCGCGGCGGTCATCGGATACGTTGGCGGTCTTCGCCGCCGGACGAGAATTGATCATTGTCTTTGCCTCTCGTTTGTCGCCTGGTGATTTTTTGTTTTTCACCTTGATCGCGACACTATCGAATACTCATAAAATTCGACTTAAACGCTAGGGCTAACAAGAGCTTACCGGTAATAGGTTTCGAAAGAGGCTTAACGAAGAGTCACCCCAACAAGGACGATTAACCTAAAGATTTAGCCAATGAATCCGGGCGGTAATTTGCCCGTCCAACCGGACGCGTGGGTTATTCTTGTTGAGCATCGATCCGATGCTCTATTGCCGGCTCCGGCGCTTCTGCATCCAGATCACCACGCGAAAGACGATGTAGAGCAGCGCCACCGCCGCATGCGAGGCGAGGATCAGCGGCCGGTGGCCGAAGAGCTCGGGAAAGCCGGCATGCATGACGGTCTCGGTCGCCGCGCAGATGAACCAGATCACCGGCCCCCAGGAGGCCAGCATCCACAGACCGGCTGCGGCGAAGGGAAAGAACACGGCGAGCGTCACCGCCGCCACCTGCCAATGCACCGGCATCAAGTCGAAGCGCCACAACGAGCCGGGATAGAAGCCGATCAGCCGGATCCAGTACAAAATCCCGAACAACAGACAGTAGGCTGAGATGACGCGCTGAAACCAGGCGAAGATGACCTCGACCGTCGAGGGCTGGAGCACGACGCGTCTCGACGTGACCTCGCTCACAGCTTGAGTTCCCGTTCGCCGATCGGAGCGAAATAGGCATCGACGTCGGCAGCACCGACGTCGTCGATGCCTGCCGGCCGCCATTGCGGCGACGAGCCCTTGTCGATGATGGCGGCGCGGATGCCTTCGTAGAAATCGTGGCCGGCAAGCATGCGGTTGAGGATGCGGAACTCCATCCGCATGCACTCGTCCATCGACAGCGTCAGCCCGGCGCTGATCTCGCGCCAGGCAACATGCAGGCTGGTCGGCGAGCGGGTGCGGATCGTCGCCAGCGTCCTTGCCGCGAACGCGTCTGCGGGTGCGGCGCGCTCCAGGCTGCCGATGATGTCGCTCAGCGACGGCTGCGCGAAATGGCGAGCGATGGCTTCCAGTGTCGGACTGTCCGTTTCGCGCCGGGCCGGGACGGAAAAGCCGCGCAGCGCCGCTTCCGTGTCGCCTGTCGCAACCAGCCGGTCGAGAAAGCCGGCCTGGTCCTGCGCCTTGATCGCGTGCGTCGCCAGGCCCGACCACAAAGCGTCGCCATAGCGGATGCGGTTTCCGGTCAGGGCCAGATACATGCCGAAGCTGCCGCCGAGGCCCGGCAGCAGATGACTGGCGCCGACATCCGGGAAGAAGCCGATGCCGACTTCCGGCATGGCGAACTGGGCGTTCTCGGTCAGCAGCCGATACGAGCCATGGAAGGAGATGCCGACACCGCCGCCCATGACGATGCCATCGATCAGCGCGACATAGGGTTTTTCGAACCGCGCGATGCGGGCGTTCAGCCGGTATTCGTCGGCGAAGAAATCGACCGGCGGCTTTCCCGCCCGGCCGGCCTCGTAGATGTGGAGGATGTCGCCGCCGGCCGAAAACGCCCTGCCCTCGGCCTTGACGACGACAACATCGACGCCGTCGTCGCGCTCCCAGGCGCGCAGCGCCTTGTCGAGCGCCTTGACCATGCGATGGGTGACGGCATTGAGCGCCTGCGGCCGCGTCAGCGTGACGACGCCGGCGCTGCCCAGTCGTTCGAAGCGGATCTCGTTGCCGCCGCCAAAATCCATCGCCTGAAGAATCCCTCGCCCAATGCCGCCGGGACTGAAGTGCTAAAGCGTGGCGCATGGCTGCGTCAATGCCAAGGCGCAATCCTGTCGGGCAACAACGGTCGGGAACTCGTATACCGGTATCCAGCTTGTGCCTGGCACTATCGTGCCGCATTGGTCAGCGGCGGAGGCTCGTGTTAAAAGCCGCCAATCCGGAGTTTTGGCGATGAACAAATTCACCCCAGCAAAGCCTGCCGGCGCGCGCAGCGTCGACGAGATCACCGGCAGTCGCCGTTTGCGCCGCATGCGCAAGGCCGACTGGTCGCGCCGCCTCGTGCAGGAGAACCGGCTCTCCGTCGACGATCTGATCTGGCCGATCTTCGTCGTCGATGGGAACAATATCCGCGAACCGATCGCCGCCATGCCTGGTGTCTTCCGCCTGTCGCTCGACCTTGCCGTCAAGGAGGCCGAGCGCGCGGCAAAGCTCGGCATTCCGGCGATCGCCACCTTCCCCAATGTCGAGCTCGGCCTGCGCGACCAGACCGGCTCGCACATCCTCGATCCGGAAAACGTCATCAACCGCGCCACGCGCGCCATCAAGCGCGCAGTGCCCGAGATCGGCATCATCACCGATGCGGCGCTCGATCCCTTCACCTCGCACGGCCACGACGGCATCTTGCGTGACGGCATCATCGTCAACGACCAGACCGTGGAGCAGGTGACGGCGGCTGCCGTCATCCAGGCTTCTGCCGGCGCCGATATCATTGCCCCTTCCGACATGATGGACGGCCGCATCGGCGCGATCCGCGATGCGCTCGACGCCAATGGTTTTCAGGATGTGGCGATCATGTCCTACGCGACGAAATTCGCCTCCGCCTTCTACGGACCCTATCGCGAGGCGGTCGGCACCGCCGGCCTGCTCAAGGGCGATAAGAAGACCTACTATCTCGACCATGCCAATTCCGACGAGGCCGTGCGCGAGGCCGAGCAGGACCTCGCCGAGGGCGCCGACATGCTGATGGTCAAGCCCGGCCTGCCCTATCTCGACATCATCCGCAGGCTGAAGGACGAATTCCGGATGCCGACCTTCGCCTATCAGGTGTCGGGCGAATATTCGATGATCAAGGCGGCCGCCGCCAATGGCTGGATGGACGGCGACAAGGCGATGCTGGAATCGCTGCTCGCCTTCAAGCGCGCCGGCTGCGACGGCATTCTCACCTATTTCGCGCCTGAAGTGGCGGCGATGCTGAAGGGGTAAGCATCGTTTTGGGATTCTGCTGCAATCCGCTAGAATGGACCCATGAGCAGGAACGAGGTCATCGAACGGTTGCAGAGAAACGCAGATGCCATCAAAGGCATGGGCGCGACTTCGCTGTATCTGTTCGGGTCGGCAGCGCGGGACGATGCCCAGCCGGACAGCGATCTTGATCTGTTCATCGACTATGACCCGGCGCGGCGCTTTTCTCTGATCGACCTGGTCGGGATCAAGCAATTTCTGGAAGAGAAGATGTCAACGGAAATCGACATCACCACGCGTGACAGCCTTCATCCCATGTTGAAGGCCGAGATCGAACGATCGGCCGTGCGCGTATTCTGATGGCCGTCCGCCGGATCGAGCCTATCCTGGCCGAGATCATGGCGGCTTTGGATGGCATCAGCACTGCCACCGCCGGCAAGACTCTGGACGACTTTCGTGACGACTGGCTGCTTCGTCATGGCGTGGAGCGCGGCATCGAGATTATCTCCGAAGCCACCCGACACATCCCGGACGACTTGCTCGCTCTTGCTCCAGAAATTCCCTGGAAACAGATTCGTGGAATTGGCAACGTTTTGCGTCACGAATACCACAAGACTTCCGACGCCATCGTCTGGACCGTAGTGACAGACAGTCTGTCGCCGCTCCGCCTAGCTGTTGAGCGCATACTCGAGGCGTCGCGGCGCAAGTAGCTGCTGCAACTACCCCTTCTTTGCGAGCCAAACGAGCCGCTTTCTGCTCGGCAGCGAAATACTGCTTGCAAAACGCAATCGGTCTAGATAGAAACAACTGCTTGCATTTCACAACTGGATTAGAGGGAGGTCCTCATGTCAAAGCTTCGCGTCAACGCTTTCACCGTATCTATCGACGGCTTCGGCGCCGGTCCCGACCAGGACCTGAAAGAGCCGCTGGGCGTCGGCGGGGAAGCCCTGCACACATGGATGTTCGGCACCCGAAGCTTCCGCAACATGTCCGGCGAAGATGGCGGGACCACGGATACCGACGACGCGTTCGTAACGCGCAGCTTCGAAAACACCGGCGCGTGGATCATGGGCCGCAACATGTTCGGACCGATCCGCGGCGCTTGGCCCGATGACACCTGGAAGGGCTGGTGGGGAGACAATCCGCCCTACCATGTGCCGGTTTTCGTACTCACCCACCATCCGCAGGAACCTATCGTCATGGAGGGCGGCACGACTTTCCATTTCGTGACCAACGGCATTCACTCGGCGCTGGAAAAGGCAAAAGCCGCGGCTGACGGCAAGGATGTCCGGCTCGGCGGCGGCGTCGCCACGATCCGGCAATATCTGAGGGAAAAGCTCATCGACGACATGCATCTGGCGATATCGCCGATGCTGCTCGGCTCAGGCGAGAACCTTTTTGCCGGCATCGACATGGTCAAACTCGGCTACCGCTGCAGCGAGCAGGTGGGCACGCCGAATGCCATGCATGTCACCATCGAGCGGGCGTGAGCCTGGTTAAGTTCCCCCTTCTCCCCTTGTGGGAGAAGGGGGCCGAGCGAAGCTCGGTCGGATGAGGGTGTTCCAGCTTGGCGCACACCTACGTTCAAATCGGGCGCACAGCGCCAGGATCACCAGCGCCTCATTTCTTCCAACACCCCTCTTCCGTCTCGGCGCTGCGCGCCGATCCACCTTCTCCCACAAGGGGAGAAGGAAGAGGCGCGCTCCTCAATACTTCTCCGGAACATACAGCTCGCGCGGTAGCACCTGGCGCTCGTATTCTGGATTGAAGACGCGATCGGGCAGCGTGATCTCTTCGTGCGGCACTTCCTCATAAGGCATTTGCTTGAGGAGATGATCGATGCAGTTCAGCCGCGCCCGCTTCTTGTCGTTGCCCTCGACGATGAACCAGGGGGCTTCGGGAATGTTGGTGCGGGCGAAGGTCTCTTCCTTGGCCTTGGTATACTGTTCCCAGCGCACGCGCGACTGCAGGTCCATCGGCGACAGCTTCCACTGCTTCATCGGATCATGGATGCGCATCTGAAAGCGCATCTGCTGCTCCTCGTCGGTGATGGAGAACCAGTATTTGACCAGGGTGATGCCGGAGCGGACCAGCATGCGCTCGAACTCCGGCACGTCGCGAAAAAACTCCTCGACCTGGTCCGGCTCGGCGAAGCCCATCACACGTTCGACGCCGGAGCGGTTATACCAGGAGCGGTCGAACAGCACGATCTCGCCGCCTGCCGGCAGATGCGGCACGTAGCGCTGAAAATACCATTGCGATTTCTCGCGCTCGGTCGGCGCAGGAAGTGCGACGACGCGGCAGATGCGCGGATTGAGCCGCTGGGTGATGCGCTTGATGACGCCCCCCTTGCCGGCCGAATCGCGGCCCTCGAAAACCACCACCAGCTTCTTCCTGGTGTAAGCCACCCAGGACTGCAGCTTGATCAATTCGGATTGCAGCGTGATCAGGTCGCGAAAATATTGCGGGCGATCCATCGAGGGCGGATGCGCGTTCTTGTAGATCCTGGCGATTTCCAGCGACAGCGACGGTTCCGACATCTCCAGCTCGTAGTCCTCGTCGAGCGTGTCGGCGAGTTCCGCTTCCAGCCAGTCCCTGGCGGGAGAATTCTGTTTTGCTTCGGTCATTTATGCTGCTCCGCGTGCACGCCCGCGTCGGCCTCGGCCTGCCGGCCGAGATCGGACACCTTGAGCCGACTTGCATATAGGCCGGCAATGACGGTTTTATTGCAGCCGGCCCGCACGCCGGTCGCCCAACTCCGCGAGATGTGATCGATCAGCCTGCCTGGCACGCACGACAAGCGGCTCGAATTGTCCTACAAATGCCAGGTTTCCCCGAGCAACCTTCAAAGCACCCTTTTCAACGCAATCGCGAGGATCTGACATGGAATACCGCACACTCGGCCGTTCCGGGCTGAAGGTTTCGACGCTGACCATGGGCACCATGACTTTTGGCGGCGCTGGCGCATTTTCGGCGGTCGGCAAGACCGATCTCGACGAGGCACGCCGGATGATCGACCTCTGCATCGATGCCGGCATCAATCTCATCGACACCGCCAATGTCTATTCGAACGGGCTTTCGGAAGAGATCATCGGCGAAGCGCTCGGCGGCAAACGCAAGGGCGATGTGCTGATCGCCTCCAAGGCGCGCATGCGGATCGGCGACGGTCCCAACGATGAGGGCCTGTCGCGCTATCATCTGATCCGCGAGTGCGAGAAGAGCCTGAAGCGCCTCAGGACCCACGTCATCGACATCTATTTCCTGCACGAATGGGACGGCACGACGCCGCTCGAAGAGACCATCGCCGCGCTCGACACGCTCGTCAGCCAGGGCAAGATCCGCTATGTCGGCTGCTCCAACTATTCCGGCTGGCAAGTGATGAAGGCGCTGGGGATCAGCGACCGCCAGCACCAGCCGCGCTTCGTCACCCAGCAAATCCACTACACGCTGGAAGCGCGCGAAGCCGAATATGAACTGCTGCCGATCTCGGTCGACCAGGGGCTTGGCGTGCTGGTATGGAGCCCGCTCGCCGGTGGACTGCTGTCCGGCAAATACCACCGCGACCAGGCCACCGCCCGCCAGATCAGCGGCTGGACCGAACCGCCGATCCGCGACGAGGACCGGCTGTGGCGGATCGTAGACGTGCTTTCCCATATTGGCGAGAACCATGGCGTTTCGGCGGCGCAGGTGGCGCTTGCCTGGCTGCTCGGCCGGCCCGCGGTCAGTTCGCTGGTGATCGGCGGACGGACCGAAGTGCAGTTCAAGGACAATATCGCCGCAGCCGGCCTGGTGCTGAACAGCGATGAGCGCGCACGCCTCGACGCTGTGAGCCGCCCGCCCGTTCTCTACCCCTATTGGCACCAGCAATTCACGGCAAAAGACCGGTTTGGTCCGGCCGATCTGGTTCTTGACCGGGAGGACATCTGACAACGATCCGGATCAGCTCGAAGTCGCCGCGGGCTTAGCCTGAAATAAAACGCCAGACCTCGGGATCAGGCTCGATCTGGCCGCTGAGCACGAAATATTTGTAGAGCACGAGCAAGCAGATCGCCTGCTCGGCCCGCTCGTCGGCGAACTTGCGGCAATAGGCGTTGGCGGCGGCAACGATGCGTTCGGCCTCAGTCGGATGCCGTTCGAGATATTGCACCCGCTCGGCAAGATCCGTGAAATCGGGTTCGAGCGGCACATAGTGAACACCAGCCACGAGTTCGCTTTCGGCGAACCATGTCTCATATGTCGGCGGTGGCATCAGGCACAGCGAATTCGAACTCATGACCCATTTCAAGTTGGTCGCCACGTCGTTGCCTTCGAGCGAAATGATGTAGCGACAGCGCCGCTGCTGGTCGATGCTCAGATAAGACTTGCGATATTCCGGCGCTGCCGTCGGTTTGGGCGTTCCGACATCGCAAAAGGGCAGATCGCGCGCAACCTCCAGAAGCAAGGTCCTTATCGGGTTGTTGAGCTCGCCGCGCCACACCGCAACCGGAAGCTTGTCCGCGAAGGCTACATCGTCGGCGGGCATGTGAAAGTGGCGGAACTTGTTGAGCTTGAACAGCACCCCGTTGCTGTTGTCGCCGGCGATCGGCCGATCCTTGACGATCGACGGTATCGCAGGCACGTCGACGACGTCGCCGAATTCGAGATCGATGCGCAAATCGGGATCGAAGTAGCGGGTAAATTCCTTCAGATCGTAGTAATACATGCTCCGGCCTCTCGGTAGCCGGCTGACCGGCACGGCCCCGCCGCTCGGCGCGAAAGCGTCCTGCAATCTGTTGTAGCAGTTGAGACGCGCCCGGACCGATCCGTCCGAAAGCCTGGCCTGATCGAGCAACCCGGCGAGCCTGCGGCGGAACAGCGCCTGCGGTGCGATATCGCGCACGGCATTGCGCGCATAGTAGAATAGCTTCTGTGCGTTTCTTTGAAGGGTGGCCATCGGTCACTTGGTGAAAAATCGGCTTGTGATTTGCCCCCGGTCCCTCCTACACCATTGTGCCGGCTATCTTGCAAGCCACGGAACCGTGTTCAGCCGGCCTGCCTGGCTGTCCATGGAGCCGATCGCTCTTTGCGGTGTTGTGTTTGTAGCCCAATGCTCCTAGGCAGGGCTAAGAACCTTTGGGATTGTGAAAGGAAGAGATATGGCGCGAGCACCGAATTACGGCCAGGAACGCAAGGAACGCGACCGGCAGAAGGCTGCCAAGAAGGCGGAAAAGCAAGCGGCCAAGGTTGCAGCCAAGGAACGTTCGAAGCCGGAAGACGAGACCACGTCCGAGACCGAAACGGAAACCGCAGAGTAAACTGCAGGGCAATCGCTTCATAGTGACGGCGAGAAGGGAACTGGCCGCAACTTTGGCGCGCTTTCTGCAACGCCGGAGATTGGCGAAACCCTTGGTGCAGGCCGCTTTCTCCCGTCCGGTGAGAAATGCCCGGTCCACCCTCCGCAGCTGCTGCGGAGGACGGGCAGGGCAAGAGGGGCAGCGCAAGCTGAAGCGATTGCCCCTTAGTAAAAGCGCACCCGGCCCGCGAGGCGGATCAGATCAGATTTCGCTGCGTCTTCAGACCGGCGCCTTGTCGCTGACGAAAACGTTCACTTCGCGGGCGGCGGCGATGAAGGCACGCCTTGCGATCATTGCCGGTTTGTCGCCGGCCAGCGCATCATGGCAGGCCTGCAGCGCTTCGCGATGCTTTGGACTGCGCTTGCCGGGCCAGTTGTTGAGGAGGTAGTCGGAAGCCTCGCGGGCTGTGCGCAAGAGCTGAGTGGTTCCCGCCGCGCCCTTGACGGTCACGGGTGTTTCAAATCGGTTGTTTTCCATCGCCGCTCTTACGCCATCGCCGCTCGCGAAGCGAGCGCGAAAGTGGTTGCCACCGCAATCACGCCGCGAAGCTGCTAATCCCCTGGCAGGCAGGCCGCGCCAGTTCTTGTGCAATGATGCCGTCGAGAGGCTGCCGGACAGGACAGACATGCCGCAAGACCCTGCCACCCAAGGCGCCCACAATATCCATTGGCGCCGCAATCTCGCCGTGTGCTTTGCCGGCTCGTTCAGCACGCTTGTCGCCATGACTCTGCTGTTGCCCTTCCTGCCGCTTTACGTCGAGCAGCTGGGCGCCGAGGGCCACGCGGCTGTTGTGCAGTGGTCCGGCATCGCCTATGGCGCGACCTTCTTCGCCGCCGCGCTGGTCGCGCCGCTGTGGGGACGGCTTGGCGACCGCTACGGCCGCAAGCTGATGCTGGTGCGCGCCAGTTTCGGCATGGCCGTCTGCATGTCGCTGACCGGCATGGTGGAAACCGTCTGGCAATTGGTGCTGCTACGCCTGCTGATTGGTTTCGCCGGTGGCTATTCCTCGGGCTCGACCATTCTCGTCGCCATGCATACGCCGAAGGAACGGTCGGGCTGGGCGCTCGGCGTGCTGTCGGCCGGCATCACCGGCGGCGCTCTCGTCGGTCCCTTGCTCGGCGGCGCGCTGCCGCCCTTGATCGGCATCCGCGCCACCTTCCTGCTCGCCGGCGGCGTCATTTTCCTGGCGTTCCTGGCAACTACTTTTCTCATCAAGGAGGACCCTCGCCCGGCAGCCGACAAATCGGCATCGACTGAGAATCTGAAAGGCGGATGGTCGCAAATCCCGGACAAGCGCCCGGTCGTCGCGATGCTGGTGACCGGCATGCTGCTGAGCTTCGCCACCATGTCGATCGAGCCGATCATCGCGGTCTATGTGCAGCAGATCATCGAGGACCAAAGCCGGGTCACGCTGATGTCCGGCGTGGTCATGTCGGCGGCGGCACTTGGGGCCATCCTGTCGGCCTCGCGTCTCGGCAAGCTCGCCGACCGCGTTGGCCACTGGAACGTCATCGTTGCGGCGCTGGCCGTTTCGGCGCTGCTGCTGATCCCGCAGGCTTTCGTCACCCAGGGCTGGCAGCTCGTCGGCCTGCGTTTCCTGATGGGACTGGCGCTTGGCGGCCTCCTGCCATGCATCACCAGCGTCATCCGCCATAATGTTCCGGACGGCGTCGGCGGCAATGTGCTCGGTCTGTCGATCTCGGCGCAGTATGTCGGACAGGTTGCCGGGCCGCTGCTCGGCGGCTTCGTCGGCGGTCATTTCGGCATGCGCGCGGTGTTTCTCGGCACATCCGCGCTGATGGCGGGTGGAGCGGCGTATAATTGGCTGGTCCAGTCGCGCCGCGCACGCGACATGCTGGTGCAGGCGGGCAAATCCTGACACCGTTTGCGGGCCACTTCACGGAGTCCAAGAAATGAGCACAACCGACCACCCAGCAAGCGGCATCGGCCGCATCCTCGTTTTCGCCGGCGGCCTGTGCGGCGCGGCCGGTGTGGCGCTTTCTGCCGCGGCGGCACATCTGGGCGGCGCTTTCGTCGGCACGGTCGCGTCCTTCCTGCTCATGCATGCACCGGTCTTCCTTGCCGTCGGCCTCGTCGGCGCAAACCGGATCATGCGAACCGCAAGCCTTATTCTTCTCGTCGGGCTCGTCTTGTTCTGCGGCGATCTGCTTGCCCGCGACTTCCTCGGCTCGCGGCTTTTTTCGATGTCGGCGCCGATCGGCGGCACCTTGCTCATCGCCGGCTGGCTGGCGGTTGCGGCCTCGGCGCTGAAGCGCCCGCGCTCCTGAGGCGGCCGGATTCGGCTTCCGCCAAACGACGGTCAGTCAGACGATGGCCACTTTTGCCGGCGCTTTGGCCGGACCGGCAGGTCGCGATTGCGTGCCGCCGGCTTGGCCAGTCGCCGCCGCTCCGGCCTGTCGATGGCCGGCGAGATGCCCCAATAGTTGCGATAGATCTCTTCGAACAGATGATTGATCGGGTGCATGGCTTGGTTTCCTTTTCGATTTGAGATTTGAATCGATCCAATCGACTGGCATGAAAAAGTGCTGCCGATCAGTTCCGCCTGCGCTCCACAAGAAAGCGAAGATCGCGGATCCACGGGCCGGCGCTGCCGCGGCCTGTCCGGGTCGCCGGCTTCGAATTTATGCTCCAGTCGTTGCGATAGACGTCTTCGAACAGATAATTGACGGGGTGCATGGCTCGCTCCTTGCTGAATCGATCCAATGACGACACTCAATTGGATCGATTCAAAACTAGGCTTGGACCGCGCCGATGTCAAGCAAAATTTGAATCGATCCAACAAAGGTGCTAGATAGCAGGCTGGAGGCAGAAAAATGGCATCATCCAGCGAAAGCAATACCAGACCCATCCGGCTGGCCGACATCGCCAAGGCCGCCAGGGTGTCGCACGGCACCGCCTCCAACGTCTTCAGCCGTCCCGAGATCGTGCGCGAGGAAGTCCGCGAACGGGTCAAGGCGGCGGCCGAGGCGATGGGCTATGCCGGTCCCGACCCCAAGGGCCGGCTGCTGCGCGCCGGCAAGGTCAACGCGATCGGCGTCGCCACGACCGAGCCGCTGTCCTATTTCTTCGATGATCCCTTTGCCCGCGCGATGATGGCCGGCATTTCCGACGCCTGTGACGCCACCGGCGCGGGAATAGCGCTGGTATCGGCCGGCAACCAGGAAAAACTTGCCTGGAACATCCAGAGCGCGCTGGTCGACGGCTTCATCCTGTTCTGCATCGAGGGCGGCTCACGGCTTGTCGAACTGACGCGCGAACGCAAACTCCCCTTTGTCGCGCTTGAGCTCGGCTTCGACGACGACACCGTTTCGGCAATCGGCGTCGACAATGTCGCCGGCGCCCGCCTGGCGGCGCAGCATCTCGCCGAGCTTGGCCATCGGCGCTTTGCCGTGCTGGCGCTGCCCTTCGCCGACGGCAGCACCGGCCTTGTCTCGCCGGAGAAGGTCCGGACGGCCCTTTACACCGGCACGCGCGATCGCCTCGTCGGCTATTTCGAGGCGTTTTCCCGATATGGTGTCGATACCGCCGGGATACCGGTATACGAGACCGAAAACGACGAAGCCAGCACAAGGGCCGGCCTCGAAACGATCTTCGCCTCGGCAGCGCAGCCGACCGCCATCCTGGCGATGTCGGACCGGATCGCCATGGTCGCGATCGAATGGTTGGCCGCGCGTGGCATTGCGGTTCCCGGCGACGTCTCCGTAGTCGGCTTCGACGGCGTGCCTGACGCCGCACTTTGCGATCCTCCGCTGACCACGGTCGCGCAGCCAATCGCCGAGATCGGCCGCCGGGCAGCGCGAACGATCCTCGATTTCGACGGCACGGTGCGGCGCGAGACGCTTGGCGTCGAGCTTGTCGTCAGGGCATCTTCGGGACCGCCGCCCAAGGCAGCCTGAGCCCGGTCGTCAAATTAATTTAATACGTGGCGCGGTTTCCTGCGCCTGGCCAGTGTTCTTGCCCCGCCCGCAGGGAGCGCGAGGTGACCCCCCGCGTGTACAAGCCTCGGTCAGGGCCCGGACCTTTGGGCTCGTCACCCACAGCCAGCGCGACCGTAGCGCGACCGATCCGGCACCGCTGCCTCCCCGCCCTTTTTGTCCCGATTACTATCCGGACTAGGGCGGGATGCATTCGAATTGAACTTGGGATCCCGCTCTATCTATTTGTTTTAGCCGCATTTCTGAGACGCCAAGTGATTCCACTCGGCTGCAAAAATCTCTAGGGGTTGCTAGTTGCCATGCCGCCCACGCCGAAGGACGCATGGATCGGCGGCGCCTGGCTGCGGACCGGCTTGCTGTTGCCGCCAATAGAAGACAGCCATTCGAGATAATAGGCGAGCGCGAACTGCATGGCGATGCCGGCGGCGATCAGCAGGCTGTCATAGGCAAATCCGCCCGGGTTGATCAGCTTCATCACCTGCGCCGCCATGGCGATCAGCGTGCCGGCGATGAAAATCGGCAGCGATCGCTTGCCCAATATGGCGAGCGGATGATCGCGGCTGGTGCGGAAGAGGTTGGAGACAGAAGGAAACGCCACGATCAGATAGCTCACCGCCAGGATGTGCAGCAGCCTCGGCAGCGACAAGAAGGTCTTGTCGAAGCCGGTCAGCACTACGGGCAGGTTCAGCCCCGACACGTGCCCCCATAGCGGGCTGTGCACCCAGACCAACGCCGTCGCGACATAGGCCGCCGACGCGCCGACCAGCCAGCGATTGACCGGAATGACGCCGCCGCGCCTGATGTGCAGCATGCTCGCCAGGCCGATGTTGAAGAGGAACTGCCACGACAGCGGATTGAGGAACCAGAAGCCGGGCTCCGGATAATTTGGCGGGGCGATTTGGTAAATCCCGGCAACCAGCCACAGAGTTCCGGACAGGGCGAGCGCCGTGAAAGGCCGGTAGCTGATGAACAGCAGGAAGGTTGGCGCCATCAGCAGCAGCACCGCATAGACCGGCAGGATATTGTTGTAGCCAAGCTGATGGCCAAGCATGACGATGCCGACCAGCACATGTTGCGGGTCCCTGATCAATGGCTCGATGTTGATCAGGGTCAGCATGTCCGGCCGCTTCGCGAACATCGCCGCCGCGCAGAAGATGGCCAGCACCGCCATCGTCGTGACGATGTGGGCGACATAGAGCACTCCGGCGCGGCGCCACAATTTCAGTGTCGCCAGGAGCCGGTCTCCGGACTGGAATTTTGCGCCGTAGGCGAGCGCGACGGACATGCCGGAGATCAGCACGAAGGCCTCGGCGGCATCCGAAAAACCGAAATTCTTGTAGGTCAGGGTTTCGAAAACCGTGCCCGGGACATGATCGACGAATATGATCAGCAGAGCGAGAGCGCGGAACACATCGATGCGCGTATCGCGCTCCGGGATACGCGGCCCGCGATCCGGGATACGCGGCCCGCGATCCGGTGAAATTGGCATGGTCATCGATAAAAGGCCTCAAAGCTGGTTGTTCATGCCGCGATCGATGCGACCGCCGGACGCACCGCTTCGATTCCTCCCGCAGGAGCGTATCGGCAAACAAACGGACTGAAATGCGCCCGGTTCAATCAACTTTGAAGGAGCTCGAAAATATTCCGTTTTGAAGCCGGCAAATGAATAAAAACCACACGAAATCAAAAGGATGCAATATGGCCGAAAAACCTCCGGAAGACGGCTTTTTGCGGCGCGAGCTGCCGTTTTTCTACCGACTTTACCGGCCCGTGGATGCAAGCGGCGAATGCCTTTTCCTGCTGCACGGATCCGGCGTCGACGAGACGACGCTGGTGGCGCTGGCGCGGCAAACCGCACCGCGCGCCGTGCTGGTGACGGTGCGTGGCCGTATCGCCCAGGAGGACGGTTTCCGCTGGTTCGCGCGGATCACGCCGACGCGCTTCGAACAGGACAGTATCCGCACCGAGGCCGACGCTTTCGCCGGCTTCATCACCGCGGCCGCGAAGCGCCATGGTCTCGATCTCGCTCGGACGAGTTTCCTCGGCTATTCAAACGGCGCCAATCTGGTTTCGAGCGTGATGCTTTTGCATTCCGGCCGCATCGAACGGGCAGCGTTGCTGCGCCCGATGGCGGTGCTCGACGACGTGCCCCCGGCCGATCTGTCCAAAGCGCGCGTGCTGATCATCGCCGGCGCAGATGACCTGACCTACGCGCCCTTCGCGCCGGCGTTGGTCGCATTGTTCGAATCGCATGGCGCCGCGGTCGAGGCCCACACCATCGGCTCCGGCCATGAAATCGGCGACCGGGATGCTGAAATCGTCAGGCAGTGGCTGGCGGGCCCGGCAGCCGCCATCGCGCAGGCGAATTGATGAGTCCGTCGCCCTATGCCCGCCCCATCCGGTTCCAGGCATCCAGCCCGGCGATCTTGTAGGCTTCGGCCAGCGTCGGATAGTTGAAGGTGTTGTTGACGAAGAAATCGACGGTGCCACCGAGATTGATCACCGCCTGGCCGATATGGATCAGTTCGGTTGCGCCCTCGCCGACGATATGCGCGCCGAGCAACCGGCGTGTTTCGATCGAGAACAGAAGCTTCAGGAAGCCGGTGTTGACGCCCATAATATGGCCGCGCGAGGTTTCGCGGAAGCGCGCCACGCCGACCTCATAGGCGCCGCCGCCCTCGCGCACCTGCTCCTCGGACTTGCCGACGGTCGAGATTTCCGGCACGGCGTAGATGCCGTAGGGAAAGGTTTCCGGCGGCGGTGGCAACGGCACGCCGAAGGCATGGCAGGCGGCCACCCTGCCCTGCTCCATCGAGGTCGAGGCGAGGCTCGGAAAGCCGATGACGTCACCGGCGGCATAGATGTTCGGCGCACTGGTCCGGAAGCTCTGCGGGTCGACCTTGATGCGGCCCCGGGAGTCGGCCTCGATGCCGACCACATCGAGGCCGAGCGCGCCGACATTGCCGGTGCGCCCCGCCGCATAAAGCACCATCTCCGAGCGTATGCTGCGGCCGTCGGCAAGCGTCACCTCGGCATAGTCGGGTTTCGAGGCGATCTCCTTGATCGCACTGCCGAGCCGGATCGTCATGCCGCGGTCGCGCATCTGATGGATGAAATCGTCGACGATCTCACGGTCGACGAAATCGAGGATGCTGTCGCGCGGCTCGACCAGCGTCACCGGCACGTCGAGCGCCGAAAAGATCGTCGCGTATTCGACGCCGATGACGCCGGCGCCGATCACCGTCAGCGTCCGCGGCAGGCGCTCGAGTTCCAGCATTTCGTCGCTGTCGAAGACACGGATCTTGTCGAAGGGCACGTCGCGCGGCCGGTGCGGGCGGGTGCCGACCGCGATCAGCGCATGCGCAAAACCGACCTCGCTGTAGTCGCCGGTATCCGTCGTCAGGCTGGCTCTGTTGGGACCGAGAAACTTGACTGTGGCGCGCGCGCTCTTGACCGTGTTGCGCATGAACTGGTGTTGCAGCACCTCGACCTCGTGATCGAGCGTCTTGTGCAGGCGTTCGATCAGGTCGCCGACCGATATATCCTGCTTGACCCGGTAGCCGCGCCCGTAGAAGCCGCGCTCGCGCCAGCCCGAGAGGTTGAGCACGGTTTCCCGCAGGGTCTTCGACGGGATGGTGCCGGTATGCACGGACACGCCGCCAAGGCGCCGGCCCCTGTCGGCCACCAGCACGGATTTGCCGAGCTTGGCCGACTGCACCGCGGCGCGGCGCCCTGAGGGCCCGCTGCCGATGACCAGCATGTCGTAGTCCATATTGGCCCTGTCCCTCGCCCCTTGGCGCATTTTGCCGTATTTGTTGCGCTGCAGCAAACTAACGTCATCCGTGCTGTGAATTCAACCGACCCAGGCTACATTCGGCGTTGCCTCAGGTAGCAGGGCCGAAAAAAGGCTCGATCTTGATTCCGCCGCCGGACTTCACCATTTCAACACCAGGCGGTCCGCACCCTATGCCGGGCCTGATTGCGAGGAAATGACATGAACGCGCGCGTTCTCGACGGCGAAATCAGCAGGCTCGATGATGTCAGGGCCTATGATGGCGTGCGCACGCGGCGTGTCCTCGCCTTCATCATCGATTATTGCATCGTCGCGCTGCTCACCATTCCGTTCGCGATCCTGGTGTTCTTCCTCGGAATTTTGACGCTTGGCCTTGGCTGGATGCTGTTTTCCATCCTCGTGCCGGCCGTCGCCATCCTCTACATCTGGAACACGCTCGGCAGCGCCGACCAGGCCACGACAGGCATGAAGATGATGGGGATCCGGCTCGACCGTCTGGACGGCACCCGCATCGACGGGCTGACGGCGGTGGTGCATTCGGTTCTGTTCTGGGCCGGCAACGTCATCCTGACGCCGCTGGTCCTTCTGGTGTCGCTGTTTGCCGACCGCAAGCGCACGCTGCACGACCTGCTGCTCGGCACGGTGGTCAGCCGCAGTGACCGCTGAAACAGCTTTTCACCAGTCCCAGCGAGCATTTATGTGCAAAGTGAAGGCGTCCGGTAGCCACGCTTTCACAATCCTGTTGAATTTTTCGCCGTGCGCGCCAAAGGTATGATGATTCGCAGGAGTGTTTCCAAGGGTCGATGACGCAGCATCCAACCCAGTCGCCGCAGTTCTTCCTGACAGCGCCGTCGCCATGCCCGTATCTTGAGGGCCAGTTCGAGCGCAAGGTGTTCACGCATCTGGTCGGCGACAAGGCATCGGAGATGAACGACCTGTTGACGCAAGGCGGCTTCCGGCGATCGCAGAACATCGCTTACCGGCCGGCCTGCGAGACCTGCCGCGCCTGCGTTTCGGTGCGCATCCTGGCGCAGGAATTCACTGCCAGCCGCAATATGAAGCGGGTGATACAGCACAATTCAGACCTCATCGGCGCGATGCACGACGCGCAACCGTCGACCGAGCAGTATTCGCTGTTCCGCAGCTATCTCGATGCCCGCCATCGCCGCGGCGGCATGTCCGACATGACGGTGCTCGACTACGCCATGATGGTCGAGGACACGCATGTCGACACCAAGGTCATCGAATACCGGCGCCGCGGCCCCGACAGCTTTATCACCGGCAAGGGCCAGGGCGAGCTGATCGCAGTCGCCCTCACCGACAAGATGGCCGATGGCCTGTCGATGGTCTATTCCTACTTCAACCCGGACTTCGAGGACCGCTCGCTCGGCACCTTCATGATCCTCGACCACATCGCTCGCGCCAGGGCGATGGGCTTGCCCCATGTCTATCTTGGCTACTGGGTCAACGGCTCGCGCAAGATGAACTATAAGATGCGCTTCATGCCGCAGGAGCATCTCGGCCCGAAAGGCTGGGAACGCTACGACCACGAAGCGGTTTCGCGCTGATCCGCTCTTTCGCCAACCATCCTTAAACTGCTTCAAGGAGGATGCTTCTGGTTTTCGGCTGCCTGGCTGAAACGCCAGACGCTGGGCCAATTTTGCGCCTGCCTCCAAATTCATTGCGGGAACTGCCATGTCGTCCCACAACGATCATCAAAAAGGCCTTCTCATCACCGCCATCGGCGGGCTGACGCTGACCATCGACATTCCATTGATCCGGCTCGCCGACGGCGGCGCATGGACGATCCTCCTGCTGCGCACCGGCACCACCCTGGTCGCGGCGCTGATCATCTGGGCTGTGTGGCGCTCGCTGAGCCGTAACGCGCCCCAGCTCATCCCCGGCTGGTCAGGGCTCGTCGTCGCCCTGTGCTACGGCCTGACCTCGGTTACCTTCGTCATCAGTATCTATCACACCACGACCGCCAATCTGGTCTTCATCCTGGCCTTCAACGCCGTGTTCGCGGCGCTGCTGTCCTGGCTGTTCCTGAAGGAGCAGCCGCGACTGGTCACCGTGATCGCGATGCTGGTGATGATCGTCGGCGTCGCGATCATCGTCGGCGATTCGATCGGCACCGGCCACCTGTTCGGTGATCTCATGGCGTTGTGCTCGGCTTTCTTCATTGCGCTGGCCATCACTATCTCGCGCGCCAGCGGCAAGGACATGGGGTTCACTTCGCTGATCGGCGTGATCCTGCCCCTGGCCGTCGCGGTGTTCATGGTTTCGGGCGAAGGGTTCCAGGTGAACGCGCCGTGGTGGATCATCTTCAACGGCGCCGTCATCATGCCGATCTCGTTCTTCTGCCTCGCCAACGGACCGAAATATATTTCGGGACCGGAAGTGGCGATGTTCTATCTGCTCGAAACCGTGCTGGCGCCGGTCTGGATGTGGATGATCTTTGCCGAGATGCCGTCGCGCAACAGCCTGATCGGCGGTGCGATCCTGATCGTCACGCTGGTCGCCCATTCGCTATGGCAGCTGCATGAGGGGCGAAAACGCCGCGCCAGTCTTGCCGTCCGTCATCCGGCCTGAGACTTCTTCTCGGCAACGATTTCGATCTGCGGCGGCGGCGCCCCTTCGAGTTCCGCCGGCACTGCGGGGGCAAGCTCGTCGGCCAATTCCACCTCGCGCAGCCATTCGCGCCAGATCGCGACCAGCAACGCCATCAGCACCGGACCGATGAACAGGCCAAGAAAGCCCATCGTCTTGACGCCGCCGACCAGGCCGAAAAAGGTCGGCAGGAACGGCAGCTTTATCGGGCCGCCGACCAGCTTCGGGCGCAATGTCTTGTCGACGATGAACAGTTCGACGCTTCCCCAGATGAACAGCGCCAACCCGGCCACCGGCGAGCCGCTGGCGGCGAGATAGATCGAAACGAGCGTGAAGGACAGCGGTGCGCCGCCGGGGATCAGCGCCATGACGCCGGTCAGCGCGCCCAGCGTCACCGGCGAAGGCACGCCGGCCAGCCAGTAGGCCACGCCGAGCACCACCCCCTCGCCGATGGCGATAATGGTCATGCCGGTCACCGTCGAGGAAATCGTCGCCGGCACGACGCGTGAAATCCGCTCCCACCTGGTCGGCAGGATGCGTTCGCCGAGACGGTCGACCTGCCCGGCGAAATGCTCGCCGTCGCGATAGGCAAAGAACAGCGCGATCATCATGAACAGCAGCGCCAGCAGAAGGCCGAAGGCGCTGCCGCCGGCGGCCAGCACGCCGCGGTAGATGCTGCCGATGTTGGCGCCGCTGATCAGCTGGATCAGCTCGCCGATGCCGCCGGGATGGCCGAGATTGCGCGTCCACTGCTCGTTCAGCCAGTCGCCGACCACCGGCAGCGTGGCGATCCAGTGCGGCGTCACCGCGCCATGGCGGTTGGTCTCGATCGCCCAGCCAACCCATTCGCGGACCTCGTTGCTGGCATAGGCGCCGGCGAGCGCGATCGGCACCACCAGGAAGGTCAGGATGAACAGGATCGCCAATGTCGCGGCGACCGTGCGGTTGCCGCCGACGGCAGCAAGCAACCGCCGATAGAGCGGCCAGCTGGCAAAGGCGATGACCAGAGCAGCCAGCACCGGGACCAGGAAACCATGAAAGAAATAGACCCCGGCGGCAACGATCAGCACCAGCAGCCACCGCGCCGCCGACAGCGGCGGAATGACCGCGGATCTGACCGGCGTCGACAGGCCGAACAGGCGCTGCTGCCCTTCCGGCTTCCGAACCCTCGTTTCCTTCAAGTGCCCATTTCTCCCAAACGCGTGTGTCCGCGCTCTATGTAGCGATGCTTATGCACCATGATAGTGCAGCAATCGTGACGACATTCCAAATGCTGCTAATCTCCCCCCTCGAGGGGAGACGTCGCCGAAGGCGACAGAGGGGGTCGGAACGTTCAGACGCGACCCCTTACCATGAACCGAGGAGGCTGGCGCTTCATGCGCGGGGACCCCCTCTGGCCTGCCGGCCATCTCCCCCTCAAGGGGGGAGATTACCTACCCGAATTTCCCCGTCCTCGGGAATCCCTTCGGCACCATGCGTCCAGCCGAGGCTCGGGCGCCGATCCATTCGACCAGCTCTTCACGTGATTTGATGAAGGTGCGGTCGGCAGAATCCTGCCAGGATAGACCGCTTGCGAGCGTGAAGGTCTTGAGGTCGAGGACGCCGCCATCCTTGTATTTCTGCAGGCGAACGCCCTTGCCGCGCCCCATCTCGGGGATTTCGGCGAGCGGGAAGACCAGCATCTTGCGGTTCTCGCCGACGATGGCGAGATGGTCGCCGGCGACCGGCATGCAGCGCTGGGCCTCGTCGGGCGCCTTGACGTTCATCACCTGCTTGCCCTTGCGGGTGTTGGCGACGACTTCCTCTTCCGGCACGATGAAGCCGTTACCGTCGTGCGACACCAGCAGCAGCTTGCGCTTGGGATCATGGACAAAGGCGGTGACGATGTCCTGGTCGTTGTCCATGTCGACGATGATGCGGATCGGTTCGCCATGGCCGCGCCCGCCCGGCAGCCGGTCGGCGCCGATCGTGTAGAACTTGCCGCCGGTGGTGAAGACCAGCACCTTATCGGTGGTCTGGGCGTGGAAGGCCAGCTTGAGGCTGTCGCCCTCCTTGAAGGTCAGCAACGAATGGTCGGTCAAATGACCTTTCATCGCCCTGAGCCAGCCCTTTTCCGAAACGACCACGGTGACCGGCTCGCGCTCGATCATGGCATGTGCGATGTCGGTCAGGTCATGTTCGGGTGCGTCGGCAAACTGGGTGCGGCGCTTGCCGAGCGCGGTTTCCGGTCCGAATTTCTCCCGGATGCTGGAGACCTCCCACTTGATCATCGACCACTGCCGGGCGTCGGACGCGAGCAGCGCCTCGATCTGCTTCTTCTCGGTGGTGAGACCGTCGAATTCCTTGCGGATCTCGAATTCCTCGAGCTTGCGCAGGGCACGCAGCCGCATGTTGAGGATGGCTTCGGCCTGGTTGTCGGTGAGCGACCAGCGCGCCATCATCACTTGCTTGGGCTCGTCCTCCTCGCGGATGATCCTGATCACCTCGTCGATGTTGAGATAGGCGATCAGATAGCCGGCGAGGATCTCCAGCCGCCTTTCGATCTCGCCGAGGCGATGCCTGGAGCGGCGGATCAGCACCTCGCGGCGGTGCTCCAGCCATTCCTTGAGCACGCCTTTCAGCGACAGCACGTTGGGTATCTTGCCGCGCGACAGGACGTTCATGTTGAGCGGAAAGCGGCTTTCGAGCTCGGTCAGCTTGAACAGCGATTCCATCAGGATGCCGGGATCGACCGAACGGCTCTTCGGCACCAGCACGACGCGGACGTCTTCGGCGCTCTCGTCGCGGATGTCCTCGAGCAGCGGCAATTTGCGCGCCATCAGCAGCTCGGCGATCTTTTCGATCAGCCGCGCCTTCTGGACTCCATAGGGGATTTCGGTGACGACGATGCTCCAGGTGCCCCTGCCCTGGTCCTCCTGGCTCCATTTCGCCCTGACGCGGAAACCACCGCGACCGGTCTCGTAGGCTTCGAGGATCGAGGCGCGGCTGTCGACGATGATGCCGCCGGTCGGGAAATCCGGGCCTTGGACGAAATCCATCAACGTCGTCACCGGCGCATCGGGTTGCTCGATCAGATGCAGGGCGGCGTCGCAGAGCTCGGCGGCATTGTGCGGCGGGATCGAGGTCGCCATGCCGACGGCAATGCCGGACGAGCCGTTGGCGAGCAGGTTGGGGAAGGCGCCGGGCAGCACGACCGGCTCCTCGTCCTCCTCATTGTAGGTCGGCCGGTAGTCGACCGCATTCTCGGTGATGCCGGACAGTAGCTCGGTCGCCACGTCGGTCATGCGCGCTTCGGTGTAGCGCATGGCGGCAGCGTTATCGCCATCGATATTGCCGAAATTGCCCTGGCCGTCGACCAGGGGATAGCGCATCGAAAAATCCTGCGCCAGCCGCACCAGCGCGTCGTAGATCGACTGGTCGCCATGCGGATGGAACTTGCCCATCACCTCGCCGACGATGCGGGCGCATTTGGCGAAGCCCTGGTCGGGGTTGAGCCTGAGCAACCGCATGGCATGCATGATGCGGCGATGGACCGGCTTCAGCCCGTCGCGCACATCCGGCAGCGCCCGGTGCATGATGGTCGACAGCGCATAGGCGAGATAGCGCTCTTCCAGCGCTTTCTTCAGATCGACCGGCTCGATGTTGTCGCCACCGCCATCGCCAGGCGGCAAAAGCCTTTTTCCCATAGGTTGGGACTAGCCGAGCGGGTGATTCGCGGCAAGAGGCGCCTGAATGGGGCAGCCTCTTGCGCAATACGAACTGGATGCCAGCAACATCACTCGGTTACATCCCGCTTCTATGGCAATGGATCGGATTTGCCTTTCGCCGTGGTTTTCGACCATTGTGCGGCGGAACGCCTTTTTCCCGTCCAGTTCGTCACGGAAGGGTGACGGCGCAACAAATTGAAAAATCTTCAGCACACTCTCAGGGAACCGCGATGACGATCAGACGCTCGACACTCAACAAACTCGCTTTTTCGACCTTGCTGCTGACGCTGCCGCTGAATGCGGCCCTCGCGCAAGATGCGGCGGTCGCCGACCGGCTGAAGGCGGCTCTCGCCGCGCAGGGCGTCGACATCTCCTGGACCGGGGTGACGGGCGATGCCTCCAGCATGGTGCTGCAGGGCGTGGCCCTCAAACCGGCGGCCGAAAAGGAAGCGCTCAAGATCGGCGACATCAAGCTCGAAGGCGTGACCGAAGCCAATGGCGGTTATGAAATCGAAACCGTCTCGACTTCGGCATTCCAGCACAGCGAAAACGGCGTCACGCTCGACCTCAGCCCCTTCATCATCCACGACATGACGGTTCCGGCCGACGGCGCCACAGGCCCGCTCGGTTCAATGATGATGTATGAATCGGCCGAGCTCGACAACATGACGGTCAAGGTCGCCGACAAGACCGCCTTCTCGATGGACGGGCTCGCCATCGAAATTACCCCGCCAGCCGACGGCAAGGCGATGGCGTTTTCCGGCACCACGGAAAAGTTCAATGCCGACCTGACGCTGGTCGAGGACCCAAAGTCCAAGGACGTGATCAACGCGCTCGGCTACCAGAACATCACCGGAAACCTTGCCATGGAGGGCACCTGGCAGCCTGCGGACGGCAAGATGGAGCTGTCGAAATACGACATCTCCGTCGACAATGCCGGAACGCTCGGCATGACCTTCGGTTTCGGCGGCTACACGCTCGACGTCATCAAGTCGCTGCAGGAGATGCAGAAGAAGATGGCGGCGCAGCCCGAAGGCGCCGACAATTCGGCGCAAGGCATGGCCATGCTTGGCGTTTTGCAGCAGCTTTCGTTCAACAGCGCTTCGATCCGCTTTGACGACGATTCTCTGACCAACAAGGTGCTGGACTATGTCGGCAAGCAGCAAGGCATGTCCGGCAAGGACGTCGCCAACCAGGCCAAGGCGGTCGTGCCTTTCGGCATGGCGCAGCTCAACAATCCGGAATTGACGGCGCAGGTGTCGGCTGCGGTCGGCAAATATCTCGACGATCCGCAGAGCATTGAGATCCTGGCCGAGCCACCGGCAGCGGTGCCGTTCGCGCTGATCATGGCAGGCGCCATGTCCAACCCGGCGGACCTGACGAAGACGCTTGGCGTGACGGTCAAGGCGAACGAAGACTGATTGGGGCGGGGCGTCAGCGCCGCCCCTCATCCGCCTGCCGGCACCTTCTCCCCGTATAGTGACGGGGAGAAGGGAAATGGCCGCGACGTTGGCGCCCATCTTGCAACGCTGGCAGTTGGCGAAATCATTTGTGACAGTGTCTTTCTCCCCGTCACTATACCGGGAGAAATGCCCTGCAAGGCAATGAGGGGCAGCGCAAAACGACAGCGTTTAGAGTCGGTTGCGGGAGGTTTTTAACCCTCTTTCTTGGTCACTGCGACGCGCAGCGACAATTCCCGAAGCTGCTGCGGGCTGGCTTCCGACGGCGCGCTCATCAACAGATCATAGGCCTGCTGGTTCATCGGGAACATCGTCACTTCACGAAGGTTCCTGGCACCGACCAGCAGCATGACGACGCGATCGATGCCGGCCGCCATGCCGCCATGCGGCGGTGCGCCGTACTGGAAGGCGCGGTAGAGGCCGCCGAAGCGCTCCTCGACCGTCTCGCGGTTGAGCCCGACAGTCTCGAATGCCTTGACCATGGTTTCCGGCAGATGGTTGCGGATGCCTCCGCTAGCGATCTCGAAACCATTGCAGACCATGTCATACTGGAACGCTTTGATGCCGAGCAGATCCTCACCGTTGAGCGCATCGATGCCGCCCTGCGGCATCGAGAACGGGTTGTGGGCGAAATCGATTTTTTTCTCGTCCTCGTTCCATTCGAAGAAGGGAAAGTCGACGATCCAGCACAGTTCGAAACGGTCGCGATCGACCAGGTTCAGTTCCTCGCCGGCGCGGGTGCGCGCCGCGCCCGCGAAAGAGACGAACTTTTTCGGGTCGCCGGCGACGAAGAAGGCGGCGTCGCCATCGGCAAGCCCGAGTTGGAGGCGGATTGCCTCGGTGCGCTCCTCGCCGATGTTCTTGGCGAGCGGACCGGCGCCTTCGAGCTTCTCGCCCTCCTTGCGCCAGAAGATGTAGCCGAGGCCCGGCTGGCCCTCGCCTTGCGCCCAGGAATTCATCCGGTCGCAGAAAGCGCGGGAACCACCGGTCCTGGCCGGAATGGCCCAGACCTCGGCTTTCGGGTCGTTTGCAAGGATGTTGGCGAACACCTTGAAGCCGGACTCGCGGAAATGTTCAGAGACTGCCTGCATCTCGATCGGGTTGCGCAGGTCCGGCTTGTCAGTGCCGTATTTGCGCATGGCGACGTCATAGGCGATGCGCGGAAACTCCTGCGTCACCGGCTTGCCGGCGGCAAAGGTCTCGAACACGCCCCGCATCACCGGCTCCATTGTCGCCAGAACGTCGTCCTGCTCGACGAAGCTCATCTCCAGGTCGAGCTGGTAGAATTCACCCGGCAGCCGGTCGGCGCGTGGGTCCTCGTCGCGGAAGCAAGGCGCTATCTGGAAGTAACGGTCGAAGCCCGACACCATGATCAATTGCTTGTATATTTGCGGCGCCTGCGGCAGCGCGTAGAAGGTGCCGGGATGGATACGTGACGGCACCAGGAAATCACGCGCCCCTTCGGGCGACGAAGCGGTCAGGATCGGCGTCGAGAATTCGGTGAAGCCGACCTCGCCCATGCGCTTGCGCATCTCGGCGATGATCTTCGTGCGCGCCACGATGTTCTTGTGCAGCGTGTCGCGGCGCAAATCGAGGAAGCGGTATTTGAGACGGATGTCCTCGGGATAGTCCGGCTCGCCGAACACCGGCAGCGGCAGTTCCTTGGCCGCCGACAGCACTTCGATCTCGCGCGCGAAAACCTCGATTTCGCCGGTCGGCAAATTGGCGTTCGCGGTCTCGGCCAGACGGGCCTTGACCTCGCCGTCGACGCGGACGACCCATTCGCCGCGCACGGTCTCGGCAATCCTGAAAGCCGGCGAATCCGGGTCGGCGACGATCTGCGTCAGGCCATAGTGGTCGCGCAAATCGATGAACAGCAGGCCGCCATGATCGCGTACGCGATGCACCCAGCCCGAAAGGCGAACGGAAGAGCCGACGTCGCTTTTCCTCAACTGGGCACAGGTATGGCTGCGGTAACGATGCATTGTCATGGGTAAGTCCGGATGTCTGATTGCGGCCAAGGCATGATGGCCCGGCCCGAAAATTTGCGCGAAAAGCACATGAGAGGCCGCCTTTGTCAAGGCAGGCGTCGCCCGGGCAGCATCTTGATTCGAACTTCGGCATTCGTCCGTGGCTGTGTGAAAACTCCGCACCACAGTCAAAGTGTAGAATTTCCTCCGCCTGATCGTGATCAGCGTGGCCGAGCCGTGTACAATGGCCGTCACATTGGCGGGAGGACTACCATGCGCATTCGCACATTGACTGTCCTGGTGATGCTGCTTGTCGGCACCTGCGCATTTGCACACGCACAGACAAAGCCGATGTCCATCGAGGTGTTTCCTTTCGAATTGGAAGACAAGAGCGCTGGCGCAGGCATAATTCCGCCGGATGAACATGATAGGCGCTATCTGTCCGAGTCGGCACAAATGGCGAAGGACATGCTCTCCCAGTCAGGGCGTTTTACAGTGCTTGATGTGCCAGCCGGGGATGAGCAGGCGGTGGCGCCGCACGGATTGCGCAATTGCGGCGGCTGTGAAAGCAAGATCGCCAAAGAGCACGGCGCGTCTCTTGCCTTGCTGGGCGTCGTAACGCGCGTCAGCCGAACAGAGCATACGATGTTCATTCGCATCCTCGACGCTGATACCGGGCAACCTGTTTCGCAGGGTTTTACCGATCTGCGGATGGGTGCGAATTACGCGTGGCCCCGCTCCGTCAAATGGCTGATGACAAACAGAATTCTTCGGTAGGGCGGCAAGCCACCCGAGTGCGCCATCGGCAGCGCGAAGGATTCCCAGCTAAAATCAAACTGATACGTTGATAGTCGGCGCTGGCCTGCTAACCGCCGGCAATTGCCGCTGGCATTGACGTGGGCGATGGTTCAAGAAGGATCAACGACAGGCCCTCCTTCATGTCCTCCATGCGCCCGCTGATCCCGCTCCTTATTGCCGCCGGCATCCTGCTCGGCGGCAATGGCCTGCAGAGCACCTTGATCGCATTGCGCGGGGCGCAGGAGGGGTTTTCGGCCTCGACCATCGGCCTGATGGGGACGTTCTATTTCGCCGGCTTCCTGCTCGGCTGCCTCGCCGTCACCCACATCATGAAGGCCGTCGGCCATGTCCGCGCGTTTTCCGCGCTGGCAGCGATCGCTTCGGCCGGGACATTGCTTTTGGTGCTGGTCGTCGACCCGGTCATGTGGTGCGCGTTGCGTCTCGCCGGCGGCTTCTGCTTCGCCGGCCTGTTCACCATCATGGAAGCCTGGCTCAATTCCGGGGCCGCCAACAAGGACCGCGCGCGGGTGCTGGCCATCTACCGGATGGTCGACATCGGTTCGGTCACCGGCGCACAGTTCCTGATCCCGATCGTCGGCGCCGGCGGTTTCGCCATCTTCGCCGTCATGTCGATCATGATCACGCTCTCGCTGGTGCCGGTGTCGCTCGGCGATCGCTCCAACCCGACCCCGCCCGAAGACGTCAAGCTCGACCTCGCCCGCGTCTGGCGGATCTCGCCGCTCGGCTGCTTCGGCTGCATTGCCGTCGGCGTCACCAACAGCGCTTTTCGCACCTTGTCGCCGGTCTATGCCGAACAGATCGGCATGTCGGTCACCGACGTCGTCACCTTCGTCAGCGTCGGCATATTCGGCGGCGCCATCATCCAATATCCGCTCGGCTACCTGTCCGACCGCTGGGACCGGCGTTCGGTGCTGCTGATAACGACGTGCTGCGCGTTGCTGGCGTCGCTGGCACTGGTGTTCTGGGCGCGCAGCGACCCGTCCCTCAACTTCGTGATCGTCTTCATCTTCGGCTGCTTCGCCATGCCGCTCTATTCGTTGTCGGCGGCGCACTCCAACGACCGCGCCGACAAGGGCGAGTTCGTGCTGATCAACGCGGCGCTGATGCTGTTCTATTCCTTCGGCGCCATTGGCGGCCCGTTCGCCGCCTCGACGGCGATGCAGTATTTCGGGCCAAGCGCGCTGTTCGTGTTCACCGCCACAGTCTATGCCATCTTCGTCGTCGTCATCCTGTACCGGATGCAGGTGCGATCGGGCGTGCCGGCCGGCCATCGCAGTCGTTTCATCGGCCTTTTGCGCACATCGACGGTGTTCGCCCGGCTGGCCAAGCGCAACGATGATTCCGACGGGCCTGCCAGGCAATGATGACGGCCCGTCAGGTCTTGAAACCCCGACAGCGGCTTGACGAAAGCCCGCGCGGCTGAAATTGAAGGAGACCTTACACTTTGCCAAAAGCGATTTGATGCACGTCATCACCACCCAAAAAGAACTCGAGACCGCTCTCGCCACGTTCGAAAAGTCGGATTTCGTCACCGTCGACACCGAATTCATTCGCGAGACGACCTTTTGGCCGATTCTCTGCCTGATCCAGATGGCAGCACCCGGGGTGACAGCGCTGATCGATCCGCTGTCACCCGATATCAACCTGAAGCCGTTCTTCAGGCTGATGGCCAACGAGGCGGTCGTCAAAGTCTTCCATGCGGCACGCCAGGACATCGAAATCATCGTTCATCTCGGCGATCTGGTGCCGCATCCGGTGTTCGACACCCAGGTGGCGGCGATGGTTTGCGGCTTCGGCGACAGCGTCTCCTATGACCAACTCGTCCAGAAGGTCACCGGCGCCCGGCTCGACAAGTCCTCACGTTTCACCGACTGGCGCCACCGGCCGCTTTCCGAAAAACAGCTCGACTACGCGCTTGCCGACGTCACCCATCTGATCGAGGTCTACCAGCACCTCAGCGCCGAGTTGGTGCGGGAAAACCGCGCCCACTGGCTGAACGAGGAGATGGACGTGCTGACCGCCCGCGAAACCTATGATCCGCATCCGGAGGACGCCTGGAAGCGGCTGAAGATGCGGCTGCGCAAGCCGCAGGAGCTGGCGATCGTGCAAGCGGTGGCGGCGTGGCGCGAGCGTGAGGCGCGCGAACGCGACGTGCCGCGCGGCCGAGTGCTCAAGGACGACGCCATCTACGAGGTGGCGCAGCAGGCGCCGCGCGATGCGGCAGCACTCGGCAAGCTGCGCACCACGCCGAAAGGCTGGGAACGCTCGGCGACGGCAACGGCGCTGCTTGGCGCGGTCAACAGCGCGCTTGCCTTGCCCAGGGAAGAGATGCCGAAGCTGCCGAAGAGTTTTCAGCCGCCCGAAGGCTCCAATGCCGCCGCCGAACTGCTGAAAGTGCTGTTGCGGATCGTCGCAGAAAAGGAGGGCGTCGCTTCGAAGGTGCTGGCCTCAAGCGACGACATCGACCGCATCGCCGCCGAGGGCGAGGACGCCGAGGTGCCGGCCTTGCAAGGCTGGCGACGCGCCGTGTTCGGCGAGGCGGCGCTCAAACTGGTGCGCGGCGAGCTCGCCATCAAGTTCGACAAGCGCAAGATCGCGCTGTTCGATTTGTAGCATTCGCCAGACTTTCTCCCCTTGTGGGAGAAGGGCAGTCAGCGCTGTTTCTGAGCGGCCAGGTGGAAAACCGCGATGACGATCACCGGTATCGCCAGAAGCGCGAATTTGATGACGATCAGCGCCGAGGCGAAGGACAGCGAGTCCGGATTGGCCGACAGGAAATCGGAGAGCATGCGGGCCACCGCGATGTTCTGCGCATAATCGGCAAGCGTGTAGGGCAGCACCAGGACGAGCGCGAACAGCGACTGGAGCTGGGCGGACAGAGCCCGGAAGTTCTTCAGCCGTCGCCCGGCGGCAAGGATCAGGCTGACCAATGTCAGCGACAGCAGCGCCGGGAACAGCAGGTCGAAGGTCAGGTAGTGCCAGACCAGGATGATCTCGCTGCCGCGCCGGCCGAGCGCCGTCAGCCAGGCCATGCCCTCGTCCGGGGTGAACCCGGCAACGCGCAAATCGAGTGACGGCAGGCCGCCGCTCAGCTGGCGGAAATAGAGGAACTCCATCGCCGTCATGGCGACGAAAACCGCCACGCAGACAAAGCAAAGCGCGGCAGCGTGGCGCGACAGCCGCAGCATCATTGCCGCAAGGCTTCGTGCGAACTGGTTAGGCTCCGCCGGGGTAATTCGGGCTTTCGCGGGTGATCGTGACGTCATGGGCGTGGCTTTCACGAAGTCCGGCGTTGGATATGCGTACAAAAGTGGCGCGGTCGCGGAAATCGGCAAGGTCGCGTCCGCCGACATAACCCATAGCGGCTTTCAGGCCGCCGGCAAGCTGGTGCAGCACGCCGGACACAGGTCCTTTGTAAGGCACCTGGCCTTCGATGCCTTCCGGCACCAGTTTCAGCGTGTCGCGAACCTCGGCCTGGAAATAGCGGTCGGCGGAGCCACGCGCCATGGCGCCGACCGAGCCCATGCCGCGATAGGCTTTGAACGAGCGGCCCTGGTGCAGATAGACTTCGCCCGGGCTCTCGTCGGTGCCGGCCAGCAGCGACCCGATCATGGCGGCACTGGCGCCGGCGGCGAGCGCCTTGGCGAGATCGCCGGAATATTTGATGCCGCCATCGGCGATGACCGAGACGCCCGATTTCTGCGCTGTCTCGACCGCCGACATGATCGCCGAAAGCTGCGGCATGCCGACGCCGGCGACAATGCGGGTGGTGCAGATGGAACCCGGCCCGATGCCGACCTTGACGGCATCGGCGCCGGCATCGATCAGCGCCAGCGTGCCTTCCGATGTGGCGACGTTACCGGCCAGGATGCGGACCGAATTGGACAGTTTCTTGGCCCGCGTCACCGCATCGAGCACGCGTTGCGAGTGACCATGCGCGGTGTCGATCACCAAAAGGTCGACGCCGGCATCGATGAGCCGCTCGGCGCGCTCAAAACCGTCATCGCCGACGCTGGTGGCGGCCGCCGCGCGCAAGCGCCCCTGCACGTCCTTGGTGGCGTGCGGGTTGAGCTGCGACTTCTCGATGTCCTTGACGGTGATCAATCCGACGCAATTGCCGCCGCTATCGACCACGACCAGCTTTTCGATGCGGTGCTGGTGCAGGAGCCGCTTGGCCTCGTCCTGATCGACGTTCTCCTTGACCGTGATCAGGTTCTCACGGGTCATCAGCTCGTAGACTTTCTGGCCCGGGTCGGAAGCGAAGCGCACGTCCCGGTTGGTCAGGATGCCGACCAGCCGGCCGACCGTGTGCCCGCCCGCGCCGCCATTCTCGACCACCGGAATGCCCGAGATGCTGTAGGTGCGCATCAGCCCCAACGCGTCGGCGAGCGTCGCATCGGGGCCAATGGTGACGGGGTTCACCACCATGCCGGATTCGAATTTCTTGACTTGCCGCACCTGCTCGGCCTGTTCGGCCGGCGAGAAATTGCGGTGGATGACGCCGATGCCGCCGGCCTGGGCCATGGCGATGGCGAGACGCGCCTCGGTGACGGTATCCATGGCGGCGGACAGGATCGGCACGTTAAGGTCGATGTCGCCGGCAATGCGGGTGCGGATATCGGTTTCGCCGGGCATGACCTCGGAATGTCCCGGCTGCAGCAGCACATCGTCAAAGGTCAGCGCCAATGCGCCCGTGGACGTTTCGATAATCTTTGCCATGGCCAGCCCTCGGAATGCATGAAAAGCGCTGGACCGGATGGACAGCGCCGACTCGTCTTCTTCCCTTTCAGGATTGGCGCTGGCTCGTAACACGTCCCGTCGCCGTTGAAAAGCCGATTGCTTATGCACGACAGCGCTGCAAACTCAGCTTAATGCCTTTCGCGGTGACGGATGGCGACCGGCATTCACCGCTGCTCTGCTCTGATTGACTGTTGCCTGGGCAGGCCGGCGGGCAATCGCTTCAGGTTTGCGCCGCCCCTCACCTGCCTGCCGGTGTCCTCTCCCCGTATAGTGACGGGGAGAGGGACGCCTTCGCAAAGGATTTCGCCAATCTTCAGCGTCGCAGAAAGAACGCCGAGGTTCCGGACAGCCCCTTCTCCCCGTCACTATACGGGGAGAAGTGCCCGGCAGGGCGATGAGGGGCGGTGCCGACGTCGAGAATGGCTGATTTGCGCCAGCGACCCGCCGCCGAGGCGTTTTTATTTGGGCGCCATTCTTTGCCGGCTTCGAGCATGCCCGCTGCCAGGTCGCACAAATGTGACAGCAAGTAAGGCGACATCCGACGCAACCCGTGGTAACCGCCCTGCCTGTCGGCTTGCCCCGGTCGGCAACAATCGAATCCGGACGCGCTCCATGAACCGCACCATTCCGCTTATCCTGGCGGTCGCCCTTTTCATGGAAAACATGGATTCGACCGTTATCGCAACGTCGCTGCCGGCGATCGCCGTCGACCTCCAGACCAGCCCGGTGGCGCTCAAGCTGGCGCTGACCGCCTATCTGGTATCGCTGGCGGTGTTCATTCCGATCAGCGGCTGGATGGCCGACCATTTTGGCGCCAAGACCGTGTTTCGCGCCGCGATTGCCGTGTTCATCGTCGGATCGGTCGCTTGCGCGGTGTCGAATTCGCTGCCGGCCTTCGTGGTCTCACGCTTCCTGCAAGGCATTGGCGGCGCCATGATGACGCCAGTGGGACGCTTGGTGCTGGTGCGCGCCACGCCGAAGAGCGAGCTCGTCGCCGCGATGTCGTGGCTGACCGTTCCGGCATTGGTCGGGCCGCTCGTCGGGCCGCCGGTCGGCGGTTTCATCACCACCTATTTCAGCTGGCACTGGATCTTCCTGATCAACGTGCCGATCGGGCTGATCGGCATCTGGCTGGCCACGCGCTTCCTGCCGGAGACCGAAGCGGCGCCGACGCCGCCGCTCGATTTCATCGGCTTCGTGCTGAGCGGGCTGGCGGCATCGGGCATCGTTTTCGGCCTGTCGGTGGTCAGCCTGCCGGCCTTGCCGCCGATTGCCGGCTTCCTCACCGTGGCTGTCGGGCTGGTTTCTGCCGTGCTTTACCTCCTGCATGCGCGCCGCGCCAAAAATCCGCTGCTGGCGCTCGAACTGTTCCGCAACCAGGTGTTCCGCGCCTCGGTCCTCGGCGGCGGGCTGTTCCGCATCGGCATCGGCGCCGTACCCTTCCTTTTGCCGCTGATGTTCCAGATCGGCTTCGGGCTGACGCCGTTCCAGTCGGGAATGATCACCTTCGTGGCGGCGATCGGCGCCATCGGCATGAAATTCGTCACCGCGCTGATCTTCCGGGTCGCCGGCTTCCGCCGCGTGCTGATCTTCGGCTCGCTGATCGCGGCGGCGTCGATTGCCATCAACGGCCTGCTGACGCCCGAGACGCCGTATCTGCTGATCCTCGCCGCCTTGCTCGCCGGCGGGTTCATCCGCTCGATGTTCTTCACCGGCATCAACGCGCTAGCCTATGCCGAGATTTCGACCGCCGACACCAGCAGGGCAACGCCGATCGCCGCAGTGTTCCAGCAACTGTCGATCGCGCTCGGCGTGGCGCTGGCCGGCGGCATTCTGGAAGTGTCGACGACAATCCATGGCGGGGCGCTGACGCTGAGCGACTTCCACATCGCGTTCTTCATTGTCGCAGCGGTGTCGGCCGCTGCATCGCTGTCATTCATGCGGCTAGCGCCCGATGCCGGCAACGCCGTATCGGGACATGGCGGGCTGACGGCGCCGAAGACGCTGGGGGTGTCTGGTCCGCAGGGCGGTTGAGGGCGGGCGGTGCAGAACCTTTTGGTGCCGGCGGGACAGCGCCCCCCTCTGTCCTGCCGGACATCTCCCCCACTTGGGGGGAGATCGGCCCGTCATCCCGGCTTTCGCCAATCGCCTACGCTGAGGAAGAAGGTGCGGCCGACGAAGCTGCCAATCTCCCCCCTCGTGGGGGAGATGTCCGGCAGGACAGAGGGGGGGCAAAGGATCGCTACAGAGCGGCTTTACCCTGCCCCGCTTCCGCCTTTAAAATCCTTCGCCAGCAGATAAAGCTCCACCGACTCATCGCGCGAGGCCGGCGGTTTGACGTGGTGGACCGAGCGGAAATTCTGCTTGAGCCTGGCGAGCAATTCGTTCTCGGCGCCGCCCTGGAAAGTCTTGGCGAGGAAATGGCCGCCCGGCTTCAGCACCGACAGGGCGAAATCGGCGGCCACCTCGCACAGATACATGGTGCGGATGTGATCGGTCCGGCGATGGCCGGTGGTGGGTGCGGCCATGTCGGACAAAACGATGTCCGGTTGGCCACCGAGCGTTTCGGCGAGCTTTTGCGGCGCCTGCGGGTCGAGAAAATCCATCAACAGCACCGGCGCGCCGGGCACCGCGTCCATTTCCAGATAGTCGATGCCGACGACATGCGGGTGTTCGGCCGTCGATTTCGTGCGCGCGGCGGCGACCTGGCACCAGCCGCCGGGTGCCGCGCCAAGGTCGATGACTTTCATGCCGGGCTTGAGCAGATGGTGCTTGTCGTCGATCTCGATCAGCTTGTAGGCCGCGCGCGAGCGGTAGCCGTCGGCCTTGGAGCGTTGGACATAAGGGTCGTTGATGTGGCGCTGCAGCCAGCGGCGCGACGATTCCTTCAGGCCGCTTTTCTTCTTGATCCGCGTTTTCAGCACGCGAATGCCGGCAGAGCCTGGTTTTTCCGGTTTCCTAGTCATTGCCTGACTTCTTGTTTGAGCATGATATTTTCCGAAAACCGGCTACCACTTTTCGCTGACGCGGTCCTGCGGTTCGGGATCATGCATTCTGGTCTGAGCATGATCTTTTCCGAAAACCGGTTGCTACTTTTCGGGATCATGCTCGGCCCCGCCCATTGTTGCGCCAGACGCCGTCGTCGGCCATCAATTCACTCAATATACCCTCGCGCAGGCCGCGGTCGGCGACGCGCAGCCGCTCCGACGGCCACACCGCGCGGATCGCTTCCAGGATGGCGCAGCCGGCCAGCACCAAATCGGCGCGATCGGCGCCGATGCAGGGATTGGCGACGCGCTGCTGAAAATCCCAGCCGACCAGTTTTTCGACCATGCGGTCGACGCTGTCGCGGTCCATCCACAGCCCGTCGACACGGCGGCGGTCGTAGCGATCCAGGTCGAGGTGGACGCCGGCCAGCGTCGTCACCGTGCCCGAGGTGCCGAGCAGGTGGAATTTCGGGCTGGCGAGCACATGGCTCAGCCGGTCGCGCCCGTCGAAGGCGTGCAGGCGCACAGCCACATCCTCGACCATGGCGGCAAAGATCTCACGGGTGACGGCGCGGCCGCCGAAGCGCTCGGCCAGCGAGACGACGCCGACCGGCAGCGACGTCCAGGAGACGATGTGGTTGGCGAGCCTCGGCGAGCGGTGGCCGGTGAGATCGATCAGCGCGATTTCCGAGGAGCCGCCGCCGATATCGAACAGGACGACGCCTTGCGTGTCGCGGTCGACCAGCGAGCCGCAGCCCGACACCGCCAGCCGCGCCTCGGTCTGGCGGTCGATGATCTCGAGTTTCAACCCCGCCTCGCGCTCGACGCGGTCGAGGAACTCGGCGCCGTTGGCGGCCGTGCGGCAGGCTTCGGTGGCGATCAGCCGGGCCTTCCTGATCTTGCGGTTGCGCAATTTGTCACCGCAGATCTTCAGCGCCTCGACCGCACGGTCCATCGCCGGCTGCCCGAGCCGGCCATTGGCGGTGAGGCCCTCGCCCAGCCTGACGATGCGCGAGAAAGCGTCGATGACGCGGAACTGGCCGTGGCGCGTCGGCACCGCCACCAGCAGCCGGCAATTGTTGGTGCCGAGATCGAGTGCCGCAAACACCGGCAGTTCCTGCAGCGGCGGGCGGCGAGCAGCCGGCTCCGGCCGGCCTGGCGCAACCGAAGGCAAGGCCGCGACGATCGCCGCGGGCGGGCGGCTGGCTGGAGCGCTGACAGCAGCCACCGCCACTCCGGCCGCAGCGAGGCGAGCGTCGTCGCGCGCGAAAACCTTGCGGCCGCGCCGACGTTTGCGCCGCTTCCTGGTCTTGGCCTTCTGGCCATTCTGATGCTGGGACGCGTCGCCTGCCTGTCCGTGAGCGGACCAAGGCTGCACCGGGCGGCCATTGTGCCGGCCGGCGGATGGGCTTGCCTGGCCCGAAGGCGGCGGCGAAGCCCTGGACACGCCCACTTCCGGCGCGCAGGCGCCGGTGTCGTGGTCTTCCACTTCAGTTCCTTCCGGCGCCGCGCGAACCGGAGACCGGACGCAGCAGGCGCTTTCATGTGTTCCAAGTTGCCACCAGACTAGCAGCGCCGGGCCGGATCACCAAGAGCGCAGGGGTCGAATTTGTCGGCGGCATTGTCTCGCCGCTCCGCCCGGCCCGATGATGGCGGGACAGAGGGGGGGCGCGAAGGATCGCCAGCCTTTCCTTCTCCCGCAGCAGCGCCTTGCCGGTTGAATAGCCGGCTTCGATAAGGCATTTCTGAAATGGCGGGTATGAAACATTCGAAATCGCGGGCAGTTTTCCTGACGCGAACCGAAAGGGCAACGGGGCTGCAACGCATGATCGTCACGCCATGAACTGGAGGCGTTATTTCTGGCCGGTCGTCGGCGTTGCGGCGGTCGTCTTCTCGTTATGGCTGCTGCTGCACGAGCTGCGCGGCATCTCGCTCGACGACGTCTGGGATGGCATCGTCGCCATCCCTGCCCGCGGCTGGGTGCTCGCCGCGTTGAGCTCGGTCATCGCCTATGCGTCGCTGGCCGGCTACGATCACATCGCGCTCCTGCATATCGGCAAGAAAGTGTCGTGGCTGTTCGTCACCCTGTGCTCCTTCACCACCTACGCGCTGTCGCACAATATCGGCGGTTCGGTAGTTTCAGGCGCGGTGATCCGCTACCGCGCTTACGGAACCAGGGGGCTGACCGGACAGGACGTCGGCATTCTGGTGGCGATCTGCTGGATTACTTTCGTGCTGTCGACGATCCTCGTCTCCGGCCTCGTGCTGGTCTTCGAGCCCAAAATCATCGACCGGTTCTCCGGCATACCGCACCATGGCCCGACCATGGCCGCGGGCGTCGCAATGCTGCTCGTGGTGGCGGCCTATGTCTTCGGCAGCTGGCTGCATCTCAGGCCATTGAAGATCGGAAGGTTCCAGGTCCATTATCCGGCGCTGCCGATCGTCGCTCGGCAATTGCTGATCGGCCCGATCGAGCTGCTGGCGGCGGCGGCGATCATCTTCTTCGCCCTGCCCGAGGCTGGCAATCCCGGATACTTCGTCGTGCTCGGCGTCTTCCTGATGTCGTTCTCGGTCGCCCAGATCTCGCATGCGCCGGGCGGGCTCGGCGTGTTCGAGGTCGTCTTCCTGGCCGGCCTGTCGCATATGGACCCGGTCGGCGTGCTGGCAGCACTGCTGGTGTTCCGGCTGTTCTACCTGATCATCCCGCTGGTGATGGCGCTCGGCGTCGTGCTGTATTTCGAGCACTCGCAGCTCGGGCGAAGGGAGAATTGAGGGGCGGCTTTGAACCACGCCCTTATGAAACGTGCCGATTGAAATGCCTTCGGCAGGCTTGACTATTTTCCGACGGCGGCTACAAGGCACGCGCGGCGCCATCGTCGCCCTGCCCGCGCGGTTTTCTTCAACCGCGCCTGCTGGGGAATAGGTTAACGGTAGACCCACGGACTCTGACTCCGTTAGTCCTGGTTCGAATCCAGGTTCCCCAGCCAACAGTTTCGGTAACTAAATCAGTCCCTTATGCAGAACAAATCGCGACCGAAACCTGTTGCATGGGTTTTCCTGCCCTGTGGCGCGCAAACCCTTGCATTCCGGGCATGTCCCGCCCCGTCCCTTTCTGTCCGTGCAACACGATTGCAACACGGATCAGCCAATTTGTTCCCGCCATGTTCCTATAGAGAGCGCGCCTTCGCCGGTGCCATTGCGGTGCCGAGCCTATTCCAGTCCGGGATACATCATCCCGATGAACTCACGTCCAAAATGAATACTGGCTACGAGGATTGGCTAGGCGAGATCGGCGCTACCGGTCCTTTCATACCGCCCAAACTATCGTCCGAGGACCGTCTAGTAGGTGACAATATCTTGCCAGGATCGGACCGCAGAGGCAGGCCAGCGGTCGGCATCACGGCTTAGATGACTTCGCCATCAGACAGATGATCTGTTTTGCGTCTAGGAGGTGCGTCGGGTCCGCTGTCGACGGCTCCAAAAGCGCGAACGTTGCGCAACTGGACACTTCCGGGAGACAGCGGACTCAAACTGGGGCCAAGAGGGAACAAGGCCCTTTATGATCCCTATGCGGGGATCATTGTGATAACACCGGGCGGGTAACAAACGACCCGCACCTTATCGCCGATACTCTCTCGGCCAGCGCCTTTGCCTTGTCCTTGGTGGTCAGCACCGTGCGCCAATGCGGTTTTCGAACACGCTTACGATGTAGGAGGTTGTCGTCGCCGGCATCTGCGGCGGAACTTTCCTTTTGATGGATGCGGCGCAAAAGATTTTGGGATCGAGCGAGAATGCGCCGGCTCTCCTCCATGACGGATCGCATCTCCGCAATCGTGGCCCGCGTGGCATCAACCTGCAAACCGCGACCTCTCTACGTACACGTTATCGATTTGCCACGGGTTCATTGCCGTAACTCACTGCGACTAGCGTTTTCGAGTTAGAAATCGGGCTTCCCGCATAAGTGACGGCCAGTCGGACCCGAGAAGAGCGATAAGCTCGCGAGCCTGCTCTTCGGTTATATTCGCCTCTTTAACCAAGCGCTGAACGATAGAGTCGTCAGGGGTCCCGCTGGGTGTTCTGTCCCTATCGTCAGCCATCGGAAAAAATCCTTAGGTAGCATAACGCGACCATTTGGACTGAGTTCCTCCACAATGACTTCCGCGATCACGGGATTACTCGGATCTCCCCAAGCTCGGTAGTATCAAGGCGGCGGACCCCAATCCGCTAGGCCGGCGCCCGACAAGGCAATCTACCCCAAAGCCCCCCAAGTGGCGCCGGCCACTTTCAGCCCCCTCGTTCGAAAGTTGACTTCCAGTCGCGATTGCGCGCCCGATGCTGGCCTTCGTAGTCAGGAATGCATGTGATGTACACCTGCCGTCGATCACGACCGGCAGCCTCGCAGTTTGAGCAGACAAAGAGCCCGACCAGGTCGTCATGCATCGAACCGTGGTCACGGCCGAGCCTGTCAATCAGCGCCTGGATGTCGAGCTTCGTCGATTTGCAGCACATCGGGTGCGCACAATTGACATAGATGGTCTCGCGGGCGGCCAGGGTGTCGGCGGGGGTCTTTTTGGGCGTGGCGATCTCCGTTGAGGCTCGCCGCAACGGGGGAGGAATATAATCCTGAAAACGAGGGCGTCGGCAATAGGGGACGCCCACTCTTTGACATTGGGTTGATATTAGCTCAGGGGCCCCATTTCTTTCGGCCGGACTCTTTGCAACCTTCTCGCTATCGAGTGCGGCAACGGCGCGGCGTCTTGAAGCATCCGCTTCATCGGCTCGTTGCGTTTTTCGTCAGTGTGAGCACGATAATGGAACGTCCAAAATCCGTATCGGAGATGATCGAGCGCTACGACAGCGATTTTTACGAGCCGATCGGGCGCTTGATAATGCAGTTTGGATTTCTGGAATTCCAGCTGTCCGCGCTTCGCGCCGACCAACCGAAGCAGCGGAAAGCGAACAACTTGAATAACAAAATCACTCTGTATGGTCAGATCATCGACCAACACACCACCGAACCGAATGACCTTGCCGAGCGCGGTCGCCTCGTCCAGCAGATGCGCGAACTCAACACGTTCGCAATCGTGTCGTTCACGGTCCGTGGAGCGTATACCTCGGAGAAAAGAAGGCTTGGCAGAAACTCTCAGTCAACCGGCAAAATGCAACACACCAATTCTTTGAGGTGACTGCCGATGTAATTCGGGGCGGCTGCTAGCGACCTCGCGAAAATCCAGGTAGAGGCGTCTCACTTTGCCTTTGGCTTTCTAGTACCGAAAAAGGCATAGCAACGAGCGTGGCAGGCGACAAAAGACTAACGGCTGGGTAGCTCTGGCTACTTGCGCACGATCCATTCCAGCAAGTCAGGATCGACGTCATCGCTCCCGGTAAAGTCGCTGATCAAAAGCGCGGCAACCGACCGCCATTTGTCTTCAGGGATATTCTCTTCGATCACGGTTTTTATGAAGGCGCTGCGCAGGATATCGCAGTCAAAAACCGATAGCTGGGCGTCTGCCTGGGCTTTCGCCATCTCAGCCCTCCTGCCTCTAGGGCGGAAGCACTGCCAGCTCCCAAGCGTCCGCGATGCCTCTATTCGGTACGGACGACGTTGGGATTGTACGCTTTATTGCCTCGCTCAATCTGGCGCGGCCTTCAATCCTCTTCCCGGAAATCCGGAGGACACGCCCACACCCCGCCGGTTGGGCCCGACGGTCGGTTGCCTACTCCGCAGCGGCTGTCGGGCCGCCCCTGTCACAGTTCGGGCAATCAACGTGGGCCGAGAGAGAACCAACAACCCCGCAACCGGGATCAAGGCAAGCGCCACGGGCCGCCTGCGAAGGACGAAGCAGAGCATTTCGAGTTCTGGCCCGTGTGTGGCCAAACGTTCGACAAGCGAAACCTTGGCGAGGTGCTGCATCATTATCTTCCCGACCATGAGCCGTTGAAGCTCGATGGATAGGTGAGTTGGCTTTCGCATACGGCTGGGGTCATCCAGAATTGTTGGCGGTCCCGACCAGGCGGTGCCGGAATCGATTGCGGATGCGCTCGTTGAAGAAGCGGCCCTTGGCGAATGCGGCTCGGCACTCGGCGAAGGTCTCCGGCGGCACATCCTCAAACAGGTAGCATTTGCCGCTCAGCATATCGCCCTGCAATTCGGTCGGGTTCATAAGAGCACCCTCAATAATGGCCTGCTGGCTTAGTCTTATCTAAAGGTGTCTTCTCTGCGTCGTAGCGCTGGGGCAATCGGACCAACAACGAAGGCACGGGCTTGTCCTCATCCGGCGATACGGCGCCTTGTTGGCAACCCGAACCATTGTCCCCAGATCGCGTTCCTCCAGAAAAGAGAAAAGCCCGCCGCACCCTTTCGGCACGGCGGGCTGTCCTCCCAGTCGCTTACGTCATTCGATGATCTTGATGATCTTGCGTGTGCCTGGGTCAACGAGAACGGTCCGGTTGTCGACGACAACGGTGCGGTATTTGGTGTTGGGGACTTCATGAAGTTCGACCGTCTCGGGCAGGGTTGAGCCGATATTGAGCTCCACTCCAGGGATTTTCACCGATGCGAGCGGCTGCTTTTTCACGTATTCCCTGATGACCGTCTCCTGTTCAGGCTCGATGACTACGTCCTGAGCGGCAGCAGCACCGAGGCCCGCCAGCAGCAGAAATCCCGCGGCTGCAGTGGAAAGATGCATTCTCATAAGTGCCTCCTTTGTGTAGCTCTGTTCCGCTGAACGCGTCTTCGCGCCAGACTTAACAAACCCCAGCCAGCTGCATTTGTTCCCCAAAAGTCCCTCAAGGCTGATGCGCGACAGGACCTAGGTCTCGCCTGTTTTGGCATAATAGGCCGGACATAGCGCCACCCGGAGCCGCCGCTGCGCATAGCCGTTGATCCCTGCAAGTTCACGGGAAGGAGCCCATGGAAAATAGTGTCCACCAAGCTCGCTGGTTACTCGCTCCGGTCTTCGCAGTTTCGACCACATTCCTTGCGATTGGAATAATCGTTAGTTAGGGATCGTTCTAGGAACGATTGGACTTGACGATTGGACGGAGCGACGAACTGAGATCTGCGCAGCTAAGTCCCTTCCTGCGCTGATAAAGGAGCACCCGCCACTCCTCGATTCGGCGGGTGGTCCGTGCGGCTGACCAAGTCCGCTCAGGAGGCCTGTCAGCGGTTTAGGTCGCGAGGCAGCATCACCTCACAGCAGGTCTTCGGCAACCCCGTCGAATTTCCTGAGGCCTATGCTTGGAGGCTTTCGCTTAAGAAGCCCCTGTTCACTTGCGGCCGCCTTGAAGGCATCGAACGCGGCTTGTTGGGTGCAGTGTCCAGCCAGGCATTCCTCAATCATTCGAATTGCTTCAAGTCGGGATGGCTTGTCCATGAATGGCCATGGTTGCTGAAGCGCCGTCTCAGCATCGGGGATCGACGCAACCAGCATCGATCTGTCATTCAGGTAGATTGTAATCGGAATAAACGCCGGCATCTTTGTCGCTCACCAGGATTGAAGGCGGCTAAACGCGAAGACAAGGCAGTGGTTGCATCGTTGTGAATTCAGAGCGCCGCTTTCCGATACGGGGGGACGATGGCGGACGAAGACGATGACTATGAACCGGTCCAAGCGAGAATTATCGGCATCGACCACCCTCTGAACGCGACGATGATCCTGCGGCGTGTGTTTCCAGCCCTTCGTGATGGCTTCCGCCCTCACCGCGCCCTTGGCGATCGCCTGCTGAAATGCGATGTCTTTCGAAGCTCCAAGCGCGGCAAACGTCTCGCGCAGTCCAATCGTGTCGGCGCGGAGCTTCAAAAGGCTGTCGAAATATCGGCTAATGATCCGCGCCACCAGGTTGGTAGGGATTGGTTTACCATCTCGAATCGCAGCTGTGATCGTGCGGTCGAAACGTTTGTCGCGTCGCTTCCGATTCAGATAGGCCCGCAACTGGTCGGGCTCGCCGGAAAGCAGTTCATCGCGGGCTCGGGCAACATAGTCGCTCTGAACTGTGGTGAGCCCGATCACCCTACCTTCTCCGCGGCCAGTTACCCTGTTGACGCGGCCTACTACCTCCAATGCGGCCCTCGTTGGATTGGCGCCACGGGCAAGGCCCTTAGAAAAAGCGGCACGGATCGCAACTTGTTGATCAGCAACAATGTTGGTGACCAGTTGCGCCGAGTGCTCGCGCAACCAGGTCTCAGCCATAAGATTGCGCGCATCCCAACGAAGAACGACCTGAAGGCCGCTCGGATCGCGCAGCGCCGGCATCTGTTCGACCGTGGCGACACCGCCGCCGTTGTAGGCCTGCCGGATGGCTTCTTCCAGCGGCCGAAACGCGGCCTCGTCGAGGTTCATGGCTACAATGGCGCCGTTGACGTCGCCGCGCTCCAAGCGCTCCACCACACGGCGCAGAACGATGTTGGAGCGGATGTCGTCGACGCCTCGATAAACGCGGTCCGCAGCATCGGCTCATAGGTCGAGACAAGCTGTTCGAAACGATCACGGGGGGATAGGCGTTTGAGCATTCGTTCCGGACCTTAAAAGGAGACTGGTATGGATGTCTTGGCCCATCATTCGACGGAGCTTGTGGTGCTTCGCATCGCACTCATGGCAATTGCATCAATGGTTGCTGAGCAATCGGATGACCCAGATCGGGCATTGGCTGACATGGAAGAGCAGGCACTGTCCACGTTCGATCATATGGAGATCGATTTTTCCGGTTTCGAAGGGGACATCGCTGTTGCCAAGTCTCACATGCGGTCGTCGCTGGCGTCGCTCTTTTCTGGGATATCGCTCGGCGGCTAACCCGCCACGAAAGCGATATACGCGACCGACGTCCCGGCCGGCGGGACCGGCCGTAGGTCCTTCATGACCAACTCGACGCCGTCGATGACGAGTGTGTCGGTCATGGCGGGGACGATCGAGGGTACTGCGAAAGTGATCTGTTGTCGGTCGCCACAGTGAGGGTGCCGTCGACGTATTTCTGAGACACGCGGCGCATCACCGCATCGGGTGGATAGACCGTCGTCACTGGCTCGCCCGGTATCCATGGCGTCGACGGATCTGGCGGCGCTGTGACCGTGCGGGTTAGCATGACAACGCCCTGCTTGAACTCGCCGAGCATCTCGCTCGCGAACTCCTGATGCATCTCGTCATAAAAACCGGGCCATCAGACGACCAGAATATCGGGCAGGCCATACATCGCGCCGATCAGCGGCGCCAACAGCCCGTCTATGATGGTCGAGACGCATCCGGGGCAAAAATGTTGCCGCTGTCGCCGGGGTCAAAGAACTCCCGCTCGATGCCCTCAATACCTTCAGAGCCGAAGCGGTGTGCTTGCGGACTCTGACGCGCTAAGGCTTTCGTACTCCAGCAGCCATTCTACTTCAGCTTTGATCTCAGCTCGGGTCATGCGGCCTTCCGCTTCTGCGCTTCCCGCGGCCAGTGCTTGGCAGCCGCTGGCGTAATTAGGCGCCACGGACTCCCTCGTGCTTAGCTTCTTGATCAGCCGCCGCTGCTTCCAATTCAAGCCGCGCCAAATGGGCTTTGATCTCCTCAGGCTCGGCGTGCTCCAGCCCGACGACATTGTTCCTCGTTTCCTTCAATGCAACGATGATCTCGTCGAGCTTCGCATGGATGGCAGCGGTGTCGCGGGAACCCTGGATCAGTACGACCCCGGTAATCACTATCGCAGCTACAGAAAGCGCATAGGTGATTACGTTTGTGAGCCCGAAAGGAACCATCGCAGTGCAGGCTATCATCGCGGCGAGCAGCACATAGAAGCCGGGCGGACGGGACAGAAAGTCGGCGATCACAAAGAGAAATCGGTTCATGCGAATCCCCAATAAGCCACATAATCCCGATTGGGGCGGCATTTCGGGTGCTCGTCAATGGCGCAAATCACACAGCTTGATTGCGCCGCCTCGCCTCTTTGCTGGCATCGGCGCTCATTGCGCTTGGCAGCCCAAGAGAAGTCGTCATGTTCCGATGAAAGGATCTTGGCGAACGCGCCGTCGGCGATCCACGAATTCCGGCGGTCCCGTTCCCCCGCATCTTCCGTGATCGTAGCCGAAACACCCCTGATTTCATGATGCAACAGCCTGATTTCGGCGCTTTCCCTATTCTGCGAGGCCCTGCGGGCGAGAATGATCGCGATTTGCTGCAAAGCCCGGTTTTTTCTATCCCGTCCGGTGTTCGGGTGGATGCCCTCCACCTTGAATCACCGGCTGCGGAATGACTTGTCGCCGACCTTGGATCTGGCCCGGGCGAGGACGCTCGGCGTTCCTTCTCGTTGCCAACGGCGAGCAGCCATTCGTTGCAGCGCCTCGAGCTCGCTGATCTCTTGTCCCGACGGCAGGGTGCCGATCCGGTTCCAGAACGCCCTTCGCTCCTACGCTAGCGGGTCTGCCTTGGGGTCGAGCTTGTCGCCCACTTCTTTGCACCACCCGCGCTTCTCGGTGTATGTGTGAACATAGGGCAGCTGCTGGGCCGGCCGGCCCGACATGTTCATGGCTGGCGCGCTCGATCTCGGCCGCGCGGATGAAGCGCTCCGCGATTTCACCGATGTTCATGGCGCGCCTCTTTTTCCTGGCTGTTCTGCTCCTCGCCGCCGTCCGTCCGGTTGATTGTCACCGTGCACGTAATCAGGGTGTTCCAGTCCGGGCCGTGTTCAATGACGTTATGGAGCTCGGAAATTTCTTCCAAAAAGTGCTCGATCGTGATGGGGCCGTTCTGGTGGTCGTAGACGAGAACAGCTTTCCAGCGCTTGTCGCCATGAAGTGATACGACGTTACTCATGCCGAATTTCTCCTGCGGTCATCGAACAAATCCGGCTGGATTGAACAGCAACCCTATCTGCCTAGGCAAGCTCGCCTTCAGCACCATCACGGCGCACATGGCCGCGTCTCGCGTTGCCACGATACTATACTGACGCGACGGTCCTCTCATCTCGGCATACGTGCAGCCGTGCATGGCATACGTGCAGCCGTGCATGCGGGGCCACGAGGTCGATGACATGCCGAGCCGTCACCAGCTTGACCACCGTTGCAAATCTCAGGCGTGGCCCCTGGAGCGGGTTCTGGCTTCGGCGGCTTGGGAAACGGCGCAGACCTTCATGCCCGCACCTTCCTGCGCTCGATCCACCTGCTTACCTTTGACAATGTCGGAGAACGCTTAAAAAGGACGCACACAACGGAACACGAAATCCGCCGCAACCCGGGTGCGTAATTAGTTGTTGCCTTGTCGGTTTTTCTTCGGTTTCGCTACCAATGCAGCAGGAGGAGCGGTTTCAGCCTTAAGTCGTTGCTCTCGCAGCCGAGCAGTCTTTGCATCTCGTGCTGCGCGCTCAATGTCTGTTAATGCCCTTGCAGCATCCGACGTGCGCTCCTGCCTATCGTATTTTTCTTGATGGGTTAAGCCTAGTCTTTCCCGCATTTCCTGTCCTCGATCTGACGGTATGGCGCTCTGTTGGCGACCCGAACGATCGTCGCGAGATCGTGTTCCCCCAGACAACGAAAAAGCCCGCGCCTCTGGCGGAGCGCGGGCCCGATGTTCCGGCAGCCGAGTGCTATTCTTCGAAATGCGGGCCACGTGACACCCACCAGGAACTTAAGTGGGTGTCCCAGCATTGAGGGAGACCTGAAGCCGCCCCCTCCTTTTCAAGGAATTCAAGCATGGCCAAGACAACCAGACAGTCGTCGGGCAAGCCCGCGACGATCCATGATCAAAAGCTCGTGCGGGGGAACGGAGGCGAGCTTCATCAGATCGCCGAAGGCGACAGCGAGATCCTGACGACCGCCCAAGGCGGCCCAGTGGCCGATGACCAGAATACTTTAAGGATTGGCCAGCGCGGACCGTCACTGATCGAAGACTTCCACTTCCGTGAGAAGATTTTTCATTTCGATCACGAGCGCATTCCCGAGCGCGTCGTGCATGCACGCGGCTATGGCGCGCACGGCTTCTTCGAGACCTATGAATCGCTAGCGGCTTACACCCGCGCGGATATCTTCCAGCGTGCCGGCGAGAAGACGCCGGCCTTCGTGCGGTTCTCCACGGTGGCCGGTTCGAAAGGCTCGTTCGACCTGGCGCGGGACGTGCGTGGGTTCGCCGTCAAATTCTACACCAACGAAGGCAATTGGGATCTCGTCGGCAACAACATCCCAGTTTTCTTTATTCAGGACGCAATCAAGTTTCCCGACGTCATTCATTCAGTGAAGCCGGAGCCTGATCGTGCCTTCCCGCAGGCGCAATCGGCACACGACAATTTCTGGGACTTCATCAGCCTGACGCCCGAATCGATGCATATGGTCATGTGGGTCATGTCGGATCGGGCGATACCTCGGTCCTTCCGGTTCATGCAGGGATTCGGCGTTCACACGTTCCGGCTGGTCAATGCGAAGGACGAATCCACCTTCGTCAAATTCATCTGGAAGCCGAAGCTCGGCATGCAGTCGGTCGTTTGGAACGAAGCGGTCAAGATCAACGGCGCTGACCCCGATTTTCATCGACGCGACCTCTGGAATGCCATCCAGTCTGGTGATTTCCCGGAATGGGAGCTCAACCTCCAGCTCTTCGATCAGGACTTCGCGGACAGTTTTGACTTCGACGTTCTGGATCCGACCAAGATCATTCCGGAAGAACTCCTCGCGCCGGTCCCGGTCGGCCGCTTGGTGCTCGATCGTATGCCCGACAATTTCTTCGCCGAGACCGAGCAGGTCGCGTTCATGACGCAGAACGTACCGCCCGGCGTCGACTTTTCCAACGATCCCCTGCTGCAGGGTCGAAACTTCTCCTACCTGGACACGCAACTGAAGCGTCTCGGCAGCCCCAATTTCACCCATATCCCGATCAATGCACCCAAATGCCCGTTCCACCACTTCCAGCAGGATGGCCACATGGCGATGCGCAATCCGGTCGGCCGCGTGAACTACCAGCCGAATTCATTCGGCGAAGGCCCGCGGGAATCGCCGCAGCACGGTTTCCGGTCGTTCGCCGAGGCGGAGGAAGGCCAGAAAGTCCGTTTGCGCGCAGAGAGCTTCGCCGACCATTACAGCCAGGCGCGACAATTCTTCAACAGTCAGACCGCGCCTGAGCAGAAGCATATCGCCATGGCGCTGTCCTTCGAGCTCTCCAAGGTCGAGACAACGGTTATCCGCGAGCGCATGGTGTCGCATCTCCTCAACATTGATGAAGGCTTGGCAGAAACTGTCGCTGACAAGCTTGGCATGAAGCAATTGCCCAAGCCCGCGGATGCGGCGGTCGCGCCGAGGGACGATCTCGAACCATCGCCGGCGCTCAGCATCATCCGGAACGGGCCTGACAGTTTTGCTGGCCGCAAGGTCGGTGTGCTTGTCAGTCCCGGCGCCGATGCAGCGCTGCTGAAGAACCTCCAGGCAGCGATCGAGAAGGAAGGCGCAGTGATGGAGGTCATAGCGCCCAAGGTGGGCGGCGTCGAGGCGGCGGATGGAAGTCTCATCGCTGCAAAGCACATGATCGACGGCGGGCCATCGGTCCTGTTCGACGCAGTAGCGCTGATTCTCTCCGAGGAAGGAGCGGAGCGCCTGACGGGCGAGGCCGCCGCGCGCGATTTCGTTGCCGACGCTTTTGCTCATTGCAAATTCATCGGCTTCACGTCGGGCGCCGTCCCACTGCTGCAGAAGGTCGGCGTCGATCCGGAAGCCGATGAAGGCATGATTGGTCTCGATGATCCCAAGGCGCTTATCGGTTTTATCGAGGGCTGCCGCAAGCTGCGTCTCTGGAGCCGGGAAATGGCCGTCAAATTGTAGCGATGGTGACGGAGTTTCTCATGCAGATCCTTCGAACCGAAGTTACCCAGGCAACCGCCCCGACCGGACAGCCCATCCTGCGCGTGATCTTCTGCGGCGAAGGCGGTGACTGCGTTACCGGCGACCTGGCACGCATTGACGGCGGAAACAACGAGGCCGCTATCAATCGAGCGAAGGCGGTCCTGGTCCAGATCGCGACCTTCGATTTGGCTGTGAACGACTATGGTGCCCGAAGCAATGGGCAATTTTGACGAAGTCGCCGTCACAGCGGAGAATGACGAAAACGGCGGGCTCTACATCTTCGAGTATCGCGACGGCGGACGCGGCCGTCAGGTTCCTCCGTCCAGGATGCCAAGATTAGAGGCTGCGCGGGAGGAAGCAGTTCGATGCGCTATCGATCTTCTGGTCGACCTTCAGCCGGGCACGGACGATCTTTCAGGTTGGCTCGTGCGCCTGCGCGACGAGAACGGCGAACTGCTGTACGCCATCGACGTGCAGGAGGCGCAAGCGGCCCGCCTGACAAGACCATGAACCGGCAACGGCTAAAGGCGGATTGGCAGAGATGCGAGGCTACGGCGCGGCCTCCCGGGCTATGCCCGCGTTCAGATAGTGGCTATGCATCACCCGACCGCGGCCGCGGCTGATCATGGCTGCCCTAGGCCTGGTACACGGTCCGCTTGGTGAGAATTCCCTACATCTTTGCGTTGACATGCAGCGCCTGTTCGCGCCGGGCGGCCCTTGGGCCGTGCCGTGGGCGCAAAACGTGCTGCCGGTCATCGAGGAATTGACCGCAAGACATCCGCAGCAAACGCTGTTCACACGTTTTGTTCCGGCCGCTCGGCCCGGCGAAGGACCGGGCATGTGGGCGCGGTATTATCGGCGTTGGGCCGAGGTCACCCTTGCCAACATCGATGCCGGCCTCGTCGATCTGATGCCTTCTCTGGCGCGGTTCGTGCCGCCGGCAAGAACGCTCGACAAGCATGTCTATTCGCCGTGGACTGAAGGCCGGCTCGACGCGATGCTCAATGGGTCAGGGATCGACACTCTGGTCATTACCGGCGGCGAAACCGATGTCTGCGTGCTTGCCACGGTCCTCGGCGCCATCGACCGTGGTTTTCGCGTCGTCCTTGCGACCGATGCCATCTGCAGTTCGGTCGACCAGACGCATGACGCACTGTTGGAGCTCTACCGCTCTCGCTTCAGCGAGCAAGTCGAGGCGGTGAGGATTGAAGAGGTTCTGGAGAACTGGCGCTAGCCGAAGGCTCCGTGGGAGACAAGATCATGAGAACCATATTTCGGGACAACGGGCTTACGATCGCCCTGGTGGCGATGTTCCTGTTCAGCGCACTCGGTATGATCTGGTCGGGGCATTCTGCCTACAATGAAGAACTTCGCGAGCATGGCTCGGCAGCGATCGGACTGTTGGCTTATTTGAAAAGCGGCGACTTCCTCTCGGCGCTCTTCGAAAACTGGGAAAGCGAATTCCTGCAGATGTCGGCCTATGTGATGCTGACTGCAATGCTGTTCCAGCGCGGTTCTGCCGAGTCTCGTGATCCCGATGATCCCAACCGGCCCGAGGACGAACTTCCGACCGCCACCCGCAGGCGCAACCCGATCCTGTCGTGGCTCTATTCATACTCACTGGGCTTAGCGCTGGCCCTGCTGTTCATCATCTCATTTGCCTTGCATTGGTGGGCGAGCCTGGCGGCCGCGAACGAGGAGGCGCTTCGGCACGGCGGCGAGGTTCAATCCCTGGGAGACTATCTTCTCGATGCCCAGTTATGGTTCGAGTCCTTTCAGAACTGGCAGTCGGAATTCATGTCGACGGCCGTCCTGGTCCTGCTGTCGATTTTCCTACGCCACAAGGGCTCCCCGGAATCAAAGCCAGCCGGCGCGTCAAACTCCGAAACCGGCGCATGAGTCTCCGCGTGCAGGAAACGATCGCTATGCTTCGGCAATCGGGCGGTGCCGGCAACGGTCGCGAAAGTGGTCGTTGAAGAACCGGCCCTTTTACGAAGGCAGCCTCGTAGTCATAACGCGTGCCGCTCGCGACGAACCACACCGAGAGACCCCTTGTCTCCGGATCGTACTCGGTCTTGCGGATTGACGTTGATGGCATGATATCGGCGCTCTATACTAGCGCCATTGGCATGTAGCGGATGATCACCGTGTCCTGCCGGAACCGCCGTTCTAGCTCCGCGCGCCGTTTGCGCCAGTCCGGCAGATCGACATCATCCACCGTCACTTCGAAGATGACGATATCATCTTTGCTGGACTGCTCGCCATCCTGCCACTGACCTTCCGCGGGCGCCTGCAGGTAGGCTGTGACGCCGTCGAAACGGCTGGCCAGGTCTTCCTTCACACGGTCGAAATCTTCCCGGCCAAATGGGCCACCGGTGTTGTCCGCGCGGGGAAGCAGGATCTGGACGAGGTGCATGGCGACTGCTCGCCGAAAGCGGTCACCGATTCCAAAGAACGACTCGTTCCCTTGCCTGGTCGGAGCCGCTTGATCTTCGCGGGCCGGCGAGACAGTCGGCGAGCGATTTGCGCCGCCCGCCTAGCGCATCAGGCCCGCTGCCCGCAGGGCATCCTCGATGATCTTCTTCACGCCGGGCTGGCCCGATTGATGGATGGCAGTCGGCTGCGAGGGCTTCATCTTCGCGTTTTGTATACCTGGCGCCGGTGACTGGGGTAGTTGCCGTTGGCTGGCGGGCACTTGCGGCCTCGATCTCCGGGAGGCGCTTTCCTCCGATGCCGCGATCCCCCAGAACTGCGCGATCTCGCGTGTGGAGGAGATGCCGACATCAAGCATATAAGGTCCCGGAGCACCCACGCCGTTGCCGAGCGGCGTGCCATGGCCCATCCCGGCGATCATGTTGATTTCGATCAAGGCCTCTCCCGCGCCGTTACGCCAAACCTGCTTTGCGTGCGGTCCGGCAACTTCGCGATGCGTCGGCTCTTTCTCAAGCCGGTGGACCCCCCGCCATTGGCCTGCGATCGCTTCCGCGTTGGAAGGCGAAACCGTGTGGTCAGCGGCACCGTGCCAAATCGAAATCCTCGGCCACGGTCCCTGATGATCCGATGCGCCGCGGAGGGCCCGTTGCAGATCCTGTTCCGAAGGACCACCGTGACCGCGCATGCGATCGAAGGCCTCCGGGATTGTCGTTGCGCTGCCGTAGGGCAGGCCGGCAATAAACACACCGCCGGCAAACACTTCCGGATAGGTCGCCAGCATGGCCGCCGCCATTGCGCCTCCGGCCGAGAGGCCGGTGATGAAGATTCGCCTTCGGTCGAGACCGTGGGTGACGACCATCGTCTCGATCATCTGGCGAATCGACAGCGCCTCGCCCGAACCACGCTTGGTGTCGCCAGGCTGGAACCAGTTGAAACAGAGGTTCGGATTGTTGCCGCGTTGCTGTTCGGGAAAGAGCAGCGCGAGGCCAGCCTCGTCGGCGAGTTGGGACCAGCCGGAATGATGGTTATAGCCGGCCGCGTTCTGTGTGCAGCCATGCAGCACGACGACGAGCGGGGCGCGCCTGGATAGGTCATTGGGAATGTAGAACTTCACTCCCAACCCGCCGGGATTGGTACCGAAGTCGGCCAGCGTCCGGAGATGGACTGACGCACCGAAGTCGGCGGGATGTGCGGCATGTCGCGCCCGCAGCGCGGCGAGGCGGGCGATGGTATCGGAGATTTTTCGCAATGGAGCCGTCCCTGTTGTGACGCCCGGAATGGACGGCCATCTGTGCAACGCACGTGCAGCAATATCGTTGCTGCGTTGCACAAAAACAAAGGAGCGCGGCGGGAGATGAAGTCCGGCCGATCCTCTCGGTCGGCCGGGAGTAGACGTCTTCAGCTTCGACTGGCTGTGAGATGGAGCGCGTCTTCTTCGTCGTCGCGCTGCTTGCCGCCTAACGCTGCCGCTGCGCTGGCGATGAACGCGCCGATCATGAGAGAAAGCGCGCCAACCAGCGCGAAGCTGGCGCCGGCTTTTCTAGCTGTGTCGGCTGCTTCCTGTGCTTGGACTTTGGCCGCCTCGACCTGAGCAAGCACCGCATCAACCCGGGCAGTAGCATCCGCTTGCGACAAGCCAGCGCGAGCGGCCACGAGTTGGCCCAGATAAGTCTTGTCGTCGGCCGAGAGTTCGCCGGCCGCCGCACTCGTAATGAGGATGCGGGAGGCTTGTGCGGCTGCTGTCGCATCGCCCTCCGCGCCCGGCGCCGCCAGCCTGGAAGGATCGTTCGGGCGGAACAGCGCATCGACGAAATACGACGCCGCGCCACTGCCTCCGTCGTTCCCGGCGTTTGCGGTCGCCCCTGCCGAGGCACCCATTGCTGCTCCCGAGGCCACTGTCGAGGCCGCCTTGACGCCGGTGCCGATTGCCGCGGACAGCGCCGAACCGAGCACGAACACGACCAGAAGCGTCGCCAGCGCCCAGGCCATGAATCCGTGCGCGGTATCCCGGAAGAACGTCTCGTCCGTGTGAATGCCGACCCATTTGGTGCGAAGGCGCCCGGTCAGGTAACCCCCGAACCCGGATGACAACCATTGCACGATGACCAGCCAGATTGCAGTGGACACAGCGAAGGTGGTGACGCTGGCGCTTTCGTTGGACCATGGAGACACCATCGTGAGCCCGAGGCCGGACCCGAGAAGCATCAGGATGAACGTCAGGGTCGAGGCAGCGAAGGCGCCGGCGATGATCGGTCCCCAGTTGACTGCGGATGACGAGGACTCGACCGGCGCGGCGACGTCGGTCGCCAGGATGGTTGATGCCATGGATTCCTCCTACCGCATGAACAGCGCGAGAAGGATGATGATCGGAATAGGAACTCCGAGCAGCCAGAGTAGAATGCCACGACCCATGATTGCCTCCTATCGAATGACGGATGTTGGAAGTAAAACAGCCACCCCAACACAGCTGGGGTGGCTGGTGTGTGATCAGGCGGCCTTGGCCATTTCGTTGGCCGAGGCGTCCGCCAATCCGGTGAGCGCCTCGTCTGTCATAGACTCTTCGCCGAGCGTCTGTTCGAGCAGCTTGGCGGCGTCGCTCATGCCCAAAACCTCGGCCCAGCGCTTCAGCGTGCCATAGCGGGTGATCTCGTAGTGCTCGACAGCCTGGGCAGCGGAGATCAGACCGGCGTCCAGTGCGGGAGTTCCCTTGAACTCCTCCATAATCTCCTCGCCCTCCTCGACGATGCCGTCGATCGCGGGACACGTCTTGCCCTGTGCCCGCTTGCCAAGGAGCTCGAAAACCTGCTGCAGGCGCTCGACATGACCGTCGGTTTCGTCCTTGTGCTTCTCGAAGGCTGCCTTCAGATCGGCCGATGAGGCGGCGCGCGCCATCTTGGGAAGCGCCTTCAGGATCTTCTTTTCCGCGTAATAGATATCCTTGAGCGTATCGAGGAAGAGATCATCCAATGTCTTTTCTTTCGCCATGGTGGATTTCCTTTTGGTTCCAGCGTTTTTTTGTTGTCGTTCACGGGGTTGTGAAACGCATGCTCAACAAGCGCGCAACGCCGGAAAGGTTCCTTTGAGACGTCTCGCTGCACGTCACTCTGACTCGTGGGATCAACCCCTGGTTTAGTTCACTTCCCGCTCCGCCAGGCATTTCGCTATCGAGGGATGCATGATGCTCTGATACTTGGCGTCTCTATCGGTCGAGCTTCTTGAGAATATTTTGTCGGCGCAGCCATGAACGAGCGCGCCTGACCTTGGGGATGCTGCTCGCCAAAGTCGCCGGCGGCGAGACCAGTCCTTCCACCTAAAAGAATTCTCTGCGAGAACGATGTCTCCCGGCAATCGTGACGCCGCCTGGCCTCCGATCCGGTTGCTCCAGGCGGCCAACAATGCCCCCGGCGAAATAGACGTCCGGTCGTTTTTCGAATTGGCGCGCTGGGGAAGACCAAGGAACACCGACCAGCGGTGATGCCTGCGGGTCAACCGCGCGGTGGGCGCTCGCCGTCGCTTTCGCACAGGTAGTTGTGAATGTCGGTTGCAGCGACCGCTGCGTGCCCGAATGCGATCGCGATCTGGTTGAAAGACACAGGAGGCGAATGGTGCTTCGCTTTGGATAGTGAGGGCGCATCGCCTGGCTGGATCCGGCGACGCCAGTCCTCGTGGCGAGGGATATCTATGAGGAAGCCTGGATGATCAGACCGCCAAGACGACAGGGCGAATACGCGGATCGGGAGAGCCCGGCTTTCAGGCTATCGTCGGTTGCATGCTGGAGCGGCTGGACGCCAAGAGGCACCAGCTCCCAACCGCCCACGCCCAGAATCCCCGCCGGCCGGCC
>NZ_JBVVQR010000033.1:0-64144 GCF_055811535.1 Mesorhizobium sp. WSM4816 | reverse complement strand
GCACTGTCACCTCAACCGAATGCACAAACTACTTCATCGAGGCCGGTTATGCGCCAACCTAAATTCATCCCGCTCTAGTGGGATCAGTCAACCCTTGCCTCCGATTGCCGCTATGGTTCGGACCAGCCTGTCCGCGACACAGGTCGATGCTCCAGCCGCCATGAGCATCTGCGGCAGGATCAACCATTCCAGCGTCCAGGCTGCACCAGAGCGCTCTTGCTCATGGATCAGCGCATGATGCATTCCCGACAATTGGACTGCGTTGAAGCGGGCAAGCGTCACCAGCATCTCGGCGTCGACGGGATTGCGCTTGTGCGCCATGGCGGACGACGAACCGCCGCCCGCCCGTTGCAGCTCGTCGCCTGCCTGCGCCATCAGCGCGATGTCCTGCCCGAACTTGCCGAGGCCGCCCGTCACAAGCGACAGCCAGTTGGCCAGTTCCGCGATGCGGTCGCGCTGGCTGTGCCACTGCGGCGCGTCGCCAAGGCTTAGCCGCCGGGCCAGCGCGGCACGGATGGCGGCGCCCTTGTCTGCGAACTTCTCGAGCGTCCCGGCGGCGCCGCCGAACTGGACGACGAGGACCGATCCTCGCACCGATTGAAGCCGCTCGTGGTGGCGCACCAGCGGTTCGCGCCAGCTTGCGACGCGGTCGGCTACGGAAATCGGAATTGCTGCCTGCATGCGGGTTCGGGCCATCAGCGGGCGATCGCCAAACCGATGGCCGAGATCGGCGAAGGCGACCACCAGAGCCGAAAGCCGTTCTTCCAACAGGTCGATACAGGGGCGAATTCTCAGGATCATCACCGTGTCGATCACGTCCTGGCTAGTCGCACCGAAATGCACATGCTCCGAATGCGGCTCTCCGACAGCATGCCTGATCTGCCGCACGAGCTCCGGCACCATGACGCCGTCGCGCGCCGTTGCGTCCCTCAGGGCCTGGATTTCCGGCCGGAAGTTGTCGAGGACGCGCCCGATTGCGCTTGCTGCAGCCGCCGGGACGATGCCGAGCGCAGCTTCTGCGTCGGCGAGCGCCTTCTCGAATTGCAGCATCGTCGCAAGTTCGGCCTCGACGCCGAGCAGCGTCGCCATCTTCTCATCGCCGAGAAGCCCGGACAGGAGGGGATTGTCGAATGCTGCGATCATATGTCGAAGAAGACCGTCTCTTTGATGCCCTGGAGATGGATGTCGAACCTATAGATGTCGCCATCGCGCGGCGCGACCAGCGTTGACACGCGCTCTTTCTGCTCAATGCGCATCAGGACGGGATCCTCGGCGTTGGCGGTTTCCTCATCGCCGAAATACATACGGGTGTGAAGGCCAATGTTGATTCCGCGCGCGACGATCCAGACCGTCAAATGCGGCGCCATCTTGCGGCCGTCAAAAAACGGCACGCGACCGGGTTTGATGGTTTCGAACAGGCATTCGCCCGTCGTCATGTCGGTGGGCAGCCGGCCCCAGCCGGTAAAGTTCGGGTCGGCGGAGCCGCGCAGATCCGAGGGCGAATTGTAGATGCCGGCAGCGTCCGCCTGCCAGATCTCCACGAGCGCGTCCTTCAGCGGCGAGCCGGCGCCGTCGATCACTCGGATGTTGACCCTGATGCGTTCGCCCCTGGTCCTGTCGTTGACCATCGCGGTGCCAAGGTCGCGTTCATAGACGCCCGAGATACCGGCAAAGTTGGGCGTCAGCCCGATATGGACATAGGGTCCCGCGGTCTGCGAGGCGCTTTCCTTCAGCCGGCCGAGAGCCTGGACCATCAGTTGCCCTCGATGCGGTTTTCGAAAAGCGTCGAGCGGCGGCCGCGCAGTACAATGTCGAATTTGTATGCCCGCGCATCCATCGGTATCGTTGCCTCCATGTCGAGCGCGGCGGTGAGGCCTTCAATGGCGCGGCGGTCGTTGATGGTCCGCACGATCGGGCACCTCCAGATCATCGGGTCGCCCTCGAAATACATCTGGGTGATCAGGCGCTGCGCGAAGCCGTGCCCGAAGATCGAGAAATGGATGTGCGCTGGACGCCAGTCGTTGGGTCCGTTGGGCCAGGGATATGGCCCCGGCTGGATCGTGCGGAAACAATAGGAGCCATCCTCGCCGGTGATCGTGCGGCCGCAGCCGCCGAAGTTCGGATCGAGTGGCGCGCGATAAGTCTCCTTCTTGTGTCGATAACGTCCGCCGGCGTTGGCCTGCCATACCTCCACCAGCGCACCGGCGACGCCGATGCCGCGCTCGTCGAGCAGGCGGCCATAGACGAGGATGCGTGGCCCGATCGCGCTTTCGCCCGGCCCGGCAAAATTGTGTATGAGGTCATTGTCCAGTTCACCGAGAATACTTTGGCCGAAGACCGGCCCCGTAAGCTCCGACAGCGTGTTGTCGAGGGAAAGAAGCGGCCGTTGCGGCGAGCGCAGAACGGACGTCTTGTAGGCCGGCGTGAAGGCCGGCGGATGCCAGTTGCGGTCGCGCGGAAAGAAGGCGCCGATTTCCGGCGTGCGGTTGGCGGGAAAGCGCGACTTGGTCATGATTAGCCGGCCTGAGCGTCGATTTCGTCGAACGTCTTCCTGGCGATCTTCATCGCATGATTTGCCGCCGGCACCCCGGCATAGATTGCCACATGCAGCAGCGCCTCGCGTATGTCGTCGCGCGTCGCCCCGGTATTGACGCTGGCGCGGATATGCATCGCAACCTCTTCGTCCTGCTTCAGCGCGGCGAGCAGCGCGATGGTGATCATGGAACGCTCGCGCCTGGAGATGTTAGGCCGCGACCAGACGTGGCTCCATGCAGCCTCCGTGATCAGTTCCTGGAAAGGAATGTCGAATTCGGTCTTGGCCGCCTCTGCGCGGTCGACATGGGCGTCACCCAGCACTGAACGGCGCGTCGCCATCCCTTCGACGTATCGGTCGCCGTGTCGTGGCTTGCTCATTTGCGCTCTCTTGGCATGTCGTTCAGGAAGCCACGGATCAGCCCGGCCAGCCTTTCCGGCTGCTCGACGCATGGGATGTGGCCGGCACCGGAGATGACCTCGAATCGTGCGGCGGGGATTGAGCGGGCCAGCGATTCCACCAGTTCAGGCGGCGTCGATCCGTCCTGATCGCCGACAATGCAGAGTGTCGGCACTTTGATCGCGGCGGTCGTCGCGGTGAAATCGGCGTCGCGGATCGCCGCGCAGGCAGCAGCGTAACCGGCCGGATCCTGGCGCGTCAGCATCGTTTTATGACCCGCCAGTTCCTCGCCGCGATTGTTATGGAAATCCGGCGTGAACCATTTTCGCATCACGTCGTCGGCAAAGCTGGCGATGCCCTCCGACAGGGTCGCATTGATGCGCCCGTTCCACATCTCGGCTGTGCCGATTTTCGCTGCCGTATCGCAAAGGATCAATCCCTCGATCAAATCCGGCCGCGTCTTGTAAAGGCATTGCGCAATGACGCCGCCGATCGAAAGCCCGCAGATCACCGCGCGCTTTACGCTGAGATGGTCGAGCAGCCCTGCAAGGTCCGTCGCATGGGTCTCGATTGTTTGCGGCGCGCCACCCAGTTCGCTCAGGCCGTGTCCGCGCTTGTCGAACGCAACGGATGTACAGTCGTCGGCCAGCCTTCGCTCGACCTCGTTCCAGATGCGCATATCCGTGCCGAGCGAGTTCGCGAAGACGACCGTCGGCCTGCCAGTTTTGGGACGATGCCGGTAGTGGATCGTCGCGCCATTGATGCGAGCAAAGTTCATACTTGTCATAGCTTTGGCATTCCTTTGGGCCGCATCAGCCGTTTTTGCGCGGCGATGCGGAATGGTGCGTTCGGCGCACCATAGCCTGCATACGCGCCGCGCCGTTCAACGAACTCGATAATGAATCCCTCTCCGAATGTCGGCGCATAGAGCTGAAAAAATTCGCCGTTGTCGTCGCGGTCATAAAGGATGTTGGCCGAGCGTAACCGATCGGCGACCTCCGGATCCAGACCGAAGCGCGCTTCTACGTCGTCGTAGTAGTTCATCGATATCTGAAGCGGTTCGAAGCCGTTGGCCTGCAGCTTCGCCGCCGTCGCAAAGATGTCATCCGTCGCGAGTGCCAGATGCTGGACGCCGGAACCAAAGGTTTCGGCGATGAAATGGCCGGCCAGGGTGCGGTGACTCTCGGCGCCGTTCAGCGTGAGGCGGAAGCGCTTGTCCAGGCCTTCGATGACCTGGCTGCGCACGAGGCCGGCCGGATCGACGATGTCGACCATCGGAGTCTTGGTCGTCCTGAAGATCGAGACATAGAACAGCAGCCAGCTCGGCATCTCCTCTTGTGCCATGGTCTGCCCGACATGATCGATACGGGTGAGGCCGACGCCATTGCTGGAACTTGCCGACGTGACCGGCGTGAACTCCATGTCCCAGACCTTCGCCAGGTCGGTCTTGGCATCGAGGAAGTAGATCAGTCCGCCGCCGACGCCGCGGATCGCCGGGATCGACAACTCGCCGGGCCCGACCCGCTGGTGAAAGATCTCCGCGCCCAGTGCCTCGGCGCGCGCCACCGTGGCGGCGGCGTCCTCGACCTTCAGGCCCATTGCGTATGCCGACGTGCCATGGACAACAAAGGAAGAATGGGCAAAGCCCTGCCGCTCGGTATTGATGACAATATTGATCTCGCCCTGGCGGTAGAGCGTGACGTCCTTCGAGACGTGCCGACCGGCCTCGACAAAGCCGAGCATGCGCAACAGCGATCCAAGCTGTCCGGCGTCCTGGCGATCGGTCGCGAACTCGATGAACTCGACCCCTCCAACTCCGATGCGGTCGGGCATGGGCGGGATAGCCATGTCAAGTGCCGGTTCTTCACGCCGCACCTGATCCATCAACCATACGAGCGAACGCCGTCCGTCGACGGAGATCGCCTTTGCCGACCCGCCACGGAACTGGTCGTTGAAAATCTCGAGCGACAGATAGCCGTCATAACCGGTTGCGGCGACCGCCTGCATGAACTGTCGCACCGGCAGATCACCTTCGCCTGGCATGTTGCGGAAGTGCCGGCTCCAATAGAGCAAGTCCATTTCGATCAGCGGCGCGTCGGCGAGTTGGACAATGAAGATCTTGTCCGCGGGTATCGAACGGATCGAGCCAAGTTCAATCCTGCGGGCCAGCGTGTGGAAGGAATCGAGAACCAGCCCGACGTTCGGATGGTCAGTCCTGCGCACGATTTCCCACGCATCGCGATGATCGTTGACGTGACGCCCCCAGGCCAATGCCTCATAGCCGACGCGCAGACCGCGCCTGGCGGCGCGCTCGCCAAGCTCGTGAAAATCCGCCGCCGCCCGGTCGATCCCGCCAAGCGAGACCGGCGACACCGACGAGCATACCAGCATCAGGTCGGTGCCGAGTTCCTGCATGACGTCGAACTTGCGCTCGGCACGATCAAAGGCGCGGTTGCGCTGCGGCTCCGGCAAACCCTCAAAATCCCTGAACGGCTGGAACAGCGTTATGGTCAGACCTGCGTCACCAGCCATTCGGCCGACGTCGCGCGGTGAGCCGTCAAAGGCGAGGAAATCGTTCTCGAAGATTTCGACACCGTCGAAGCCCGCGGCGGAAATTGCCGCGAATTTCTCCGCCAGGTCACCGGCGATCGACACCGTCGCGATCGACGTCTTCAAACGCGCCTCCTCCCTGGTTTGTCGTGAACGAACCAGTTCGTACATAACTAAGGCAACGCTGCCAGCACCGCAAGTTTCGGCGCGCTCAGCGTTCTGCGGGAGCTTCGTCCTTCGCGACAAAACGCAACAGCATCTCGACGCTGTTGCGTTTGAGCCGCTCGAGTTGTGCCGGGGCGCCGAAGTCGCGTCCGAAGATCATCGAAAAGGTGGTGCGATTGGAAACGTTGAAGAAGCACAGCGCGCTTACTTGCCAATGGAGTTCGATCGCGTCGAGTCCCGGCCGGAAGACGCCCTCTTCGACACCGCGTGAATAGATGCGAGAGATGTGGTCGATCGCCGTCACGTTCAGTTCGCGGATCGCATCCGATTGTTGGAGGTATTGGCCGTGATGGATGTTCTCGATCATCACCATGCGGATGAATTCCTCGTGTCGGTGATGGTGGTCGAAGGTGAACTCCACCAGGCGCGTCAGTGCCGCCACGGGGGGCAGACCTTCGATATCAAGTTGAGCCTCGCCCTCGCGCACCTGACGATACGCGTTCTCGAGCGCGCGCAGGTAGAGGCCTTCCTTGTCGCCAAAATAGTAGTAGATCATGCGCTTGCTGAAGCGTGTGCGCGCTGCAATCTCGTCTATGCGCGCGCCCGACAAGCCGTTCAGGGCAAACTCCTTGGAGGCGATCTCCAGGATGTTGCGGCGCGTGCCCTCAGGGTCCTGGATACGCGTCGTGCTCGAGTCCGGCTTCGGCTTTCGTTCTTTCTTGATAACGGCCATGCAGTTGAATTCCCGCCCCGGCGTGCCGGCATTTGACTAAACTAACCAGTTAGTACATCATTCGCAAATCACGACAGACTCATTTACCGGCGCGTTTGGCGTGAACACAAGGGCGATCCAGGAATTGCCGCATTTGGGCTGGGAGGCGGCCCGCACAGGGAGGAATTTCGGGAGATGGGCGACAGCCTTGTCGACCTGCTTTGCCGTCTTGCCGACGAGCACAAGGGCGCCGCCAGCGGCGACAGCGAAAAGGTCGTGATTGGCCTCGTCGGACGCGGTATTCAGTCCTCGCGCACTCCCGGCATGCACGAGCGGGAAGCCCGGCGCCTCGGCATCGGCTATTCGTACCTTTTGCTCGATTTCGACCGGCTCGGATTTCCCGACGCGGCGATCGGCGACTTGATCGCGGCGGCGGAGATTGCAGGCTTTCATGGCCTCAACGTCACGCATCCGTTTAAACAGGCTGTTATGCCCGTCCTGGATGCGCTGTCGCCGGAAGCGCGCGCGATAGGCGCGGTGAATACGGTCGTCTTTGCTGGCGGACGCAAGGAAGGCCACAACACCGACGGCTGGGGTTTCGCGGAGAGTTTTCGCGAAGCGATGACAGGTGCATCGATGGGCTGTGTCGCAATGTTCGGCGCCGGCGGAGCGGGCGCCGCAGTCGCAAACGCGCTGATGCAAATGGGCGTTGGCCGGCTGTTCGTCCTCGACAGCCAACCCGGTCGCGCCTCGGATCTTGCGTCGCGCATGGGCGCCTTGTTCGGCGGTCGCGTCGAGACCTGGCCGGACCCGGCCGCAGCCGTGCGCATGGCAAACGGCATCGTCAACACGACGCCGGTGGGCATGGCGAAATACCCCGGAACACCGTTCGACACGGCTCTTCTGACAGCCGAAAAATGGGTCGCCGACATAATCTACTTTCCGACCGAAACAGAGTTGCTGGTCGCGGCCCGATCGATCGGCTGCAGAACGCTGCCGGGCATCGGCATGGCGGTCTATCAGGCCGTCCGCGCGTTCGAGCTCTTCACCGGGCGCAAGGCCGACCGCCGCGCCATGGCAGATCATTTCGAGGCCGCCGCATGAAGGCAATGTCGCCTATAATTGTATGAAGACCATAGGGAGGAAATCGACATGAAACCTGAAATGAACCGACGCCTGTTTATGCTCGCCGCCGGCGCACTCGCCGCCGCGACCGCCGTTCCCGCCTTCGCGCAGGACAAGCCGAAGCTGCGTTTCTCGGCCGTGTTCTCGGAGCAGGACATCCGGGCCGAGATGATGAAAATGTTCGCCGAAGCCATCAAGGACGACTTTGCCTTCGAGGGTTATTACGGCGGCAACCTGTTCAAGCAGGGCACCGAACTTGTCGCCATCCAGCGCGGCAACCTCGAGATGGGCAACGTTGCCCCGCAGGACATCTCCAAGCAGATTCCGGCGTGGTCCATCGTCACCGCCGGCTACCTGTTCCGTGACGCCGCGCACGTGAAGGCGTTCTTTGCCAGCGATGCCGGGGCGGAGCTGAAGCGGATGGCCGAGGACCAGCTCGGCGTGAGGGTGCTCGGGCCAACCTATTTCGGCCTGCGCCAGGTCGGTCTGAAGCCGGACAAGGAAATCAAGACTCCCGCCGACATGGCAGGCATCAAGCTGCGCATGCCGGGTGGCGACGCCTGGCAATTCCTCGGCCAGGCGCTCGGCGCGAACCCTACGCCAATGGCCTACGCCGAGGTCTATACCGGCCTGCAGACAGGCGCAATCGACGGGCAGGACAACCCGTTGCCCAACGTCGAGAACATGAAGTTCTACGAGGTCATGTCGCAGATCGTATTGACCTCGCACCTTGTCGGATTCGACCTTCTCAGCATTTCGAAAAAAGTGTGGGACGAAATGGGGGCCGAGAAGCAGGCAAAGGTCCAGGCCGCGGCGGACAAGGCGATCGACTTCTCGACAGAGAAACACCTGACGCGCGAGAAGGAACTCGTTGAAACATTCAAGGGCAAGGGCCTGAAGATCTACGAACCCGATGTCGCAGCATTCCGCAAGCATGTGCAGGAGCAATATCTTGCCTCCGACCTGGCCAAGGAATGGCCTGCCGGGATGGTCGACAAGATCAACGCGCTTTGACGCGACGAACGCGCCGGCCGGTCCGCTTGCGACCGGCTGGCCGGTTTGGCCAGGCGCCCGTCAGGGAGGCATCATGAACCCGGGATTGAGAAAGGTCGGCGGCTGGCTCTACCGGCGCGCCGAGAACGCGATCGCCATCGCCATCGGCGCCATGTTCGCCGCGTTTCTGCTGCAGGTTGCTTTTCGCTACCTTCTCAACTGGCCGACCGGCTGGAGCAACGAGCTCACCGTCGTACTCTGGATCTGGGTTGTGCTGTTCGGCGCAGCGTTCGTCGTTCGTGAAGAAGAGGAAATCCGTTTTGATCTCCTCTACGCCACAGTCGGTCCGAACATCAGGCGGGTAATGACGCTTGCCTTCGCAATCGCTCTCGTCGCGCTCTATGGCTGGTCCTTTCCGGCTGTCTTCAGCTACGTGACCTTCATGAAGGTCGAGAGCACCGCCTACCTCAAGATACGCTTCGACTGGCTGTTCTCGATCTATCTCGTCTTCGTGGTCGCCGTGATCGCCCGTTACCTGTGGCTGGCGTGGCGTGCTCTGCGCGGCGAAGCACCGGCGGAATTCGACCCCACGAAAGCGAGCTCCGGCGTATGAATCTCGCGAGTCCCTTTTCGCTGTCAGTCGTTGCGATCACAGCGCTGGCCCTGCTTGGCCTGCCGATCGGTCACTCGATGATCGCTGGGTCGATCCTCTATCTCTGGCTTGCAGGGCTCGACATGGGCACGTCGGCCGAGCAACTCCTCAACGGGCTCTACACAAGCTACATTCTGCTTGCCGTACCGATGTTCATTCTCGCCGCGGAGTTGATGAACGCCGGGACCATGACCGACCGGCTGCTGCAATTCTGCAACGCCGTTGTCGGCCGTTTCCGCGGCGGTCTGGCGCAAGTCAACGTGCTGCAGTCGATCATCTTCGCCGGCATGTCCGGCTCGGCCATCGCCGACGCCGCGGGCACCGGCAAGATGATGCAGCAACTCATGACCAAGGATGGCAAGTACCCGGCGAGCTATGCCGCTGCGCTGACAGCCGTCACCTCCGTCGTCGGCCCGATCATTCCTCCGTCGATTCCTCTGGTCATCTACGCGCTGATCTCGGATGCATCCATCGGCTACCTGTTCATTGCCGGTATCGTGCCGGGCCTTCTTCTCGCCCTGTCGCAGATGATCATCGTCGCCATCGACGCGCGCCGGAAGAGCTTTCCGGTCGAGAAGCCGGTGCCGCTCAGGGAATTGCCGGGGATCACCTTGCGCGCATTTCCGGCGCTGATGCTGCCGGTCGTTCTGCTGGTCGGCATAAGGGGCGGCGTGATGACCCCGACCGAGGCCGCGGCGGTCGCCGCCGGCTACGCGCTGCTCATCTCGGTCGCGATCTATCGCAGCGTGACGCCGGGCCAACTCTACCATGCGCTTCTCAACAGCGCCCGCACCACGGCCTCGATCGGCATGCTCATCGCCGGCGCCCTGGTGTTCAACTACGTTGTCACGGTCGAGAACATTCCGCAGTCCCTGTCGGTGATCCTGAAGTCCTGGGATCTTTCGCCGATGGGTTTCCTGATCCTGGTCAACATCCTGCTGCTGATCCTGGGCTGCGTGCTGGAAGGGACGACCATCCTGCTGGTAATCGTACCGGTGCTGATTCCGACGGCGCAGGCGCTCGGTGTCGACATGGTGCATTTCGGCGTAATGGTCGTCGTCAACATCATGCTCGGGCTCGTCACCCCGCCCTACGGCTTGCTGCTGTTCATCATGACCCGCATCGCAGAGGTGCCGCTGCGCGACCTGGTGCACGACGTAATGCCGTTTCTCTACGCCATGATTGCCGCCCTGATGCTGATCACCTTCTTCCCATCGCTGGTGCTGTGGCTGCCGCGCCTGCTGGGCTATCAAGGATAGGACCATGACCAAGCCAATCTTCGTTCTCAACGGCCCCAATCTCAACCGGCTCGGCATGCGCGAGCCGGAGATCTATGGGCGGACGACACTCGCAGAAATCGAGCGGATGTGCCGTGACGCCGCCGGCGACCATCCGATCCGTTTTCACCAGTCGAACATTGAGGGCGAAATCGTCAATTGGGTGCATGAGGCGATCGACGACGGCGCGGGCATTTTGGTCAATCCCGCGGGTTTGAGTTTTGTTTCGATCCCGGTGCTCGATGCGCTCAAAATGTTTCCGGGCCCGATCGTCGAACTGCATATCTCGAACATCCATCGCCGCGAGGAGATCTATCATCGGTCGCTGGTATCGAAGGTCGCCACCGGCGTGATCGCGGGGCTCGGCGCCGCGGGCTATCCGCTCGCGATCCGCTGGCTCATGGACCAGATAGACGGATAGTTTGTCGCCATGCCTGAACCCTGTATCATCGCTGTTGCGATCACCGGCTCGCTGCCGCGCAAGGAAGACAATCCTGCGGTGCCGATCAGCGTGGCCGAACAGATCGAGTCGACCCAGGAAGCCTTTGAAGCAGGTGCGTCGCTGGTGCACATCCACGTGCGCAATGACGATCAGAGTTCATCGTCTGAACCAACGCGCTTCGCTGCTGTTCAGGCGGGGGTGCGTAGGCATTGCCCCGGTATGATCGTCCAGTTTTCGACCGGCGGGCGCGGTCGTGATCCTGCCGCGCGTGGCTCGGCACTTTATCTGAAACCGGACATGGCGTCGCTTTCGACCGGTTCGGTCAACTTCCCATCCATCGTCTACGAGAACCATCCCGCCCTGATCGGTGATCTCGCAACCGCGATGAAGGCAAATGGCGTGCTGCCGGAGATCGAGATCTTCGACCTCTCGCACCTTCACACTGCCAGGCGGCTGGCCGACGCAGGACTTTTAGGTGAGCGCCCGCACATCCAGTTTGTCATGGGCGTGCAAAACGCACTGCCTGCGCAGGAGAGATTGCTCGATGTGCTCCTCACGGAAGCGAAACTCCTGTTTCCACAATCCACCTGGACAGCGGCCGGAATAGGCCGCAACCAGACGATCGTCATGGAATGGGCGTTGGCGCGCGGAGCAGACGCAGTGCGCACCGGACTTGAGGACAATATCAGGATCACCAGGGAACGCCTGGCGCGCAGCAACGCCGAGCTTGTTGAAATCGCGGCGGCCTCAGTCGGGAAGTTTGGCCGGCGTGTGGCCACCGTCAACGAGGCGCGCCAAACGCTTGGTCTGGCGTCAGGATCGTAATTCCTGGGCCGCAACTTCGCGCCGCGCTGTCGGACCTGTTGCGCCTTGGCCAGCGTCCTGGAATTACGGTGACAGTGCACTATTTTCTTTCCCCGCCTGGCCGCGTTTTCCCGATTTCACGGCTTTTCCGGTTTGCTCGGCAATCCGGTCCAGAAGTGGTTCGCCGCCCTCCGGCCGTTCAGATGCCGACATCGGCAGCGCGGCGATGCTAGTCGAGCCGTGCGTTCAACTACACACAGGAAGGCCTCCGATCGGTAGGTGCGGCGAACGGCGGCAACGACGTGCGAATAGGATGGTTGAGTGTATGATCGAAAATGCCGTAGCTGCAGTCTAACGCGAAGCGAAATGCCGAGCGTCTGTGATCCATCGGTCATTGCAGCGGCGATGAACCGGAATCATGACCCCAAGCCGACCTTCAGCAACCCGTTTTGCTGCCCGATAGCCGGCGGCGCCCGGCGTGCCGCCGACGAGCTCGAGCGGTATCTCGACGACGCGCTCGGAGCATCGCGACCGATCGAACACAGGGGCGCTGAACCATGTCGACGACGGTCGCCGTACCCATACTTCGGCCTGCAGCACCGGCCGGAATCCGCTCCGCGGACTCCGGCCCGTCCTTCGGGTGGGCGATCCCCGTTCCGGTTTTCAGCTTGTCCCCCGTTCTCCCGGTCCTCGCCGGACAGGCAGGGGCAGGACGAGGCCTGCCCTGCCTTCCACTGGAAGGGAAAGAAGGGTGGCCGCTTGAAAAGGAGCTGATGCGGCATGGTTGAAGCGAGGATTGAGGGGGCCGGGCCCAGCCTGGCCGAAATTACAGAGCGGCATATCGCGGCGCAAAATTAGTGTGGCCCTGGGGTCTCAGAAGGCGCCTATCGTGACCCTTCGAATATCCCGGAAAGGGCCGCTGCATCAGACATTTAAGCGTTCCGGTGTCCCGGGGTTAATTTTCGGCGCGCTTTCACACTCAGAGACGACGGTTGATCAGAGTCTCATCCGCGGGTTGGAACATGAGAGACTACTTGATCTGAAGTTCCGGAGTTCCGGGAATTCATGCTTGTCCACCTTCCTCCGACTAGCCCCGCCGCTGCCGTCGCCGCAGGCCAGGCAAAGGCTGCGAGCGTTCCAGGCTCAGGCTGGGATCAAGGGTAAAGAGCTCCTGCGCGCGTCCGACGCCACGCAACGCGAACCGGCCGACTGAAACGAGCTTTTTGCGCTCCTCGCCGAGTAGCAGCTCGGCGAATTCCGATGAGCAAAGCATATTGCGACCGGCCGACTCGCACATGGAGCTGATCCGGCTGACCTCATTGACCGGCGGGCCGACAACGGTGAAATCGAGACGGTCCGGAGTGCCGATATTGCCGTAGAAGACCCTGCCGGCATGCAGGCCCAAGTGAATGTCGGCGACAGAAAGGCCATCGTTTTTGCGGCGTTTGGCAAGCTGCAGCAGCCGTGTGCGCATGTCGCGCTCTGCCTCCACCGCGGCGCGACAGGAATATTCGGGCCGCGAACTGGTGAAGATGGCCAGGACTCCATCTCCGATCAGTTTCAGCACATCGCCGCCGGCGGCCTTCACTGCGCCGATGACCGCTTCGGCGTAGTCATTGATCAACGGCACGAGTTGATCGTTTTGAACCGACTCGGACAGGTTCGTATAGCCAGTAATGTCGGAGAACCAGAGTACGGCGTTGATCCTCTTCACCGAGCCGTGGCGGATGCCGCCGCTCAGCACCTGGCGACCAGGCCCCCGGCCGAGATATGCCTCGACCAGCGTCTTGGTGAGCCTTGTCTGCGCAGCCGAACGAACCGCCAATCCCAGATGCGGTGTAAGCCGGGACAGAACAGCGACTTCCTCCTCCGAAAATCCACCCGGGCGCGCTGTGGTCCAGCGGGCGTAGAATGCATCGACATCCTCGACCCTCATCGCCTGCCGGATACGATAGACGATCGCAAGATAGTCCGTCTGGCCGGCATCGCGCAGCTCCTCGATCGCCGGAAAGCCGCGCGTTTCGCCTGCTTCGAGCCGGCAACGTAGGGTCAATTCACGCCGCCGCAGCATCTCCAGAAACGGGCTGCGCTTCCACAACTCCGCTCCCTTGCCCTCACGGCTCGACGGGTATTCTTCTTCGCGGAAGCTGATCGACTCGTCTTCGTCCCAGAAGAAGGCGCGTGCCTCGTGCATCGGGTGCAGCGTGTCGATCATCACAAACGCCTTGCCCAGCGGCAGCCCTGCTTCGACGCAACGCTCGCAGAAGGCCTGTACAAGCGATTCCTCGCTGCGGATGCCAAGCAGCCCAGCCTCCGCGAGCCAGGTGGCAATTTCATCGCAATCGCTGATCTTCATTGCCGACGATAGCTTCCCATTACACCGCAAAAACAGCGCCACGGTGTTTTATATCACATGCGCGGTCAACGGAGCACAAGCACGTCACCCGATGACAAGCTGATGCTTGCTGTCCTGGATCGGATGTTGTCGGTGCTCCAAATGGGGATTTACGAGTCTCGGCACGGACTCTGAACCGAACCGAGTAATGTTACCGCAATTCCGACAGCATGCGCACCCAACCGCGTATTCCCTTGCGAAGCCGATCGACACCGTACCGCTCGTTAGGGGCATGAATGGCATCGTCGGCGAGGATGAAGCCCGTGACGATGCAATTGAAGCAAAGGCGGTCGGTGAGGAGCCCGATCAGTGGAACGGTGCCGCCTGTTCCCTTGATCAGCGTCGGCTCTGGCCATTCTGCGTCAAGCGCTCGCGCCGTGGCTGCGATGTAGGGGCTGGCTTCGTCACCGTTCCCGCCGGCCCCCTCGAACACAACCTGACAGCCGGCAGGAAGGCGAGCCTCGACGAAGTTTCGAAACAAGGCGCGGATATGTTCCGGTCGCTGACCACCAACCAGGCGGAACGACAGTCGAGTTGTGGCCGATGAGGGTAGAACCGATCGTTCGCCGGGGCCTATATTGCCGCCCACGATGCCGTTGAAGTCGATGCCAGGACGTATGGAAGAGTTCCGAGACGACACCCCAGCGCGAAGCGAAAGAAAAAACGTCGGAAGAACCAGACGGGCGTGTCGCCGATGCGGGCGACGTCGGTGGCGGTCAGCCTTCGCCTGCGAGACGGAAGTGCAGGCGGACAGCGTTGCCCAGCAGACAGACCGCAACAGGCAGACTGGTGAGAAGCCGAAGCCATCCCAGGAATGAAAAGCCTCGTCATCCACAGGCGCACCGCGCCGTTCGACCGGCACGCCGTCACGATCGGCGAGCAGGACGCAGCATCCGACATCGCCCACCGCAAGATAGAGCCGGTCCAAGCTCGATTGGGCGGCCCGGACGAGCGGTTCAATGCGTTGCCGGGCCTCTCCCAATTCCGCCTCTGTCAGATGGCGTGGCGGGCCGAGCACGGCAAAAAGTCCACTGTCACCGAAATGCCCTTCACCGAAATACCCTTGCGCCGACACCACGGGATGGCGGCTGACGCTTCGCTCGTCTGCCCTGCCTGGCTCAACGCGGTCGCCGCAGCATCGGGACTTGCGTCGGCGATGAACCGACCTGGATCGCGCCGAGCGGTTCGAAGCCGTGGCGCCCGTAGAACGGAATGTTGCGCGGGTTCGAGGACTCCAGATAGGCGGGCGCGTGATCGCGATCGCACTGCGCGAGCGCGTATGCCATCAAGGCCTCGCCGTGGCCTTCGCCCTGATGCGCTGGGTCGACGCCGATCACGGGCAAGTACCAATGCGGTTCGGCCGGATGGTACTTGGCCATCTGCTCGAATACAGCGGCGACTTCAGGGGCAAGGGAGGGCGCAACCGTGCTCTCGACAACCGCACCGAGCCCTTCCTCGTCGGGATGCACACCGGGCGACAGCCACAACGCCGTCCCGACATAGCCATCGGTGCAAAAAGCGCTTCCGTTTGAGAATGCCCTGGCCCCGAAGGCGCGGACCATTCGCGGCATGGCCGCAAGGTACTGGTGTGCATGCGGCCAGGTCCATCGTGCCATGGGATCCGCTGCAAACGCCAGCGAGATTGTTCCGATCGCCGGATCTTCATCGGACGCGGCCATAACCCTCACTGTCGGCGATTTCATGCTGCCCTCCAAACGACGCAAATGATTCGACGAGGCGCCCGCGCCCTCAACGGGCGCCGCAACAAGCGGGCAGGGATCAGGCGGTGCATCGGAAACCGCCACATCCAGCTGCCATGTTTCGCCTCCGGCATTGAGTTTAACGCCTGACGCAACAAGTTGTTTCGAGAAACGGAAAGGAAGATCCCCGAGGAAGGAGACAGCAGCGATGACGAAACACAAGACCGGAACACGCGAGGAATGGCTCGGAGCGCGGCTCGCACTGCTCGAGGCGGAGAAAAGGCACATGCGGCAGAGCGACGAGCTGGCGCGACAGCGACAGGAGCTGCCCTGGGTTCGGATCGACAAGGAGTATCTGTTTGAGACCGAGGAGGGCAGCGCCTCGCTCGCCGACCTCTTCCAGGGGCGCTCGCAACTCTTCGTCTATCATTTCATGTTCGGCTACGGATACCGGCTCACCGATGAGCGCCAAGGATGCACCGGATGCTCCTTGATCGCCGATCACTTCGACTGCGTCATCCCCCACCTGAACGGCCGCGACATTACCCTGGTTTGCGAATCGATCGCCCCGTTGCAGGAGATCCAGGACTACAAGCGGCAAATGGGCTGGCGCTTCCCGTGGGTTTCGTCGCTCGGCAGCGATTTCAAATACGACCTCGGCGCCGCCTTCACCGAAGAGCAGCAGAGAGACGGCGCCGACTACAACTATCAGCGTGTCGACAGGGCCGAGCCGCAGAAGGAGGGAATGAGCGTCTTCGCGCTCCAGGACGGTGCCGTCTACCACACCTACTCGACCTACGCCCGTGGCACCGAGGCGTTTATGGGGGTCTACCGTTTCCTCGACCTGGCTCCGTGGGGAAGGAACGAGAACGGGCTCGAGTTCCCCCAGGAGTGGTGGCGCCGCCACGACGAGTACGGCAACCGCTGAGTGTCATGGGCACGACCGCGAACTACGGTGACGATGCACTATTTTCCTTCTGCCTGCCGTGCCTCGATCCGTAATGCCGCGGTGGGCGCAGATCCGCCTCCTGAAGATAGTGCGCGTCTACCCTGCCGCCGGCCGGTTAGCCCGGCGGCATCTTCTCGAAGGTCTTCAGCGCGGTATCGAGCTTGTCCCAGGGGAGGGCCCGGATACCGTACGTCACCACGGTCGGATTGAAGCGGCCCGGATCGTCGAGGCTTGCGGCATGGACCGTGATCACGTCCGGCATGGCGGCGTATGTCAGGTGTGTCGGCGTTCCGCAGACCGGGCAGAAGGAATGGATTTTCTCATTCCCGTTGTCCGCCGCGACACGCCAGTCCGTCGTCACGCCGGTGATCGTCACGTCCGCCCGCGACGCAAACGTCAGGTAAGATCCATGACCGGTGCCGCTTCTTTTCTGGCAATCGTGGCATTGGCAGTGGTTTTCGAAGATCGGGGCTGCCTTTGCCTCGTAGCGGACCGCGCCGCACGCGCATCCGCCGGTGTAGAGAGTGCTCATCTGCTCGGTCCTTTGTTCTGGATCAGGCCGCCAGTTCGGACGCGCGCGGCCTGGCGAAGACATCGATCGCCTGACCGGTTTCGAGGAAGGATTTCAGGCTGGAAAGGACGATCGGCCAACCCTTTTTGATGCCGTTCGCCATGCCGCTGCCGGCTTCGAGTTCGTCATGGCTGACGGTCAGCCGGACCATGGCCTCGTATTCCTCGAGCTCGAAGGTCACCCGGCTGTAGCTCGCCGGATCGGACGCCTGCGAAGCGTTTGCCCAGGTGATGACGAGACGGGTCGGCGGCGACACCTCGACGACCTTGCCGACGAGCTCGACGGTCCGTTCGTCATTGGCGCGGATGTGCTGCCAGTTCGAGCCGGGCTTCCAGTCGGAGACGTTCTCGTGGCCCCAGTAGCGCCGTGCGAGGTCCGGTTTGGTTATCGCCTCGAACACCTTTCCCGGTGTCGAGACAATATAGGTCGTGTAAGTAAAGCTGATCGTTTCCCTGGTCATTGCTACGCTCCTTTTGTTTCGCGAGCATAGGTAGACGGGGAAACCGGGTTCGTGTGAGTGACAATCTTGTCGCGAATTGCATCTGATATGAAAAAGGTTGACGCATGACGCGCTGGCAGCTTGCTCATGGACGGCATCTCGATCTTGGCGCGCAATCGTTGCTGATGGGGATTTTGAACGTCACGCCGGACAGTTTTTCCGACGGCGGAGAATTCGACCGGCCGGAGCGGGCGCTGCAGCAGGCGCGGCGCATGATCGGCGAGGGCGCGGCGATCATCGATGTCGGCGGCGAATCCACCCGGCCCGGCGCCGGCGCTGTTTCGGCGCGCGAGGAACAAGCGCGCATCCTGCCGGTCATCGAGGCGCTGTCGTCCGACGGCGACAGCCTGGTTTCGGTCGACACCTACAGGGCCGAGACGGCGCGGCTGGCGGTCGCGGCGGGCGCGCATATCGTCAACGACGTGCATGGCCTGCAGCGCGAACCCGACATCGCGCAGGTCGCGGCGGAAACCGGCGCCGGTCTCGTTATCATGCACACCGGGCGCGGCCGCGAAAAACTGGCGGATGTGATCGCCGACCAGTTCCTGTTCCTGAACAGATCGCTGGAGATCGCGCGCGACGCCGGCATCGCGGACGAGCGGATCGTGCTCGACCCCGGCTTCGCCTTCGCCAAGGACGGCGAGGAAAACCTCGCGCTCATGGCTCGCTTCGGTGAGTTGCGCGCGCTCGGTTTTCCATTGCTCGTCGGCACGTCACGCAAGCGCCTTGCCCGTCACCTGGTCGGCGGAAGTGACGAGGGGCGAGACGTCGGCACAGCGGCAACAAGCGTTATCCTGCGGCTGAAAGGCGCTGCGATCTTTCGCGTCCACAACATTGCCGTCAATCGCGACGCACTGGCATTCGCCGACGCGGTGCGCGAGCGCGAGACCGGGGAATAATGCGTGTCGCCCAAAAGCATGCCCTCGGGCCCTGACCCGAGGGTGCGCAGCGGTTTTGGGATAACGACACGCATAAAAACAAGAAGGCGCGTCAGGCGGGCTCGGTGACGACGCCAATCCGCCGATAGACGAATTGTTCGTCGTTCGAAGGAACTGCCGCAGCACGCTGGGCTTCGTCGATCAGCATGGCCATGCGCGCATGGATCGGCGATTTCGCGCAAGCCGGGTCCGTCGCGGCGGCGTCGCCGGCGATCGCCATCGCCTGGCAGCGGCAGCCGCCCCAGTCGATCTCACGCCGTTCGCAGCTGCGACAGGGCTGCTGCATCCAGTCGGTGCCGCGAAAGGCGTTGAATGCCGGCGAATCGGTCCAGATTTCGGCCAGGCTGCGCGGGCCGAAACGCTCAAAGCTGAGCGACGGGATGGTCTGTGCGGCATGGCATGGCAGCACGGTGCCGTCCGGCGCCACCATGAAGGCATCGCGCGCCCAGCCGCCCATGCACGGCTTGGGATAGATGGCGAAATAATCCGGCGTGACGAAATCGATGTTCATGATGCCGGTGAGCCGTTCGCGCGCCGCCGCGACGATCTCTGCCTGACGGTCGACCGCAGCACGCTCGGGCATCAGTTGATCGCGATTGGTCAGGGCCCAGCCGGCATACTGCACGTTGGCGATCTCGAGCCGCTCCGCGCCGAGCGAGAGCGCCAGGTCGATGAATTCCGGCACTTCCTCGATGTTGTGGCGATGGATCGGCGCGTTGATGGTAAGCGGCAGGCCGGCTGCGCGGGCGCGGCGTGCCGTCTCCAGCTTCTTTTCGTGGCCGCCTTTGTGATTGCCGATGCGGTCGGTGGTCGCCGGCCGTGCGCCTTGAAAGCTCAGCTGCAGATGGTCGAGCCCGGCTTCGGCAAACGCCTCGATGCGGCCTTCGGCGATGCCGACGCCGGCGGTGATCAGGTTGGTGTAGACGCCGCGCGCCGAAAGCCCGGCGATCAATTGCTCGAGGTCGCGGCGCAGCGTCGGTTCGCCGCCCGACAGATGCACCTGGAGAACGCCGAGATCGGCGGCCTGCGAGAACAGGTCGAGCCAGGTCTGCGTATCGAGTTCGCGATTGGCTTTCAGCAATTCGAGCGGATTGGAGCAATACGGGCATTGCAGCGGGCAGCGATGCGTCAGTTCCGCCAGCATGCCGATCGGAGGGAGAAGGGGCTCGCTCATAGTTTTACCAGCAGCTTGTCCGACCATTCTTGCAGGAAGGCAATGACGTCGGCCGCCACGGCCTCCTGTTCGGCGTCATAATCCGCCGCAAGCTCGGCGATGATGTGGCCGACCGTGGATCGCCCGTCGCAGCGGCGCAATATATCGAGGCTGATGTCATTCGGCCAAAATATTTTTTCCGGTGAAAGCACGGCGAACGCCTGCCGCACGGGATCGTACTGTATGCGCACGTGCTTCGGCAGCGACGGCACTGATCGTGACGAAACCAAAGCGCTTTCGCGCAGCGCCATCATTGGGCTGGCTCCGGACGGAAGGCGCCGGGCGGGATGTTTCCGGGCTCGCCATAGGCGTGTTGAAGCGCGTCGAGCATGGCCCACAGTATATCGCATTTGAACACCAGCGCATCGATCGCCTGCTGCTGGCGTTCCGCCGTGTCGGCATGGCCGAGCACGTAAGCGAGGGCGAAGTCGGCGTCGCGCGAGGCCTGTTCGGGCCGTCGGCTGAAATAGGCCAGCGTATCCTCGGTGATGTAATCGTATTTGGCCAGCATCGCCGGGATCCGTTCGCCGATGATGAGCGGCGAGAACATCTCGGTCAGCGACGATGCGACCGCCTCGAACAGCGTCCGGTTCGTGCAAAAGGCGAGGTAGGCGCCGACCGCGAAACGTGTCGCCGGCAGCGCCAGCCTTTCGCTCTTCACGTCATCGGCATCGAGGCCGAGCGAGGTCGCCAGATGCAGCCAGCGCGCGATGCCGCCGCTCCAGCCGTCCTCGCCGTCATGGTCCTCGATGCGTTTGCGCCAGGCAGCCCGAAACGCCGGATCCTCAGCATGTGCGAGGATCATGGCGTCCTTGCGCGGGATGACGGCCTGGTAGCAATAGCGGTTCAGCGCCCAGGCCTGCATCTCGGTCCTCGACAGCACACCGCTGGTCATCCTGTGATGGAAAGGATGGCGGTTGTGATAGCGCTCGGCGCCGACCTGCCGCAGCACGGCTTCGAGCTCGCTGGAGGACAGGCCGTTCCTGGCCGCGTCGTGGAAATCACTCAAAATTCCATCTCCATCCCATCTTGGGCGACTTCCCAGCCAGCCGCTTTGACCGCTGCGTGCTCGGCCGAATTCTCGTCCAGAACCGGATTGGTGTTGTTGATGTGGACGAAGACACGGCGGCCGATCCCCACATCGGCCAGGCCGGCGATCGACCCATCGTCTCCCGACATTGCCAGATGCCCCATGCGCGCCCCGGTCTTTTGGCCGACGCCGGCGGCGATCATCTCGTCGTCGGTGTAGACCGTGCCATCGAACAGGACACAGGCGGCATCGGCCAGGCGCGTGCGCAGGGCCGCATCGATGCGCGCGCAGCCTGGGATATAGAAGACGGAGCCGTGACTGCCGGCACCAGCGATGCGGACGCCGATCGTGTCGCCGGCGTCGGAACTGAAATTGGCATCCGGCCGGCTTCTTTCCTCGAGATAGAGGGCTATCTTGCCGGGCACGGGAAAACTCTCGACAGTCACGCCGGTGTCGTGGCCGTCTGCGTCGCAGATCGCCAGTTCTTCCGCCGGCGGCAAGGTGCGTCGCGGCACGAGCGCCGGATCGAGGACATTGAAGATCGAATTCGCTTCCAGCGTCGCCAGCACCTGTGTCGTTGCGTAGATGGCGAAGGGCTGCCGCTCACGCAGGCTGAGCAGGCCGGCGACATGATCGACATCGGCATTGGTCAGCACCACCGCGCGGATGGGCGTCGAACGCAACGGCGCATCATGCGCGGGCTGCAATTCAGGCGTTTGCGCAATCTGCTGGCGGATATCGGGTGAGGCGTTGAAGAGAACCCAGCCGGCCCCATCCACTGATGCGGCGATGCTTGATTGGGTTCGCGAATGCACGCCAGCCATCCCGGTGCGAGCCGCGCGGCTCAGGCGATAGTTGCAATTCCACTGCGGAAAGCCGCCGCCTGCCGCCGAGCCGATGATCTTCAAGCGCATTGCAATGCCCGCTCTGCGGCTTGTTCAACCAACAGCAAATTTTCGACCGCGAATGGCGTCGCGCCCGCATTGAACGCGTCAAAGCCTTTCACGGAGACCTGGCGCGGCAAGACAGTGCGTGTCCCCGTTGCCGGGGACACGCACCTCTGCGGCCTACTTCTTGGGAGTAATTTCAGCAGGCAGATACCGCGAAATCTCGAAGCCCGCAGCAACTTGGCACATGGTCGGTTTTGTCCAGCTCTTCTTCATGGCATATCTCCTCTTCTACCAGCCCGAAGGGGCCGATCCTTTTCTCAGTCAACCATTGCTGGGCACCATTGCAATGGCTCGTCCATCAGCTCTCAAAATGGACAAATGAAACGGCAGGTTCTGAAAAGTCGAAAAACAAGAAAATAACAATGCGCATGCTCAATTGCTAATCACATATGGCTTCCTTTCCTCCAGCGGAAGGTTGGCACGTTCCCATCCATCGGCGCCGGGCGGATACCAGATCACCGAACTGTAGCCCCATTCGATGGCCCGCTTCGCGGCATTCCACGACATCCAGCAATTCGTCATGCAATAGAACAGAATGGCACGCGACTTGTCGGGACCGGCTTCGGCCGCGAGGCCTTGGCGAAAATAGTTGGCGGTCTCCTCGGAGATAGCGCCGTAACCGACATTGGCCAGCCAGGTGCTGCCTGGGATGTCCTTTCTGATCTTGGCTCTCCAAATCGTTCCTGCCGGCAAATTGGCCGGCTTCGGCGTGTTCGGCATGACGTCGAAGAACACCGCCTTCTTCTCCCGCCACAGCGCCTCCGCCTCCGCCGTCGTTACGACCTTCGCGCCCTGCAGCGTCTGCGGCACCGGCGCCCGATATTCGTCCATCCGGTAGCCGCCGGGCTCGGCGATCTCGCCCGCCCACATCGGTTCGGTCAAACCGAGAAGGCCCGCGGCGACCAGCAAAATCGTCTCCTTTCCCTTCATGCGTTTCTCGTCATTGCGTGATCGGATTATCGTGTTCGTCGATCAGCGGCACATCGTAGTCCAGCAGGATCCTGGTGATCTCCGCCTGGTTTTCCCTGATCACCCGGTTGAGCGTCCGCTTCCATTCCTGGTCGGATGGACGCACGCCCATGGTGATGCGGTATGACATGCGCGAGCCGGTTTTCTCCTTCACCAGCGGAACGATCGTGAAATCGGCGCCGAGTTGCTTGGCATAGTAGCCGGCCATCGGTCCCCACATGACCGCCGCATCGATCTTGCCGGCGAGCATGTCCTTGATCATGACTTCCCCCATGGAAGGGGTGAGGCGGGTATCCACCGCCAGCGGATAGATCTTTGCCGTTCGCATGAGCTTGTTGGCGGCCATGTTGGCAGTCGGCGGTGTGCTTTCGACGACGCCGATCCTCTTGCCAGTGAGTTTCGGATCCTCGATGGTCTCGACGCCTTCCATGCCGTTGCCCTTCGGGTGCACCAACACATAGGACGAGCGATAGTAGGCGTTGGTGTTCTGCACCAGTTCATCGCCCTGGGCATAGCCCATGATGATGTCGCATCGGTTGGCGGCCAGCGTGTTGCGCACGAAGCCGGCGACAAGAGGAAACCATGTATAGGCGACGGACTTTCGGCCGGTTTTCGCGGCAACCAGGTCGGCCAGCCGGTTTTCGAAGCCTTCGCCGCTCTCGTCGGTGAACGGCATGTTCGAAGGATCGGCGCAGACGCGCAGAATGTCTGGGTCGACCAGTTCGCCCGCGGCACCAAGGCCGGCGTCCTGCGCCTGGGCGTTCGCAGGCAGCAAGGCGAGTGCGCCGAGCATCGGCAGGACAAAACACAGCTTCAACGCGTCATGGCCAATCATATCATCCACCCATGCAGGATGCTTCGGCATCCTTCGCTGCCTGTGGCTTGTCTGCTTTCTTCGGCGGCCTGCCGCGCGGCGCCGCACCGTCGGCGCGGGCACGCAGATAGACGTAGAGGTCATCCATGTAGCAATAGACGTTTTTGTTGTCGCCAAAGGCAGGCATGACATTTTCCTTGCCGCCGCCGACATTCTTGCGGCCCTCGGCGACGATCGAGATGAAAGTGGCGTAATCCATTGTTTTCAGGCTGTTGAGCAAGGCCGGCGCATAGCTCGAACCGGTGCCGTCCGGTCCGTGACAGACATGGCAATCGGAGTGATACCGGCGGTAACCGCTGAACGTGTACCAGTCGACGGCTCCGTTTTCGATCTTGAAGGTCGGATTTCCCTCCGCGTCGAAATGCTTGCCGCCTTCTTCCGTCACGGCCTTGGCTTTTTCAGCGCTGTCCTGGGCATGCGCGAGGCTTGAACTTGCCAGAGGCAGCGCCAGGGCGAGAGCGGAAATTACAATGCGAACGGACATTCAGCTACTTCCTTGATTTCTTGATTTCGCCTGCACACGGTATTGCTGTCGTGAAGCGGCATGGATCGATGTGGGTGCGCGGCGAAATTGAGAGCCCGGTCCTGGCTTCCCGGTGATCCGGGCTCTCGCTTTTCAAGCCTTGGTCTTCTCAAAAAACCGAGGCGTGCCTATGGTTCCCGTGTCTCAGTCCGGGAGACCGAAGACGGTGAGCTGGCCGCCCAGCGTCGTGTAGTCGGCAAGTGCTGCGTAGCCACCGACCGCGCCCAGACCAGCAGTCCCAACGACCGCAGCCTCGTCGCCTTGCGCACGGCCCTGATCGACGGCGCCATGCCAGGCAGCGGCGTTTTCGGGCGAAAGCAGTCCGCCTGCCAGACCGATACCGGCCCATCCGCCGACTCCGGACAGAACGGCAATGTATTGCTTGCCGCCATGCTCATAGGCCGTGATGTTGCCGATGATGCCGGACGGGGTCTTGAACTTGTAGAGTTCATTGCCGTCATGATCGACTGCCTTGATGTAGCCCTCGAGCGTGCCGTAGAAGACGACGTCACCGTCGGTCGCCAGCGCGCCCGACCAGACCGAGAACTTCTCGGGCTTGGACCAGACGATCTCGCCCTTGGCAGCATCCCAGGCAATGAAGTTGCCCATGTGGTCGGCTCCAGCGGGAGGATACATCGACACGGTGGCGCCCACGTAAGGCTGACCGGCGGTGTAGCTCACCTTGTAGGGCTCATAGTCCATGCAGACATGGTTTGTCGGCACGTAGAACAGACCGGTCTTCGGCGAATAGGTCGCCGGTTGCTGGTCCTTGGTTCCAAGCGCGGCCGGGCAGATGCCCGTCGAGTTGGTGTCTTCGCCATTCTGCTGGGTCGAATATTTGGCGACCACCTGCGGGCGGCCGTACTGGTCGCTGCTGGGGTCCATGTTGACTTCCGTCGCCCAGTTCACTGCCGGATCGTATTTCTTGGCGACGAGAAGCTCGCCATTGGCGCGATCCATGGTGTAGGCAAAGCCATTGCGGTCGAAGTGCACCAGCACATCGCGCTTGGCGCCCTTGATGTCCATGCCGTCGACAAGGATCATCTCGTTGACGCCGTCATAATCCCATTCGTCATGCGGGGTCATCTGGTAGAGCCACTTGGCCATCCCGGTATCCGCATCGCGAGCCATGATCGTCATCGACCAGCGATTGTCGCCTGGCCTCTGGACCGGGTTCCAGGTCGATGGATTGCCGGTACCATAGTAGATCAGGTTAAGCTTGGGATCATAGGCGTACCATCCCCAAGTCGTGCCGCCACCGGTCTTCCACTGCTCGCCTTCCCAGGTGTTCGTGCCCGAGTCCGCCCCGACTGGTTTGCCGAGATGGGTGGTCTTTTCGGAATCGATCAGGGTTTCTGCATCGGGTCCCGTCGAATAGGCCCGCCAAGCAAGCTTGCCATCCGAAAGATTGTAGGCCGAGAGGTGGCCGCGAACACCATATTCGGCGCCAGAGATGCCGACGATAACCTTGTCCTTGACGACCACAGGCGCGGACGTGCCGGATTCGCCCTTTCCGCCGTCGATCTGGTCGCCGTTCTTGACCGTCCAGACGACTTTTCCGGACTTGGCATCGAGCGCCACGACGGTGGTGTCGGCCTGGTTGAGGATGATCTTGCCGTCACCATAGGCAACGCCACGGTTGACCGTGTCGCAGCACATGATGCCAATAACATTCGGGTCTTGCTTGGGCTCGTATTTCCAGAGGATCTTTCCGTCATTCTTGAGATCGAGAGCATAGACGGTGTTCGGGAACGGCGCGTGGACATACATCACATCGCCGATGACCAGCGGCCCGCCTTCATGGCCGCGCAGCACGCCAGTGGAGAAGGTCCACTTGACCTGCAGGTTCTTCACATTGTCCTTGGTGATCTGGTTGAGCTTGGAAAAGCGGGTGTTGGCGTAGTCACCCGTCTGCATCACCCAGTCCTTGGGATTCTCGGCCATTTTCATCAGTTCTTCATTGGCCGACGTCATGTGGACCGCGCCGAACGACATGAGCGCCGCGGTTGTTAGTAGGTAGGCAGTTTTCGCTAATACACGCATCAAAGTCCTCCCAGGGTGCACAATGACGAATCGTCCGTTGAGCCCACCAGGGCTTGCCCAAGCGATTCATGTGGGGGAAGTATTTCCGGCAGCGTGTCACGACCTAAGCCGAATGAGCAGAGGGCACCGTTACTGCCCATCCCACCTGGCCTACGAAAGACTGTCGCCGCTCCCTAATTGACGGTGACGCCCTTGAAGCCGGAAACAGGATGAAGCTATGTCATCCCCAGAAGGAAGGCAAGAAAAATCACTTCCATCTATGTTGCACTGCAATATAGAGAAATAGATATGAAAAAATCCGGACTGAAAGCTATTGATCGACTGTGGATGAAGCGCGATTTATATAAGTGGTTAAATTTTACGTATTTTTTGGGCAAAATGTATTGATTTTTATTTGGGAATATTCGCTGGATCGTATGATTTTAAGTATGCGCGCGTAGCTTCGGGTGCCGATAGTGGAGGAGACCTGGAATCAAGCTCAGCACCAGGATTCGGAGCCGATGTTCGTGCTGTCGGGGAGGCCTTTTGCCGGCCGGGACGGCCCTGTCCTTTGGTACTATATGGCCTGCATGAGAACTTGACGGGCGTGGCGACAGGAGGCCAACTGGTGCGGTGATCCGTCTCGATCCATTGGGCTCGATCTGTCACGTTCCGGGCCAATCGGAGGTTCCCCATGATCAGATATGTCGGCTTTTCGAGCTTGCCGCTGTTGCTCACGTCGGCCCTGGCCTTCGCCAATCCGGCCGGCGCCGCCTCAGATTATCCGACGGTGACGGTTGTCGACTATGTGCTCGGCTGCATGCAGACGAATGGCCAGACACGTCGGGCGCTGGAGAGCTGTTCCTGCTCGATCGACGTCATCGCCTCGATCCTTCCCTTCGAGGACTATGAAAGGGCCGAGACCTTCAAGAGCATGTCCCTGACGACAGGGGAGCGTTCGGGACTGTTCCGCGAAAGCGCGCCGGCAAAAGCCGCAAGCACGGGACTGAAGCGCGCGCAGGCGGAAGCCGACGTGCGCTGCTTTTAGACGCTGTGTAAGACCGCCGACGGCGGCTGCATAGGGTTTCGAGGCTTCAAAGCCCCGTAGCCTCCAGCGGCCATTGATTGCGAAATACCTTGCCGTCCGTATCGATCGCTTCGACCTGGATTTGGCCAGTGCCGTGCGCGGTGAAATCGAACCGGAAATTGGGATCTTCCGAAATCGATATCCCCCCTTCCATCGACAGGATCAGCCGGTCTGCCTGCGAGACCGACAGTTTCTGAACGAAATGCGCGGGGATGAAATACTGGGTCAAGGGGTTGCGCTGCAGGCCCGAATTGTTCGGGTGGCGGATCATCAGCTGCAATTCCTGCGCCTTTGTCATCGTCTCTTGCGGCGGGAATTGGCGCAGCTTCATCTGCCCCATCGTCGCTATCGCCTCGTCCTGGTTCTTGAGCGCCGGGGCGGAGCATCCGCCTGACGCCTTGACGAAGGTCTGGGCCATGTGAAGCTCGCCGCCCTGCGTCTCTGCTATGGCACGCAAATAGGAATAGTCGTCGACGCGCACGCGCGTCGACAGATGTGTCACACCGGCGTCCTTGCCGATCTCGAACGTCGCCGCTACCGGCGCTGGATTGACGTCGATGATCAAGGTGACGGATTTGATGCCGGCGGGCGCCTTGGCCGGGTCGATATAGATGTCGACGGGCACGATGGCGGCATCCTGCGCCCGCTTCGGCGCCTCGATCCTGACGACGCCGCTATCGACCAAAATTGCCCGATCGCCGAACACGTCGCCTTTCATATCCTGCCAGATCCGGTCCGAAGAGGCGGTTGTCTGCTGGGCGTTGGCGGCGCCGGAGGCGCCAAAGAGCGCGCCGATGGCCAGGATGATCGCGGCGAAGATGGCTGCGAGCGGCAAGCCGAGCTGCCGGCTCCGGTAAGCGTGGTTCTGCATTTCGATGCCTCCACCAATGTCAGAGAGGTGGTGCCCAGGCCGATGTCGAGGATAGACCCTTGACGATGCGTTTGGCAAATCGATCCGCCACGTCCAGCGTTCGTCGCGGTGACCTATTCCCATTCGAGTTCGGCAAAGGCGGCTGTTGCATTGCGCTCGTTGTAGTCGTCGAACAGCTGCCAATTGCTCCGTTCGCTTGCGCCGGCGGTCTTGACGGCGTCGCGGAGCGGCGTCCCGTCGGCGATCGCCTTGCGAATATCGCGCGCCAGAATTTCGAAATAGCGCCGCTCTCCCGTCAGCGCCGCCGGCCAGTCGGCCGGCACCGGGCCATGACCCGGCACGACGCGCGTGGCGCCAATCGCGGCGAGCCCATCCATCTGGCGGAGCCAGCCGAGCAGCGATCCGTCGAGCGTCGGCAAGGAACCGATGAAAACCAGATCGCCGGCAAACAGCGTGCGGGTCGCGCTATCGAAGACGGTCAGGTCGTTGTCGGTGTGAGCCGCCTTCCATGCCTGCAATTCGAGCACGCGTCCGCCAAGGTCGAGCTGCAGGCGGTCGTCGACCAGCATGGTCGGCGGTATGATCTCGATCCCTTTGATGAGCGCGTCGCCGATCTGTTCGCGAAAGCTCTGCAGGTAGAACGCGCCGCGTGCCTCGAGGGCTCGCGGCAGATTGTGGTGGCCGACGATGGTGGCGCCGATCTGCCGGAACGCCGCGTTGCCGAAGACATGGTCGGGGTGCATGTGGGTGTTGATCAGGTAGCGGACCGGCCTGGCGCTTATCTTGCCGATCGCGGCGATGAGGGCGTTCGCCTCGATCAGGCTGCCGCCGCTGTCGATGACGGCGACGGCGTCGGCGCCGACGACGACGCCGAGGTTGGAGATCGCGCCCTGGTTGGCGGCGCTCATCAATTCATCGACGCCCTGGAACGCGAAGACGCCGTCGGCGACTTTCCTGAGCTTGAATTCAAGGCCGTGGGCTGCGGCGAGAGCGGCCCGCCCGAGGCAACAGGGCAGCATCGCGGCGCTGACCGCGGTGCAGGCGAAGCCGTTCACAAGCTTGCGTCGTATCCTGTCGATAGGCATGGCTTCCTCCCGATTCCGAACTGCAAGGCGATCAGGCCACGCCAGGAAATTTTTGCTGGAACGACCGCAAAAGGTCGCTCATCACCTGTGGATTGCGATAGTGCCGCGGCAGCCTTACGTCGAACATGCCGAGCACATGCGCCGGCCGCTGCGCGAGCACGATGATGCGGTCCGACAGCATCAGGGCCTCGCGCAGATTGTGGGTTACCATCAGGGCGGTCGTGGGCCGCGCCGACCACACGGTCAAAAGCAGGTGCCGAAGCCGCTCGGCGGTCCGTTCGTCGAGTGAGGCAAAGGGTTCGTCCAGGAACAGCACCGCCGGTTCGGTGGCGAAGGCCCTGGCAAGCGCTGCCCTGCGTGCAAGGCCGAGCGAAAGCTCGGCCGGATAGAGCGAGCGCATGCCGGCGAGGCCGAGCGTGTCGAACAGCCCGTCGAGGTTCTTCGTCCTCAGGCTTTTCGGCAGCGCCAGCCTGACATTCTGCTCCACCGTCCGCCACGGCAGCAAGACCGGCTCCTGGAACACGGCGGCGATCCGGTCGGAGCCGCCTTCAGGCAGCTGGAACGAGCCGGAAAAGTCCTTGTCCAACCCAAGCAGGATGCGCAGCGTCGTGGTCTTGCCGCAGCCGGACGGCCCCAGCAAGCAGGCGAATTCGCCTTGCCGGACCTCGAAGGAAAGGTCCTGGAGCGCCTTGATCGAGACGCCTTGCGCGGACCTAAAGATCTTTTCCGCGATGTCGACCCTAAGCGGGACGACGGCGCCAACGGGTTGCATGTCGTTCAACGGGCTGCACCAGAAAGAGTTCGATGACAAGCATCACCGCCACGAAAGCCAGGGTGTAGGCAAGAATGGCGGCGACGTCGAAGAGCTGGAAATAAAGATAGATCTGGAAGCCGACGCCGTTGGAGCGGCCGAGCAGTTCGACCACCAGGACGATCTTCCAGATGAGGGCGATGCCGGATCGTGAGGCGGCGGCAAGATAGGGCTGCAGTTGCGGCAGCAGGACATGGCGAATGCGGTCGAGGAGACCAAAGCGGTAGACGGCGGCCATTTCGGCGTAACTCGGATCAAGCGCCCTGGCGCCTTCGCGCATCGTCACCACGACATTCGGGATCTTGTTGACGGCAACCGCGCCAATCGCCGCCGCTTCGTTGAGGCCGAACCAGATGTAGGCAAGCACGATGACGACCAGTGCGGGAATGTTGAGGAACAGGACCACCCAGGGAGCGAAGAACCGGTCTGCGCTGCGGTGGCTGCCGAGGAGGACGCCGATGACCGAGCCAACAACCATCGCGACGACATAGGCCGCGGCAACCCGGCCGAGCGTCGCGCCGAGATGGTAGAAAAGATCGCCGTTCGCCGCCTCTGCGAGCAGCACCTGCCAGACCTGTCCCGGCCCTGGAAAGGCACGGCTCGGCCAGGCATTTGCCGCAAGGGCCCACAGCAGGCCAAGCCCGAGCAGAGAGGCCGCGACCGTCAGCACCGGTGTCAGCGCCGCTGCCAGGCCGGATTGGCTGGACATGCCGGCCGCAGCGCCAAGCGGGCGATCGCCGGAATCAGGTGCGCTCATTGCGGGGGTACCTGCCAGAACGTGCCGGGCGCCATCTCGGGCGCGCGGCCGACCAGCTTTTCGCCGCCGATCTCGGCCAGCACACGATAGAGCTTGCCGGCGTCGGCCGCATCCTCGGCGACGGGGCGTCTGGGAATGCCGTCGCGATAGCGGTCACGCAGTTTGGCCAGTTCCTCGCCTTGCGCGCGGATATCAGGCGCAAGGCGCAGCCACTCATCGTCGGATCTGGCCAGCAAGTCCTTGGACTGCGCCGAAGCCTTGATGAAGCCGCTGATAGCGTGCGGATTTTCGTTCGCCCATTTGTCATGAAAGACATAGCCGAGCGCCGATACGGCGCCCGAGGCCCCGAGCGCTTTCGCCGCAGCATCGGCGCCGATCAGCCGACGAAAGCCGTTGGCCTCGAGCCGGGCGCAAAAATGCCAGAAATTGAGCACCGCATCGAGCTCGCCCTGCATCGCCTTTTCCGAAATCAGCGGCGGCGCGCCAAAGACGATGTCGCTGGTTGCCGCCAGGTCGAGGCCGTGATCGCGTCTGGCCAGCGCCTGGATCAGCAGCCAGCTTTTATCGAGAGGTCCGCCGGCGACGCCGAGCTTTTTTCCGCTGAGATCGATGATCGTGCGGATCGGCGCTCCCTCCTTCACCATGATCGCTCCGACGGCGGTCGAATAGGGGACCAGTGTGAGGTCGACTCCTTCGGAGCGCTGGCGCGAGACCCACAGCCAGTCGGAGACGATCATGTCGATCGCGCCGGCCAGCATGGCGACGTTGGTTGCATCCTCGCCGGCAAAATCGAGGATCTCCAGCTCGATGCCGTTGGCTGCGTCGAACCTGTGGTGCTTCAGCGTGTCAAGCGCCCAGCTCACGGTGCCGAATTTCAGCACACCGATGCGAACCCGGTTCGTGGCGAAGGAGGGCTTTGGGACAAGTGCCGCGGCTGTTCCAAGAGCCGCCAGCCGGAGCGTTCCTCGACGCGAAATCATGATGATGTCTCCTCCCGGGGCCGTAACGGGCCGGGGCGCCGATCAGATCGCACGGTCTTTGTTCGGCAAAGCGCATTTCCAGCGCTTGACCCTGAGGGTCGGGTGTTCCTGCGACCATTTCGCGATTTCGGTGGGTGCCAGCATCATGCATTGGAACAGAGAGCCGCGGCTCTCGAAATAGAGATGTTCGTCTCGGCAATTGCCCGGATTGGCAATCAGGCAAACCGTCAAGATGAGGTCGACCATATCCATTCAGCACCTCTTGCGCGCTTGAAGACGCCCGCTTTGACGAGATCCGGCCCGATCCGCGAGCCTGGACAAAATCGCCAACTGCCGGAGTCCCGAGGTGCCCATGGAAAACCGGAATGGTTTGAGGCTACGCGTTCGCCCGATGGCCGTCAATCGCGCCGTCGGTGAAGCTGCCGATCTCCCCCCTTGCGGGGGAGATGCCCGGCAGGGCAGAGGGGGTGCTGTCCCTCCGACCTGTCGATCAATTACAGCCACACCCTCAGGCTGATTTCCGGTTGGGAAGCCGAAAGTTGGCGATCCTTCCCACCCCCCTCTGTCCTGCCGGACATCTCCCCCGCAAGGGGGGAGATTGGATGTCGCCTTCGGCTTTCGCCAGCCTTCAACGTTGGAAGGCAGCGCAAACCCAAAGCGACTGCCTTGAACTCGGGTAGTGGTTGACATCGCTCATCTGCCGGGTAGCTTCCAGGGTGCAGGCGCTGCAACTCCGCAAGGGAGACGTTTTCGCTCTGCATAAAACGATGCATGCCGATGATCAGACAAAGGCATGCGCTAATCGTCCAGGGCACCTTGACGATCAATGAGGAAATGCCATGCGTGCAGTCGCATTTTTCGCCGTCGTGTCCGTTGCGACGTTTATTACAAACCAATCGCAGGCACAGGATGCCGCGGCGGGTGAGAAGGTCTTCGCCAAGTGCAAGGCCTGCCACGTCGTCGACGAGGACAAGAACAAGATCGGCCCGTCATTGAGCGGCGTTATCGGCCGGACGGCCGGCACGCATCCGGGGTTCAAATATTCCAAACCGATGGCCGAGGCGGGTAAATCCGGCGTCAAATGGGACGAAGCCACGCTGACGAATTATCTTCGCGACCCGAAGGGCATGATCAAAGGTACGAAGATGGCGTTTCCCGGTCTGAAGAAGGACGAGGATCTCGCCAACGTCATCGCCTATCTGAAGCAATACTCCAAATAACCCGGTTTTTCCGCAGGAAATAACCCGGTTTTTCCGCAGGAGTAACGCGACTTCGCCGGCCGTTCGCAAACTGCGTGCGGCCGGCGCCCGCACTGGTTGGCGCCGGTCACGCGGCGTCTTGCAGCCTGCGCATCGCGGAAGGCAGGTCGAGCAAGCCGTCGCAAACCAGGTCGGCGCCAAGCGCTTCAACGGCAATTTGGGTGTAGCCGCCACGCAGCAGGATAGCCGGCATGCCGGCGGCGCGGGCGGCGGCCACGTCGGCGCCGCTGTCTCCGACCATCAGCGCGTCACGAGGCTCGACCTGAAGCTGGTCGAGCGCCAGCAGCAGAGCGTCGGGCGCCGGTTTCAGGCAAGTTACCGCGTCTCCGCCGACGATCGCGCCGAGATGGTCCGTCAGCCCGAAATGCAGCAGGATTTCGCGAGCCGCCAGCTGCGGCTTGTTGGTTACCACGCCCATGGCTATTCCGCTCAAATGGAAGTGGGTGAGAACCTCCCTGACGCCGGGCATCAGCGTCGTCAGGCCGGTCAGATGTCTGCGGTAGATCGGCGCCATGGCACGGTTGGCCTCGTCGAGGGCGCTGCCGAGGAGCGGCGCGCCGGATGCCGCGAAGGCTCGCTCGACCAGTTTCCTGACGCCGCCGCCGATCATCGCCCTGACCTGTTCCAGGCGCAGCGGCGGCAGATCGCGACCGGCCAGCAACTCGTTGACGGCGGCGGTTATATCGGGCGCCGAATCGACCAGCGTGCCGTCGAGATCGAACAGGATCGCTTTCGGCGATCGAAACCGCCTGCCTGCGCCGACGTTCATGCAGCATCCTTCCACTTGATCGAGCAGCCGATCGAAGCGATCTGGTCCAGCGGTCCGTCGCCGGTTCGGGCAATTTGCCTCATCGCCTCGAAAAGGTCGCGTCTCAGTCCGGGCGGTCCGGCGTCGCGCCGCGCCGCGTCCAGCCGGCCGCGATATTGCAGCGTCAATTCGCTGTTGAGCCCGAAGAAATCCGGAGTGCAAACGGCTCCATAGGCACGCGCCACCGTCTGGCGCTCGTCGTGGAGGTAGGGGAAAGTGAAGCCGTTCGTCTTGGCGAAGAGCTTCATGTTGTCGAAGGAATCATCCGGATAGGCGTCGGCATCGTTGGAATTGATCGCGACAAAGCCGATGCCTTCGGGCTTGAGGTCGTTGGCATCGCGGACGATGCGGGAAATCACCGCCTTCACGTAAGGGCAGTGGTTGCAGATGAAAGCCACCACCAGCCCGTTCGGGCCGGCATGGCTGAAGATCGAATGCGATTTGCCGTCGACACCGGGCAAGACGGCATCGATGGCTTGCCAGCCGAAATCGCAGACAGGTGGGATTTCCCCCATGTTGTGCTCCGATGAAATGGTTTACGCGGCTTTCCGGATCGCGCCGTCGGCTGCCTGCCTGATGGCGCCGATATTGGCGCGATAGGCCGCCTCGCTGCCGCCCTTGAAGATAGCCGAGCCGGCGACCAGCACATTGGCGCCGGCCGCGGTTACCAGCGGGGCGGTCTCGGGGGTGACGCCGCCGTCGATCTCGATGTCGATCGGGCGATTGCCGATCAGCGCCTTGACCCGCCTGACCTTGTCGACGACCGCCGGAATGAAAGCCTGGCCGCCGAAACCCGGATTGACCGTCATCAGAAGCACCAGATCGAGCCGGTCGAGCACATACTCGATGACGCTTTCCGGCGTCGACGGGTTCAGCGACACGCCGGCCTTCTTGCCGAGATTCCTGATCGCCTGCAGCGAACGGTCGAGATGCGGCCCGGCCTCGGCGTGCACGGTGATGATGTCGCAGCCGGCATCGGCGAAGGCGGCGAGATAGGCGTCGGCCGGCGCGATCATCAGATGGCAGTCGAAGACCTTGTCGGTTCGGTCACGAATCGCCTTGATCACCGGTGGACCGAAGGTGATGTTGGGCACGAAATGACCGTCCATCACGTCGAGATGGATCCAGTCGGCGCCCGCCCGGACGACTGCTTCGACCTCGTCGCCGAGCCGCGAGAAATCCGCAGAAAGCACCGAGGGGGCGATGATTGTCTTGGTACCCATGGTCGTCGGCTCCATTCCGTCTTCGGTTTCCGGTCGCTGACCAACCGGCGTCATCTTGTCAGCGCGCCTTCGTCTCCGGTTCGCCTTCGAGCTTGCCTTCCGCGAACACGCGGCTGCCGCGAATATCGGACTCTTCAATGGTGATAAGGTCGGTCTTCGTCAACACCCGGTCGCGCGACGTGAAAAGCCGGTTGGCCTGGCGAAGCCGCGCCCGGTCGAGCCCATTGCGGACCGAGCGAGCGTTGGAGAAATGCGGCAGCCGCATGCGGATCGGCAGATACTCTTCGAGCGCCTTGGCCGCCGCCTCGCTGAGACGGTAATTCTGTTCCGCCAGCATGATCTCGGCGATCGATTTGAGCTCGCCGACGCCGTAGTCGGGAAAGTCGAGGTGATGGGCGATGCGCGAGCGCATGCCGGGATTGCTGTTGAAGAAGCGGTCCATCTTGTCCTTGTAGCCGGCAAGTATCACAACCAGGTCGTCACGGTTGTTTTCCATGCATTGCAGCAGGATCTCGATCGATTCCTGGCCGTAGTCGCGTTCGTTCTCGGGCTTGTAGAGATAGTAGGCCTCGTCGATGAAAAGCACCCCGCCCATGGCGCGCTTGATCACTTCGCGGGTTTTGGGCGCGGTGTGGCCGACATACTGGCCGACGAGATCGTCTCGCGTCACTGCGACCATGTGGCCTTCGCGGACATAGCCGAGACGATGCAGGATTTCGGCCATCCTGAGCGCCACGGTGGTTTTCCCGGTACCGGGATTTCCGGTGAAGTTCATGTGCAGCGTCGGCGCGCCCGAGGTCAGGCCGAACTTGCGGCGAAGCCGGTCGACCAGGAGCAGCGCCGCGATCTCGCGGATGCGGGTCTTGATGGGCTTCAGGCCAACGAGTTCGCGGTCGAGCTTGGCCAGCACCTCATCGATGTTGGACGCCTCGAACTCGGCCTGCAGATCGACCGATTCGTCCGGCGCGGCAGTGCCCTTTGCTATCGCGTCCAGCATGGTTTCGGCTAGCTCCGCTCGCCTTCGGGCCTGTCGGTCGCATAAGGCACGATCGAATAGCCCTGGCTGCGGCCGTCGCGCTCCTGGCGCAGCAGCCGGAACCCGGGTTCGTTGGGCGGCCGGTTGACGATGAACGACATGCGCGGCGCTTCCCAGCCCTTGCTCGAATCGAAGGCGGTGACCCGGACATACATGTTGGGCATGGCTTTCCGGCAATTGTTGACTTCAAGCAGGATGCCCGCCGGGTCCTTCAGGTCGAACATCGGGTTGCCGTACATTTCCCAATAGGTGTTGCGCGGATGCGGATCGTCCGTGTACTCGACGCTGACCGCCCAGTGGTTTTTCAGCGCGTATTTGATCTGCGCCGAAATCTGCTCATCGGTCAGGTCGGGCAGGAACGAAAACTGTCCCTGCGTGACCTTGTTTCCCGGATTGGTCATCATGGCGACGGTTCCTTTCGTCTAGAAGCTGGGCGTTGCGGTTGGCACGAAGTCGGCCGTGTCGGTCGATTCGTAGTTGAATGTGACGTCCTTCCAGGTCTCCAGGGCAGCTTTCAGCGGCGTGCACCATCTGGCCGCCTGTTCGAGGATTTTGGTGCCTTCGCGCAGATAGTCGCGGCCCTCGTTGCGGGCGAGGATCATCGCCTCCAACGCGACGCGATTGGCCGTCGCGCCGGCCTGGATGCCGTCCGGATGGCCGATCGTGCCGCCGCCGAACTGCAGGACGACGTCCTCGCCGAGATAATGGATCAGCTGGTGCATCTGGCCGGCATGGATGCCACCCGAGGCGACGGGCATCACCTTGTTGAGCGAGGCCCAGTCCTGGTCGAAGAACAGCCCGGTTTCGAGGTTCTGCGGCGTGCGCTCCTCGCGCAGCGTGTCATAGAAACCCTTGATCATCAGCGGGTCGCCTTCCAGCTTGCCGACAACGGTACCGGCATGGATGTGGTCGACGCCGGCCATCCGCATCCATTTGCAGATGACGCGAAAATTCATGCCGTGGTTCTTCTGGCGCGAATAGGTCGAGTTGCCGGCGCGGTGCAGGTGCAGGATCATGTCGTTGCGGCGTGCCCATTTGGCCATCGACTGGATCGCCGTGTAGCCGATGACCAGGTCGACCATGACGATGCAGGAGCCAAGCTGTTTTGCGAATTCGGCGCGCTCGTACATCTCCTCCATCGTGCCGGCGGTGACGTTGAGATAATGGCCCTTGACCTCGCCGGTGGCGGCCGACGCCTTGTTCACGGCCTCCATGCAGTAGAGGAAGCGGTCGCGCCAGTGCATGAACGGCTGCGAGTTGATGTTCTCGTCGTCCTTGACGAAGTCGAGGCCACCCTTCAGCGCCTCGTAGACGACGCGGCCATAGTTGCGGCCTGACAGGCCAAGCTTCGGCTTCGTCGTCGCGCCGAGCAGCGGCCGGCCGAACTTGTCGAGCCGCTCGCGTTCCACCACGATGCCGGTCGCCGGGCCCTGGAAGGTTTTGAGGTAAGCCACCGGGATGCGCATGTCCTCGAGCCGCAAGGCCTTGACTGCCTTGAAGCCGAACACGTTGCCGATGATCGATGCAGTCAGGTTGGCGATCGAGCCCGGCTCGAACAGGTCGAGGTCGTAGGCGATGTAGGCGAAGTACTGCTGCTCGGTCTTGGTGCCGGGACCGGTGTTCGGCACCGGCTCGGATCTGAACGCCTTGGCGCGGTAGAGCTCGCAGGCGGTCAGCCTGTCGGTCCACACCACCGTCCACGTCGCGGTGGAGGATTCACCGGCGATGGCGGCCGCCGCCTCCTCGTGGTCGACACCTGGCTGCGGCGTGATCCGAAACATGGCGATCAGGTCGGTCTCCTTGGGCCGGTAGTCCGGCTCCCAGTAGCCCATTTTCTTGTAGGGGATGACGCCCGACTTGTAGCGTTCCTTGCCTTCCTTGAGCGTGCCAGCTGACGGCATGTCGATCTTGTTCATGACAGGTCTCCTGTTTGCCGCTCAGGCGGCTTTCGCGGTTGCGATTTGCGGGTCGAGTTTTCCCGCGGCGTAACGTTTGGCCATCTCGTCCATGGCGATGACTTTGATCTTCGAGGCGTTGCCGGCGGTGCCGAAGCGCTCGAAGCGATCGCGGCACAGGTCGCGCAGGGCATCCATGGCGGGTTTCAGGAATTTGCGCGGATCGAATTCGCGCGGGTCTTCCGTCGCGACGCGGCGGAACTGCCCGGCCATGGCCATGCGGCAATCGGTGTCGATGTTGACCTTGCGCACGCCGTAACGGATGCCGCGCTCGATCTCCTCGACCGGAACGCCAAAGGTCTGGGGCATCTCGCCGCCATATCGGTTGATGACGTCCTGCAGTTCCTGCGGTACCGAGGAAGAGCCATGCATGACCAGATGCGTGTTGGGCAGCTTTTCGTGGATCGCCTCGATCACCTGCATGGCGAGGATGCCGCCGTCGGGCTTGCGGCTGAATTTGTAGGCGCCGTGCGAAGTGCCGCAGGCGATCGCCAGCGCGTCGACCCGGGTGGCGGTGACGAAGTCGACCGCCTGATCGGGATCGGTCAAAAGCTGGTCGTGGGAAAGCGCGCCTTCGGCGCCATGCCCGTCCTCGGCCTCGCCCTGGCCGGTTTCCAGCGAGCCGAGCACGCCGAGCTCGCCTTCGACGGAAGCGCCGACCCAATGCGCCATGCGTGCGACACGTTCGGTGATGGCGACGTTGTAGTCGTAGCTCGCCGGCGTCTTGGCGTCCGCCATCAACGAGCCGTCCATCATCACCGAGGTGAAGCCGTGGCGGATCGCCGAAAGGCAGGTGGCTTCGTTGTTGCCGTGGTCCTGATGGATGCAGAGCGGAATGGCCGGATGCATTTCGGTCAACGCCTCCATCATCTTGGCCAGCATGATGTCGTTGGCATAGGAGCGGGCGCCGCGCGAGGCCTGGATGATGACCGGTGCGTCGCAGGCCCTGGCCGCCTCCATGATGGCAAGGCCCTGTTCCATGTTGTTGATGTTGAATGCCGGAACGCCATAGCCGTGCTCGGCGGCATGGTCGAGAAGCTGGCGAAGGGTGATGCGGGCCATTTTGGGGTCCTTCCTAGATGATGAGCTTCAGCGCCGCTGCGGCGACGGCTTCGGGCGTGATGTCAAAATGCCGGTAGAGATCCGGGGCAGGGGCGCTGGCGCCGAAACCGGCCATGCCGACGAAAGCGCCGGTGTCGCCGATCCAGCGGTCCCAGCCGAGCCGTGCTGCGGCTTCGACGGCGACGCGCGGCGCCGAGCCGAGGACCGCCTTGCGGGTGTCGGCATCCTGTTCCTCGAACAGCTCCCAGCACGGCATCGAGACGACGGCGGCGGCGATGCCGTGCTCGGTCTCCAGCCGTTCGGCGGCGGCAACGGCGATCTCGACCTCCGAGCCGGTGGCGATCAGCGTCACGGCGCGGTGTCCGGCCGGCTCGCGCAGGATGTAGGCGCCCTGGCTCGACCGGTTCTCGTCGCTGTGTGGCTCGTCGCTATGTGTGTGGCGCAGCATCGGCAGGTTCTGCCGCGAGAGCACCAGCACGCTCGGCCGGTTCTTGCTCTTCAGCGCCAGTTCCCAGCACTCCGCCGTTTCGATGATGTCGGCCGGACGGAAGACGTTGAGGTTGGGCGTTGCCCGCAGCATCGCCAGGTGCTCGATCGGCTGATGGGTCGGGCCGTCCTCGCCGAGACCGATGGAATCATGGGTCATCACATAGATGACGCGCTGGCCCATCAGCGCCGAGAGCCGCATCGCGCCGCGGGCATAGTCGGCGAAGCACAGGAAGGTGCCGCCATAAGGCACGAAGCCGCCATGCAGCGCGATGCCGTTCATGGCCGCGGCCATGCCATGCTCGCGGATGCCGTAGTGGATGTAGCGGCCGGTATAGGTACCAGGCGCTATGCGATCCATGCCCTTGGTGATCGTCAGGTTCGAATGCGTCAGGTCGGCGGAGCCGCCGACGGTCAGCTCGGTTGCGGCGTTGATGGCACCGAGCGCCATTTCGGAGGCTTTTCGCGTTGCGACCTTGGTCGCCTTTTCGACATGCTCCTTGCGGAAAGCGCCAAGCGCTTCGAAGACCGCGTCGGGCAGGCTGCCGGCGACCGCACTCTCGAAGGCCTGGCGCTGCGGCGAGGCGGCAAGCCGCTGCTCCCAGGCGTGCCGCGCCGCTTGCCCGCGCTCGGCACTTTCGCGCCAGGCGAACAGGATGTCGTCCGGCACCTCGAACGGCGCGCAGGCCCAGCCGATGTTCTCGCGCGTCGCGGCGATCTCGGCATCGCCCAGCGGCGCGCCGTGCGTCTTTTCCGAGCCGCCCAGATTGGGCGCGCCCTTGCCGATCACCGTTCGGCAGGCGATCAGCGACGGCCGGTCCGACTGCTGCGCCGCTTCGATTGCCGCAGCGACGGCTTCCGTGTCGTGGCCGTCCACCGACTGCACATGCCATCCGGCGGCTTCGAACCGTGCCGGCTGGTCCATCGATGTCGACAGCGACGTCGGTCCATCGATCGAAATCGCATTGTCGTCCCAGAAGACGATCAGCCGGGCGAGCTTCAGGTGACCGGCAAGGTCGATCGCCTCGTGACTGATGCCTTCCTGCAGGCAGCCGTCGCCGGCGATCGCATAGGTGAAATGATCGACGAGATCGGCGCCGTGGCGGGCAGCCAGCATGCGCTCGGCCAGCGCCATGCCGACGGCGGTCGAGATGCCTTGTCCAAGCGGACCGGTCGTCGTCTCGATGCCAAGCGCATGGCCATATTCGGGATGTCCGGCGGTGCGGCTGCCCAGCTGACGAAACCGCTGCAATTGCTCGATCGGCATGTCTTCGTAGCCGAGCAGGTAGTGCAGCGCATATTGCAGCATCGAGCCGTGCCCGGCCGAAAGTACGAAGCGGTCGCGATCGGGCCAGTTGGGCGCCGACGGATCGATGTTTATGAAGCGGCCGAACAGCACCGTCGCAACGTCGGCCATGCCCATCGGCATGCCCGGATGACCGGAATTGGCCTTTTGGACGCTGTCCATCGCCAGCGCGCGAATGGCGTTCGCCATGTCGTGCTCCGAGACGGCGGCGACGGGCTTCAGGGCTGCTGCTTGGCTGTTCATGGCGTCCTCCTCACGACACACGGTTCTTGCGTTCGATCAATTGCAGGATGAGCGGCGTCAGGATCAGCTGCATGGCAAGATCGAGCTTGTTGCCTGGCACCACTATGGAATTCGGCCGCGACATGAACGAGTCGTGGATCATCGAAAGCAGGTAGGGGAAATCGATGCCGCGGGGATTGGCGAAGCGGATGACCAGCATCGATTCGTCGGGCGTCGGGATCCAGCGCGCGATGAACGGGTTGGACGTGTCGACGATCGGCACGCGCTGGAAGTTGATGGCGGTCTGCGAGAATTGCGGGACGATGTAGCGGACATAGTCCGGCATGCGGCGCAGGATGACGTCCATCACCGCCTCGGTGGAATAGCCGCGGGTTGCCCGGTCGCGATGGATCTTCTGGATCCATTCGAGATTTATGACCGGCACCACGCCGATCCTGAGGTCAGCGTGCCGGGCCAAGTCTATCTTGTCGGTGACGACGCAGCCGTGCAGGCCCTCGTAGAACAGCAGGTCGCTCGGCGGGAATTCGCGCCATTCGGTAAATTGTCCGGGCGGCGTGCCGTACTGCTTCTCCTCGTCCTCGTCATGGATGTAGGTGCGGGTCTTTCCGGTTCCACGGCGGCCATATTCCTCAAACACCTCTTCGAGGATTGCGAGCTCGTTGGCCTCGGCATGGAAGTGGGTGAAGTTCGGATTGCCGGCCTTCTCCTGCTCGGCCACCTTGACCTTCATCGTGGCGCGGTCGTAGCGGTGAAAGGCGTCGCCTTCGATGAAGGCGGCGTCGATGTTCTCACGCCGGAAGATCAGCTCGAAGATGCGCTTGACCGAGGTGGTGCCGGCGCCTGACGACCCGGTGATGGTGATGATGGGGTGCTTTGCCGACATGATGCTCAGGCCCTGAACAGGCCGCGGCGGCTGAACAGCGGTGCACGCTCGCCGATCGCGCTGGGCTCGGTGTGGTAGCGGGTGATGCGCGCGACCTCGCGCGCCGATCCGAACACCACGGGCACGCGCTGGTGCAGACCCTCGGGCTCGATTTCGAGGATGCGGGTGATGGTGTCGGTGGCGGCGCCGCCTGCCTGTTCGATGAGATAGGCGATCGGGTTGGCCTCATAGACGAGGCGCAGCCGTCCCTGGCGGTAACCCTTGCGCTTGTCGCCTGGATAGAGGAACACGCCGCCGCGCATCAATATGCGGTAGCAGTCGGCGACGAGGGAGGCGATCCAGCGCATGTTGAAGTCCTTTCCGCGTGGGCCTTCAGTGCCTTCGAGGCAGTCGTCGATGTAGAGCCGCACCGCCTCGTCCCAATGCCGGTAGTTGGCGGCGTTGATGGCGAACTCCTGGGTACGCTGCGGGATGATCCGGCTCTCGTAGGCCTGAACGAAGGTGCCGAGCCTGGTCGAGAGAACGAAGACATGCGTGCCGCTGCCGAGCGACAGGACCAGTGCCAGCTGCGGCCCGTAGATGAAGAAACCGGCGCCCAGCTGCTTCACGCCCGGCTGCAAAAAAGAGGCGGCCGGATTTTCGTCCGGCGCGCCAGTTGCAGGGAGGAGCGAGAAGATCGTTCCGATCGACACGTTGGTGTCGATGTTGGAAGAGCCGTCGAGCGGGTCGATGGCGATGGCGAGAGGCGCCTGGCTGTCGAGCAGAACTGGCTGCTCCAGTTCCTCGGAGGCGTAGAGCGCGACCGGAGCGTGGCGCATGGCATCGAGGAAGATGTCGTCGGCGAAGATGTCGAGATCCTTCTGGATGTCGCCGTCGGCATTGGCGCTGCGGGTCCCGGCAAAGGCGGTGCCGAGCACGCCCTGATTGATGGTGTTGCGGACCTTGGTGGCGGCCTGCGTCAGCTGACGAACGGTCGCGACGACTGCCGAACGCAGTTCGTCGGGTGGGCCGAGATAGGAATTCAGAAATGCGTCGAGCGTTGCCGCTGGCATCGTAACCTCCCGATCCAGCCGCAAACTCCTCCGGCCGGATTGGGGAATGAGAACAAACTGCCATGGATAAGTAAAATTCAATAACTTTACTTTCATGCTAAAAAAAACTTAGTATGGCGCATGAGAAACCTCACACTCAAGCAATTCAAGACCGTTCAGGCCATCATCAGCCATGGAAAAATCGTTAGCGCGGCCAAGGTGTTAGGCTTGTCTCCTCCAGCGGTGACGATCCAGTTGCGGCAGGTCGAGGAGGAGTTCCAGTTGGCCTTGTTCGACCGGACGTCGGACGGCATGCGTCCGACTGCCGCAGGTCTGGCCTTCGTCGAGACGGCGCAGGCGATCGAGGAGCGGCTTCGCCTGCTCGAAGACAAGATGGATGCGATCAAGGGCGTGCGTATCGGCAGCTTGCGGCTCGGCGTCGTTTCCACCGCCAAATATTTCGCGCCGCGGCTGATGGCCGGCTTCATGAAGGAACATCCCGACATCGACATGCGGCTCGCCATCGGCAACCGCGCCGAAACCATCAACAGTCTTAAGAACCACGACATCGACATCGCGCTGATGGGACGCCCGGCGAGGGAAGTCCCGGTGCGTGCCTCGGTCTTCGGTGATCACCCGCTGGTCATCATCGCGCCGCCCGACCACCCGCTGGCGTCGGCGCGCGAGATATCCAAGGAGCGGATCGCCGAAGAGCATTTCCTCATCCGCGAGCCCGGCTCCGGCACGCGCATCTCGCTGGAAATATTCCTCAGCGACGTGCCCGGCCGCATCGACGATCTCGGCGTCGAGATGGGCTCGAACGAGACGATCAAGCAGGCGGTGATGGCCGGGCTCGGCATTGCCTTCATCTCTGCCCACACCATCGCCGCCGAAACCGAAGCCGGCCGGCTGGTCATCCTCGACGTCGTCGGCATGCCGATCCGCCGGCAATGGTTTTCGGTGATGCGCAGCGATCACGCGATCTCGCCGGCGATGGCGACGTTCCACGATTTCCTGATGCGCAAGGGCGCGATGTACCTGCCGCTGTTCGGCAAGCTCTATCCGCACGAAGGACCGAACATTGGAGGTCGCGCCTGAATTGAGGGCGGAATGCGTCGCTGGCAGCCACCTGCCAGGGCGGCTAGTTCGATTTGCCGAGAGCTTTCAGGACAAAGCGAATCTGCGTGCGCAGGCCCGCTTCGGTGTCTTCGCCGTGTTGAACGCAGTGCTCGATCAGAATCGGGTGGAAGAACGGCGTGAACGCGGCGTTGACCGCACGCCCCGCTTCTGCCGGGTCCTCGACCTTGAGTTCGCCCGCCTCGGTCCCCTCACGAATGATCGCCTCAAGGATTTCCAACATTCGCTCGACATGCGCTTTGATGACCGCCCGATTCTCGCGCAGGGCGGCGACGATCAAGTCGTGCATGCTTCTTTCCTTGATCAATTTCGTCTTGTTGTGCTGGTGAACGGCGGTCAGGAGCCGGTCGAGTTTCTCCAAGGCCGGCGCGTTGGTGCGTGCGATCGCAACGGCGATGTCCGCGACCTCGTTCACGACCTGCCTGCAGATGGATTCGTTGATTGCATCCCTGGAGGAAAAGAAACGGTAGACGTTCGCCCGGCTCATGCCGAGTTCGGAGGCGATGTCGGCTACCGACGTCTTATGGTAGCCGATGCGGCGAAAATGCGCCTCCGCCACCTCCAGGATGCGAGCGCGCACCTCGTCGGACCGGATGATTCATGGATGTCTCCAGAACTGATGATGGATCTGCCGGGCTCGCCCTGAACGATCATTTGCAAGCGGTAAAGTCGCGCGACTGGCCCTGCGTATGTTGAGGCAAAGCCAGCGGCGAAATCTTGATCCGCCTGCTCGACAACAGGGCCCTATTCAGCAGCAATTGCCGTGTGCATTTCCAGTTCCTCCGCCGCGCCCTCACGGACCTCGTCAGCAGTCGGCTTGATGCCGAACCACGCGGCGTAGAGCGCGGGAAGGAAGAGCAGGATCAGCACCGTGCCAACCGCCGTGCCGCCGATGAGCGTATAGGCCATCGATCCCCAGAAGACGGAGTGCGTGAGCGGGATGAAGGCCAGCACAGCGGCGAGTGCCGTCAGGATCACGGGCCTCGTGCGTTGCACCGTCGCCTCGATGACGGCGTGATAGTCATTAAGGCCGGCAGCTCGGTTCTCCTTGATCTGTTCGGTCAGGATCAGCGTGTTGCGCATCAGGATGCCGGCCAGTCCTATCATGCCCAGAATGGCGTTGAATCCGAAGGGCTGGTTGAAGGTGAGCAGCATCGGCACGACGCCGACGAGACCAAGCGGCGCCGTCAGCATCACCATGGCCATCGTCGAGAAGGATCGCACCTGCAGCATGATAACAATCAGCATGGCGGCGATCATTGCCGGAAAGACTTTGCCCAGTGCGGTGTTGGCCTTTTCAGCCTCCTCGATCGATCCGCCCAGTTCGATGCGATAGCCGGCCGGAAGGGATGCAATCAGCGGCTGAAGGGCCTTCATGATCGCCTTGGAAACCTCTGGCGGCTGAGTCGCTTCGTTGATATCCGAGCGGATCGTGATGACAGGCGTGCGATCGCGGCGCTTCAGGATCGGCTCTTCCAGACGGATTTCCGAATGGCCGATCTGGTCGAGCGGAATCGGGCGACCGTCCCGGCTCATCAGTGTGAAATCCGCCAAACGTGTCGGATCCAGCCGCTCGCCGCCGGCGCTGCGTGCGACGATGGGGACGTTGCGGATGTCCTCGCGAACCTGCGTAACGGGGATGCCGGTGAGCAAGAACTGGAGTTGCTGGCCCACCTCTGCCGGCGACAGGCCGATGAGGTTCAGTCGATCCTGATCCGGGACGAAGCGGAGCACAGGTGTGCGATTGCCCCAATCGCGGTTGGCCTGACGCACGTCCGGGACGCCCCGCATGATGTCGAGGGCCTTCTCGGATATGCTGTAGAGCTGCGCGGGATCAGGTCCGATAATCCGGAACTCGACCGGGAACGGCGTGTAGGGGCCGAACACGAGTTGCGTGACGCGGACATTGGCCTCGGGTGCAAGCCCCTCTGCCACCGCCTCGCGGAGGCGGTGCTTCAACACCTCACGCGCCTCGGCGTCCTGGGTCAGCACGACGATCTTGGCGAAGGCAGGATCAGGCAGTTCCGGCGCCATTGCGAAAAAGAAGCGGGGTGCCCCCTGACCGACATAGCTCGTGACGATCTTGGCCTCGGCTTGGTCGTCCAGCCAGCCTTCGAGCTTCTCGACCGTAGCGGTCGTCGTCTCGATGCTGGTGCCTTCCGGCAGGCGAACCTCCACCAGCACTTCGGGGCGGTCGGACGTCGGGAAGAACTGCTGTTTGAGAGAGCCCATGCCGACAACCGAAAGCACGAAGGCGATGCCAACGATACCGCTGATCATGAACTTGTGGCGCACGGCGAAGGTGATGAGCCGCCGCAAGCGCCGATAATTGGGTGTGTCATAGATCGCGTGGTGACCGCCTTCGACCGGTTTGATCGCGGGCAGCATCTTGACGCCGAGGTAAGGTGTGAAGACCACCGCGACGATCCAGGAGACGATGAGGGCGAACCCTACGACCCAAAAGATGTTGCCGGCGTATTCGCCGGCCGTCGAGCGCGCGAAGCCCACCGGCAGGAACCCGGCGATCGTCACCAGCGTTCCGGACAGCATCGGCGCCGCAGTGTGGCTCCACGCATAGGCCGCCGCCTTGATGCGGTCCATGCCTTCTTCCATCTTCACCACCATCACCTCGATGGCAATAATGGCGTCGTCGACGAGAAGACCGAGCGCCAGGATGAGGGCGCCGAGCGTGATGCGGTCGAAGAACCGGCCGGTCTCCAGCATGATGAGGAACACGACGGCTAGCGTCAGGGGGACGGCAGCCGCCACGACGATGCCGACGCGCCAGCCCATGCTAATCAGGGCGATCAGCAGCACCACGCCGAGCGCCATCGCGAATTTCATCATGAACTCGTCAACCGCAGAGGTGATGTTGACGGCCTGGTCGCTCACCTTGTCGAGCGTCATCCCGAGCGGCAGCGTCTGTGCGATGGCCGCCGTCCTGTCCTCCAGCGCCTTGCCGAGCGCGAGACCATCCCAGCCCTCCTGCATGACAGCCGCGAGCATGATGGTGGGCTCACCCTGACGTCGGATGAGGTATGTGGGAGGATCTTCATAGCCGCGCCGGACTTCGGCGATATCGGAGAGCTTCAGCGTCCGCCCCGCGGCGGCAATCGGCGTGTCGGCGATCGCCTGAACGCTGTCATAAGCGCCATCGACCCGGATGAAGACTCGCGGCCCCTTTGTGTCGATCGAGCCTGCCGGCGTGAGGGTGTTCTGCCGCTGCAAGGCGGCGACGATGTCCTGTGCCGATACGCCGAGGGTAGCCAGCTTGGCATAGGAAAATTCGACGAATATCTGTTCGGGACGTTCACCAAGCATGTTGATCTTCTTGACGCCGGGCACGTGCAGGAGGTCCTGGCGGATCGCCTCGGCCTGCCTCGCCAGCTCGCGCATCGGCATGCCCTTGGCCTTCAGCGCGTAAAGGGCGAAGCTCACATCCGAATATTCGTCGTTGACGAAGGGGCCGAAGACGCCCGACGGCAGGTTGCGGGCTTCATCCCCGAGCTTCTTGCGGGCCTGGTAGAACTCCTCCTGCACGACAGCTGGCGGTGTGCTGTCCTTCAGCGTGACCATCATATACGCATAACCCGGCCGTGTGGTCGTCTCGACCCGATCGTACCAGGTCAACTCCTGAAGCCGCTTCTCCAACGGTTCGGCGACGAGGTCCTGCATCTCGCGCGCCGTCGCGCCCGGCCATGCCGTCGTGACCGTCAGGGTCTTGATGGTGAAGTTGGGGTCCTCCGCCCGCCCGAGCATGACGAAAGCGTAGGCGCCGGCGGCCACCAGCAGGAGGATGAAGAACAGCGTGACGGCGCGTTCACGAACGGCGATCGCGGAAAGATTGAGGTTCATCATCAGTTGCCCCTGATTTCGGACGCAGTCCTGACGCGAGCGCCCTCCTGCAGGAGATGGGCGCCGAGCGAAACAATCGGATCGCTGGAGTTCAGTCCGGAGACCACAGCGGTTTCGCTGGTCACACGAACAAGCTTGACGGGCTGAAACTTTACGGTCGAGGTGGCGTTGTCCAGGACCCAGACCCCAGTCTTCTCGCCGTCATCGAGCACGGCTCCCAGCGGCAGTTGGACTTCGCGCTGGCGTGCCTGGCCCGCAAGCCGAATGGTTACCGTCGCGCCAAGCGGTGCTGCCGCGGCCTCACCGTCGAGCACATAACGGGCCTCATAGGTACGGGTCCGGGCATCGGCGGAGTTCGACAATTGCCGCAGACGTGCCGTATAACGACGTCCGTCGCCGCCATACACGCTGGCCTCGGCCGCCGACCCAATCGCCGGCCGGATCGTTTCGGGAAGCGCGACCACCGCTTCGCGGGAGCCGGCCTTGGCGATCCGGACCACTGTCTGGCCGGCGGAGACGACCTGTCCCGGCTCGCCAAGCGTTTCGACCACCGTTCCATCCGCGTCCGCCAGCAGGACCGCGTAGATCGCTTCGTTCTCGGCGACCCGTGCTTCTGCTTCGGCGGCGGCGAGTTGCGCCTCGGCCGTATCCACCGCAGCCTTCGCCTGCTCGTAGCGCTGACGGGGAACCCATCCATCCCTAAGCAAACTGGCGTATCGCCGTTCATCCGGTTTCGCCTGAACGACTGTTGCGCGCGCTGCAGCAACGGCGTTGCGCTTCGCCGTGAGCGCGAGGCGAAGGTCGGTGTCGTCGATGCGCATCAGTGGCTGACCAGCCTTGACCTCCTGACCCACATCCACGAGCCGCTCCACGATCTTGCCGGGGACGCGAAAGCCGAGATCGCTCTGCACCCTCGCCCCGATAATACCGGTGAAGCCGCGTTCGGATCCGTTCACCGGCGCTGCCTTCACCAGTCTGACGATCGGCGCTTCCTGCCTCGGGTCGCCTACGGCGGAGGCTCCCTGCGTAGGAATGGCAAGTATGGCAAATGCCGCCGCTCCTGACATCGCGATCAGCACGCTCCCCAGTACAACAGCGGGTCTCTTTTTCACGTTCGTCGCCTCTCAAAAAAGATTGGGTTTGACCTTTACATCGGCCCGACGGACGCGAGCCCAGCACGCAGGCTGCCGTCTGCAAGGCGGGTCGGTGCATTGGCATCGGCGCGCATGCCTGTCTCGGACGACACCGTCACCTCCTCGCCGGACCGCGAGAACGCGTAGAGCGGGCCGCGGTGGCCGGGCATCGAAAATGCCACGGAGTCGCCGTCGGCGAGGCCCATGACGACGCGCTGCGGATCGCCGCCGGTCTTCGGCGCGAAGGTGGCGGTGACCTCCAGGAGGTCGCCCTCGACCGGGACGTAATAGACGACCATGTCGAGGTGGCCCTCGTGCAGGCTGCCAGCTTCGATCGGGCGTCCTATGGTGGCTTCCTCGGCAAACGCCGGGGCGGCAAGAAACAGCGTGGCCAAAACCGAGGCGCTCAGGGTGTTGCGGATCATCTCGTATCTCCTTCGTTTTAGATTGCGTTCGAACTCTATAACTGAGTTAGATTACGAATGCAATCTAAAAAATGAAAATTTATGATGCATGTGAGTCGCAGGCGCATCGCGCAGACAGAATGGAGGGGCTGCCCGATTGACGCGCTCGGTTCGGATGCCGCCGGGCAGGGCGCCGACGTGAGGCATCATTCGAGGCCGGGGATCAGGGAATACTCTGGAATGCTCGATAGCTGGGTTGGCGAGGGCAGGGCAAGGAGCCCAACTGCAAGGCCATTCTCTCGACAACGGCCGGCGCGGTGCTCCTCTCGCGACCGTCAACGACGAGCGGCTGTCGAAGCGGTTCCCGCAAGCGGCCGTCGAGCACGCGCTGATGGGGTCGGCATGGCCACGGGCTAGCGTACCCGCGGTTACGCTGCGGGCCGCTGACTGCGCTTCTGCTAGCCTACGATTGGTTCGGCGACAGCTTCTTCGAGGCCAGCTGCCGCCTGGGCGGCAAGACCGCGGGCCGCTGCTTGTGAATCGTAGAATTCCTCAAGCGCATAGACCTTGCCCCATCGCAGGGTGAACACATGCAGGCCACTATTGACGTAAGACGCGTCGCCGTTGAGCAGCGTCGCGGTGCCGTCCCACTGGGCAAATACGGTGGTGTGCCACGGCCAGCCCTTCACCCAGACATGGTTGACCGTGAGATGGAGATTGGGCAGGACGCGGCCGAGGCGCTCAAACCAGCGGCGCACGGCTTCCTTGTCGTGGCGCTCACCACCAAGCGCGTGGGCGCCGGAAACGCGGTGATGGACATGCGGCACGAGTGCTTTCACCGCCTCATCCCAGCGATGGTTGTTGACGTGGTCGAAGCTCTGCCGGATCGATTTCTCGACGATATGACTGTATAGCATTTGACCTCTCCTCCAAATTGGATTGCGTTCGTACTCTATATCTGTTATAGATGTCGAACGCAAGCTAATTTAAGGAGGTCTACATGCGTGTGAGTCGGATTCAGGCGGCGGAAAACCGCGAAACCGTGATCAATGTGGCAAGCCGGCTTTTTCGGGAGCGCGGCTTTGACGGCATCGGCCTCAAAGACCTGATGCAGGCTGCCGGGCTGACCCAGGGCGCGTTCTACAAGCAGTTCGCCTCCAAGGACGATTTGGCGGTGCAGGCGTCGAGGCGGGCGATGGAGAGCGCCACGCTGCGCTGGTCGGCCGCGACTGCGGCAAAATCCGAGGATCCGCTTGGCGCCGTGATCGCATTCTACCTCAGCATGGGCCATCGCGGAGAAAAGATGGACGGCTGCCCGATTGTCGCGCTCGGCTCGGATGCCGCCAGACAGGGCAGCGAGGTGAAAGCGTCGTTCGAAGCCGGGATCAAGGAGCATCTCGAAATCCTCGGCCGTTTCATTGCCGACGCCAAAGCTGAGGAGCCCGACAGAAAAGCCATGGCCATTCTCTCGACGATGGTCGGCGCGCTGATGCTGTCGCGCGTCGTCAACGATCCGGATCTCGCCCAGGCCTTCCTGGACGCGGCGACCGGACAGGTTCGCGAAGCAGCCGCCGCTTGAACGGCGTGCGCAGCGCTGGCGACGCAGCCAAATTGATAGGAAAATAGATGCGACGGATTGTTGTTACAGGCATGGGAGCGGTCACGCCCCTTGCTGCCGATGTCGAAGCGTCGTGGTCGCGGCTGCTGGCCGGTCGCTCGGGCATCCGCAGGCTTCCGGACGATGTGGTGGCAGACCTCCCGGCCAAGATCGGCGGGGTGGTTCCCTCGCTGGAAGACGATCCGGACGCTGGTTTCGATCCGAATACCGTCCTGGCTGCGAAGGACCAGCGTAAGGTAGACCGGTTCATCATCTTCGGGCTCGCCGCTGCACAAGAGGCCCTCGCGCAAGCAGGATGGGCGCCCGTCTCGGAAGCGGATCGCCTGCGCACGGCCACGATCATCGCCTCCGGCATCGGCGGCTTCCCCGCCATCACCGAGGCGGTGCGCACGGTCGACCAGCGCGGCGTCCGCCGCCTCTCGCCGTTTACGGTGCCGTCCTTCCTGGTGAACCTCGCGGCGGGCCACATCTCGATCCGCCATGGCTTCAAGGGGCCACTCGGCGCGCCGGTGACGGCGTGCGCGGCCGGCATCCAGGCGATCGGCGATGCGGCCCGCCTCATCCGCGCCGACGAAGCCGATATCGCCGTGTGCGGCGGGACGGAAGCCTGCATGAACATCGTCAGTCTTGGTGGTTTTGCTGCAGCACGATCTCTTTCGACCGGCTTCAACTGGGCGCCGGCTCAGGCGTCACGGCCTTTCGACGTGTCGCGGGACGGCTTCGTCATGGGCGAAGGAGCCGGCGTGCTGGTCATCGAGGAATTGAGCCACGCGCTGGCGCGCGGTGCGAAACCGCTCGCCGAGTTCGTCGGCTACGGCACGACGGCGGATGCGCATCACGTCACCTCCGGTCCCGAGGATGGCGACGGGGCGCGCCGAGCCATGCAGATCGCGCTGGCCCAGGCCGGCATTTCGCCGCGTGAGGTTCGCCACCTCAATGCGCACGCGACCTCGACGCCGGTCGGTGATCTCGGGGAAATGGCGGCGATCAAAACACTCTTCGGCGCAGATTCCACCATCGCCGTCAGCGCAACCAAATCGGCGACCGGACATTTGCTCGGAGCCGCCGGCGGGCTTGGAGCCATCTTCGCAATCCTGGCGCTCAGGGATCAGGTGGCGCCGCCAACCCTCAATCTGGGCGCGCCGGATCCAGCCGGCGACGGCATCGACTTCGTCGCAAACCAGGCCCGGCCGATGGCAATGGACTACGCGATCTCAAACGGCTTCGGCTTTGGCGGCGTCAATGCCAGCGCGCTGTTCCGGCGCTGGACGGATGAACTCGCCGGTGCGAACGCCAGAGGCGCTCATAACTGACGCCTCCGACCTTTCGTGCTTCCCCCACGCCAATCCAAAATCAGTCCAAACCCAGAGAAAGAGATGATTTCAATGAACAACACCAATCCTGGCGTCGCCCTGGTGACGGGGGCGTCCTCCGGCATCGGGCGCGCGACGGCCATAGCTTTGCAAAGCGCCGGTTTTCGCGTGTTCGGCACCAGCCGTCGCGCAGCCGCCAAAAACTCCGACGGCCCGACCATGCTGGCCTGTGACGTGACCGATGACGCGTCGGTGGCGAAACTGGTCGATGACGTGCTGGCCGAGACCGGGCGCATCGATCTGCTCGTCAACAATGCCGGCATGGGTCTGTTTGGTGGCGCGGAAGAGTCCTCAATGATCCAGGCTCAGGCACTGTTCGATGTGAACGTCTTCGGCGTGCTCCGCGTGACCAACGCGGTCCTGCCGATAATGCGCCGACAAGGCAAGGGTAGGATCGTCAATCTGAGTTCGGTGCAGGGGTTCATCCCAGCTCCCTATTTCGCACTTTATGCTTCGACCAAACATGCCATCGAAGGCTATTCCGAATCGCTCGACCATGAACTGCGCCCGTTCGGGATTCGCGTTGCATTGGTCGAACCCGCTTATACCCGCACGTCGTTTGAAGATAATCTCGCCAAGCCGGACCAGTTGCTTGATATTTATGACGCTGCGCGCGCTGGCATGAACGCAGTCGTGCGGAAAGCAATGGAAAAAGGCGATTCGCCCGAATTGGTCGCCAAGACGGTTTTGGCGGCTGCGACCGATCCCGTTCCGAAGAGGCGCTATGCTGCGGGAAAAATGGCGCGCCAGGTCAGTCTCCTGCGCCGTTTCGTCCCCGCATCCGCATTCGACAAGAGCCTGCGTAAGCAGAACGGGCTGCCGGTCTGACGACATCGAAGACACCCCGTGAAGATCGGAATCATCGACGCCGGAAACATCGGCGCCGCATTGGCGCAGCGCAACCTGAAGCAATTGCCTAGAACAACGCCCTGCGGTTGTTGGTGTTAGATAAGCGATATGTTATATTGCGGTGCGAAAGAGCGGGGGCACGTCCTTTCACACCCGTAAGCGATCTGTATGTGCGACCCTGCAGACTGGTCGGTATCACTGAAACTCCCGGGCATGGGGTTCGGGATTCGATGGGGGTAATGGGGCAATGCTTTATACGCTGGTTATGATGGTCTGCCTGACGGATGTGCCGCAGACCTGTGAACAACGCGAGCAGATGGTGGACGGCCTGGCGATGAACCCAGGGACCGCCTTCATGCAGGCGCAGCCGCTGGTCGCCCAGTGGATTGAGACGCATCCCGGTTATTTCGTGCAGCGCTGGCGCGTGCTGCCCGGCCGGGGAACGTGAGATCCGCTGCGGAGATAGAGGTTCTACTTCTTCGCGGCGAGCGTTTCCGAGACGGCCTTGGACAATTGATAAAGCCGCTGCTCGATGATCGTCGGCACTTCACAGACGTAAGTCAGTGATTGGACGCGTTCATTGAAAATTCGCGTTGCGAATTTCAGCTGCTCGGTTCGCCGTTCGATGTCGTCGGGATCCGCATCCGGCTTTGCCCGCAACGCATCGACGTCGGACGCTGCCTTGCGCAAGACGGCGGCCATTTCGAGCTGCTTGTGGGCGTACCGGGAAATGCCTGAGATCACCTGCGAACGCTCCGCGTCCATGTGATCGAACATGCCTTGCACCAGCATCGCCATCTTCGGGGCAAGCTGCTCGGCCGGCAGCGAGGCGGCGAAATCCTTGATCTTCTTCTGGGCTTCGGCAATCGGCATCCGCCGGGCCGCCACCTCCTCGACCAGGCCGGAGACGGCAGGGTCCTTCGAAAAGTCCTTCGCCGCTGGCGGAAGCTCCGGCCCGTTCCAGATCTGTCCGAGCGAGAGTTGCGGCACCTTGCGCTGTATGCAGGGCCAGTCCGGATCGGTATTCGCTGCCCTGGCGTTCATGCTCGGCGCGAGCATGGCAACCACAGCCAGGCTGCGAACAAGGCTCATTCGTGCCATCAGCCATTTCCTCCGGTGTCTTGTTTGCGGGTTACCAGGCCGCGCGAAGGGTCGTAGGCGATGATGGCGGCGGCAAGGAACAGAACAGTGCAGCCGGCAACGACGCCCAGCGACAGCCACTCGATCTGGCCGTAGAAGGCGAAGCGGATCAGTTCGACGGCATAGGTGAACGGATTGGCAAGGCAGATCTTGTGCAGCAGCGGGCTCGCCTCCTGGATGCGCCACAACGGATAGAGCGCCGGAGAGGCGAAATAGCCGGGAAAGATGACGAAGTTCATGATGCCGGCGAAATTTTCGAGCTGCTTGATCATCGACGACAAAAGCATGCCGAGCGCGCAAAGCATCATTCCCGACAGGAACAGCGCCGGCAGCACCATGAGATAGCCGATCGGCGGCGCCTTGACGCCCCAGAACCAGGCAACGATCAGGAACGCATAGACCTGCGCGATCGATACGGAGACGCCGGCGAGCATCTTCGACACCAGCAGGAACCAGCGCGGGAAGGGGCTGACCAGCAGGGTGCGCATGTTGCCCATCTCGCGGTCATAAACCATCGACAGCGAAGACTGCATGCCTGAGAACAACAGGATCATGCCGCACAGCCCCGGCGTGATGTAGACCTCGTAGAGCACGTAGGTCTTGTAGGGCGGGATGATCGACACGCCGAGCACCTGCCGGAATCCGGCGGCAAAGATGAACAGCCAGATGAGCGGCCGAACCAGCGAGGATATGAAGCGCTCGCGCTGGTGCAGGAAGCGCAGGCATTCGCGCAGGACGACGCCCTTGAGGCAAATGAGATAGTGACGCAGGCCGAATTTTTCGAACTTCGCCGGGATGATGCCGACGACTTTTTCGGGCATTGAAGGAGCGCTCATGGCGATATCCCCGCGGTGCCGGCCGCCTCGATGCGGCTGAGCCTGGAAAAGGCGTCGCGGATCGAGCCGGCGCCGCTCGTCCTGACGACATCGGCCACCTTGCCCTTGGCGACCAGTTCGCCCTGCCGCAGCACGACGACATGGTCGCCGTCGTCAACCTCGTCGATCAGATGCGTTGCCCACAGCACGCCGATGCCCTCGGTTTCGACGAGCTTGCGGATGGTGGCGAGAATGCCGGCGCGCGACTGGATGTCGAGACCGACCGTCGCCTCGTCGAGCAGCAGCAGCGACGGGCGGTGGAGCAGCGCCCTGGCGATCTCGATGCGCCGCATCTGGCCGCCGGAAAGGCTGCGCGCCTTGTCATGCTGACGGCCCGGCATGTCGACGATATCGAGCAGCGCGGCAATGCGCTGCCGGGCCTCGCGTCCGCCGATGCCATGCAGCGCGGCGTGGTAGGAGAGGTTCTGGTAGACGCTGAGATCGAGGTCGAGCGTGCGCGCCTGGAACACGATGCCGACCCGCCTGAGCGCCTCGCCGGAGGCGCGGCTGACGTCATGGCCGAAGATGCGGATCGATCCGCGGCGCGTGTCGTAAAGATGGCTGATCAGCGAGAACAGCGTCGTCTTGCCGGCGCCGTTGAGACCGAGAAGAACTGTGAACGTCGCCGGCGCGATCGAGAACGAGACGTCGTTGAGCGCCGGCTTCGAACCATAGGAATGGCTGACGGCGGCGACGTCGAGCGCCGCCACCTGATCTCCCGGTCCGCTTGTCCTCACATGCTGCACGCCGGCTCGCTCCCTTGTCGTCGACAATAGTCTGGCCCAAGTCTAGCCCACGGGGCGCGATCGCGCAGGTCCTGCTTTTTCAAACCTTACTTGATCGTGATCGTGCCCTTCATGCCCTTGTCGGCGAGGTCGGGCACCGACCATGTGTAGATGCCGGGCCTCACGGTGGTGAACTGTACCTGGATGGTGCCGTCGGCGTCGAATTCGAGCCATGCGGGTGCGCCGTTCATGTGCACCTCGAGGTCATTGATGACGATCTGGTTGTTCCACACATTGCGGAACAGGTCGGTGTGGAATTTGTACTCCAGCCCGCCCGCCGCGGTGATCTTCCAGCGATAGCCCTGGCCGGCGATCAGCTCAAAATCCTTCTGGTTGGCGGTGAACTGGTCTTCCTTGCTGCCGAGGATAAGTTCCGGCACGTCCTTGCTGGCCCGGGTCGCCTTCTCGGCTTTCGGACTGGCCTCCGTGCTGGCCGCTCCGGCGGCGGCGTCATCGTCATCGCCGTCCTGCGCCGAGACCTGGCCCTGGGTGAGCGCCATGCCCACCAGCGCGGCGAAAGCGACTGCCCGAAATTTCCGCATGATTTCCTGCCCTTCTGCTGTTTTTCTGTCGGTTTGATTCACTTGGTTTATTCAATGGTTCATGTGGCGGGATTCATTTGGGAGAGACGACGACGCCCCATGGCAGCGCGCCGACGGTCACCGACTGCACCGGCTCGTCGGTCGCCACGTCGATGAAGGTGATGTCGTTCGACACGCCGTTGGTCGAGATGATGGTCTTCTGGTCCGGGGTGAAAGCAAGCTGCCAGACGCGCTGGCCGACCAGCACGTATTTCTCGACCTCGTATGTCTGGGTGTTGACCACCGCGACGCGGTTGGCCGGCCCGAGCGCCACATAGGCTTTCTTGCCGTCGGCGGTGATGCGCACACCGACCGGCTGGATGGATTCGGGCCTCAGGCCGGCAACCTCGAAGGTGATCTTCTGGACGACTTCGCGCGTTTGATTGTCGATCACCGAAACCGTGCCACCGATCTCGGCACTCACCCAGGCCTGCTTGCCGTCGGGGGTGAACTCGACGAAGCGCGGACGCGCATCCACCAGCACGTTGTCGGTGATCTCGTGCGTCGACGTATCGATGAAATGCGCCATGTTCGTCGTTTCCGACGTGTTGACCATGGTCTTGCCGTCCGGGCTGACACCCATGCCCTCCGGTTCGACGCCGACCGGGATTTCCGCCAGCACCTTCTTGCCCTCGATGTCGATGACGGTGACGAGATTGTCGTCCTCATTGGCGACATAGAGCGTCTTGCCGTCAGGCGACAGCACGAACAGCTCCGGGTCGGGCCCGGAAGGCAAGGTATCGACGATCTCCAGCGACGCCGTGTCGATGACCTCGATCGAATCATCGTCGCTGGCGCAGAGATAGATGTGCTTGCCGTCGTGCGAGATGGTGATGCCGCGCGGACGCTGCCCGACATTGACGGTCTTCACCACCTGCATCGTCGCGGTGTCGACGACGGTCATCGTGTTGTCTTTCTCGTTGGAGACATAGGCCATGTAGGCCGACGCCGGACCGGCCATTAAGCCGGTCGCAACGATGGCGAGTGCGCAAGCTCGTCTCTGCACCGAAATTCCTCCCAATCTTTTCTACTTAAGCACGCATTTTGTTTCCGGCTCGTCGACCCCGAGCGTATCGAGCTCCGACAGCTGGTGCAAAAATCCCTCCTGCGGCGATGTCGAGACGACCGACCTGGTGTCGCCGAGGAAGATCGGCTGCCGCAACTGCTGGTTCCATTTGCGGAAGGTCAGTTTCTGCCCCTTGAAGGCGGCGATCGAAAAATCGTCGGAGCGGATGAAATCGGCCATCTTGCGCGGGTCGGCGCCCTGCGTACGGGTCGCCGCCTCACCGAGGATGCGCACCGCGGTCCACGCCGCCATGTCCTTCGAAACCATGCGGCGGCCGTTTGCCTTGGCGAAGCGGTTCTGGATCTGTGTGCCGCCCCATTGCTCGCTGGCCGGATGCCAGGCCAAGGGGGTGAGCCCGGCGGTGCCGGCGACCGGCCGCGGAATCCAGGTACGGAACGGAACGTAGGTGCCGAACACCTCGCTTTCGTCGGCGACCAGCAGCACATCGTGCTCGGGCAGGTCCTGGGTGAAGACAGGCATCTGCCGCTGGATCTGGACGACGCCGGAATCGGTCCGCCGCGCCGTGCCGGTATCCTCGAACAGTTTTTCGCCGACGATCTCGCCGCCGAAGCGCGTCGCCGCCCGGCGCAGCGCCTCGGCAAAAAGCTGGTCGCGCTCGTGCGAGCCGTAGATCAGTACCCAGCGCCGCCATTGCTTCCAGATCAGATATTGCGCCAGCCCGTCGGCGAGCATGCTGCGCGTCGGGATGGTGTGGAAGATGCTGGCGCGGCATTCCTCCTCGCGAAGACTGTCGTCGGTGGCGCCGGCGTTGAAGATCAAAACGCCGTTGTCGCGGGCAAGATCGGCGATCGACAGCAACTGCCTGGCCGAGAGGTCTGCGACCACATAGCGGTTGCCTTTGGCGATCATCTCCTGGAAGGCCTGGACGACATCGGCATCCGGCTTCACCTCGGTCACGTCGAGGCTGAATTTCTGGCCGAGGAAGCTGCCGGTCGTGTTGTTGTCGGCAATCGCCACATTGCCGCCGGCGACACCTTCATCGCGCGGCGGGACGTCTAGCACCGACAAGGCCAACTGCGGCGCATAGGCGCGCAAATAGCCTATCTTGATCTCGATTACTTTTTTTTCCGGCTTGGCCGTTGCGGTCGGCTGCTTGCCCGTCGCTTCCTGGGCGAGCGCGCCCGCAACGTTGACGGTCAAGAAAAAAAAGCACAAAAAGGCCGCCAGAGTGCCCGGCACCGCGCTCGTCATCGATAAAATTACCCGTTCTTGCGCTAAAGTCCGATTGTTGTCGGAGCGGCGCGAAGTCAAGGTGCCCGCGATGAGCTTAGCTGACCCGCAAAATTTATCAAACCCTGAAAGTGGACTTCTCACGTCTGCTTTAGTGCCATGCCTGCTCGCCCGAACCGCGACCGAGCGGATTTCGGTATTCGGGCCCAAAAGCGTCCTTTTCCTCATGCCGGAGAAAGTCCGTCAATGACCAGAATGCTGGCCAGCGTCACCGGCGTCGACGAGGCAGAGATCGCGCTTTCAGGCGGTGCCGACATCGTCGACCTGAAGGATCCGAAGGCGGGAGCGCTGGGCGCGGTGTCCACGCAGACCATCCGCCGGACGATTTCGCTGATCGCCGGCCGGGCGCCGGTCAGCGCGGTCTGTGGCGACCTGCCGATGGAACCCGAGACGATCCGCGCCAGGGCCGAAGAGATCACTGCCGCCGGCGTCGATTACGTCAAGATAGGTTTTTTTCCGTCGGCAAATGTCGCGGCTTGTGCCGCGGCGCTCGAACCGCTCGCCGCGCGAACGAAACTGATCGCCGTGCTTTTCGCCGACCTGACGCCGGACTTCGAGCTTCTGCCGATGCTTGCCGAACATCGCTTCCATGGCGCCATGGTCGACACGGCCAACAAGGCCAACGGGCGGCTGCTCGACCATCTGCCGCCCGAGCGTATCCCGGGATTCATCGATCGAGCGAAATCGCTCGGCCTCATGGTTGGGCTGAGCGGATCGCTGGAAGCCCCTGATATTCCACGCCTGCTGCCCTTCGCCCCCGATTTTCTCGGCTTTCGCGGGGCGCTGTGCGGCGATTCCGGCCGCGTGGGTTCGATCAGCGCCGAGGCGGTTGCGCAGATCCGCGAACTGATCCCGGAAGCATCCCGGGCCGGCGGCGCTTCGAGCATCGACTACCGCCTGCTGGCGGCGAGGGGCTATTCGCCGGGCACCGACCCGACACTGGGCACCGACAAGATCTTCGTGCGGGACTTTGTCTTGCCGGTCCAGATCGGCGCCTACAGTTTTGAGCACGGCCATACCCAAAAAGTGCGTTTCGACGTGACCGCCGACGTGCTGCAAGTCACCGACCATCCCGAAGACATGCGCCATGTCTTCTCCTACGACATCATCATGGACGGCATCCGCACCATCGTTGCGCGGGGCCACATCCAGCTCAGCGAGGCCCTGGCCGAGCAGGTGGCGACCTACATCCTGGAGAACCCGCGTGTCGTGCGGGTCACGGTAAGGGTGGAAAAACTCGAACTCGGCCCAGGCGGCGTCGGCGTCGAGATCGAACGCAAGCGCCAATCGGCAGGCCGCGGCGTCGCCTCCGGCCCTGCCGGGCGAAAAGACCAAGGCGCCGTTTCCCGGCCGCGACAGGAAAGGCCCGAGGCCATCAGGCGAGCCGCCGTCAAGCCGTCCGTCGTCAAGCTTGGCGGCAGCACCGTCCATGCGGCGGAACTGGAAAGCTGGATCGCGGCGCTGGCGGGCTCCCAGCTGCCGATCGCCATCGTGCCCGGCGGCGGCCTGTTCGCCGACCAGGTGCGCGAGACGCAGATTTACATGGATTTTTCCGACACCGCCGCCCACGCCATGGCGATCCTCGCCATGGAGCAGTTCGCCCAGGTCATCCTCGACCGTGACGAAAGGCTGGCTCCGGCACGGTCTCTGGAAGAAATGCGGCGGGCGCTGGACGCGGAGAAGATCCCGGTGTGGCTGCCGTCGTCATTGGCGCTGCCGGCGCCGGACATTCCGGCGTCCTGGGATGTTACCTCCGATTCGCTTGCCGCCTGGCTTGCCGGCAAGCTCGGCGCGAACGCGCTGCTCTTGATCAAGCAGACCGGCGCCTTCTCCGGCAGCGACACGATCGACAGCCTGGCGGCCAGAGGCATCGTCGACGCCGGCTTCGCCGCCATGCTGCCCGACGGTGTCGATGTCCACCTCGCCGGCCCGAAAGATGCCGCCGAGGCCGGGGCGCTGCTCGCGGCGGGCACTCTGCCCGGCATTGCGATCGCGGCTTTGATCCGGTCGGCAAGAAAAGCAGGGTAGGCGATGGCGATGCTGCATACGCCGCGCTGGGCATGGGTTTTGACCGGTTCCGGTCATTTTTTTACGGAGAGTTTTGCACTCATCCACCAGATCGAGCATTGCGATGTCTTTGTGTCGAAAGCCGCCAACGAAGTGCTGCGCATGTACAAGCTCAAGCTCGATTTCCCGGAGACGACGCGCGTGCTGCACGACAAGACGGCGAGCGCGATCCCGGTCGGCGAATTCTATCACGGCGTCTATCATACGGTGGTGGTGGCGCCGGCCAGCTCCAACACAGTCGCCAAATGCGTGCACGGCATTTCCGACACGCTCGCCACCAACGTCTTTGCCCAGGCCGGAAAATGCCGGGTGCCGGCCATCGTCTTTGCCTGCGACACCGCGCCGGAACTCGAAACCATGGCGCCGCATGGGCTGGTCAAGGTCTATCCGCGCAGCATCGACCTGGAGAATACCAACCAGCTGAAGAGTTTTGAGCGAACCCAGGTGGTCGAGTCGCTTGCCGATCTCGAAGCCTCGGTCAGGCGGCGCCACGCCGAACTCGCAAGCCATGGCTGAGCGGCTGGTCTTTCTTACGGGCCATCTGGCCAAGGTTCGGCTGGAAAGGCTGCTGGCCGGACTGGGCGAAACCGAATTTGCCTGGGAGATCATCGACATCGGCGTCAAGGTCGCGGCGCTGATGAGCGAAGACATCATCAAGCGGCGGCTCAGCCTGGCAGGCGGCACCGACCGCGTCATCCTGCCCGGCCGCTATCGCGGCGACATCGAGCATCTGTCGAACCACTTCGGCGTGCCCTTCGTGCGCGGGCCCGACGAGATCGCCGATCTGCCGGCCTTTCTCGGCCGGGCGGGCGAGGCGCCCGACCTTTCGCGTCACGACATGCGCATCTTCGCCGAAATCGTCGATGCGCCGATGCTGTCGGTCGAGGCGCTGGTGGCGAGAGCACGGACGCTGGCCGCGGCCGGCGCCGACGTCATCGATCTCGGCTGCCTGCCGGAAACACCGTTTCCATTGCTGGAAGAGGCGGTGCGCGAGCTGAAGGCACAGGGATTTCTGGTCAGCGTCGATTCCGCCAGGTCAGACGAACTGTCGATCGGCGCAGGCGCCGGTGCGGATTTTCTTCTCAGCCTCGATGAGAACACGCTGCCGTTGGCCCTGGACCACAAGGCCGTGCCAGTGCTGATCCCGTCCACGCCCGGCGACCTGGATTCGCTCGGACGGGCCATCGAAGCGGCGCAAAAGGCCGGCATCGCCTTCCTCGCCGATCCGGTGCTCGACCCGATCCATTTCGGCTTTGCCGCCTCACTCGCGCGTTTCATCGAGGCGCGCCGCCGCTGGCCCGAGGTCGAGCTGCTGATGGGCACCGGCAATCTCACCGAATTGACCGACGCCGACAGTTCCGGCGTCACCGCGGTTCTGGCCGGGCTCTGCTCGGAACTTCAGATCCGAAACGTGCTTGCCGTGCACGTCAGCCCGCACACGCTGCGAACCATCGAGGAGCACGACATTGCCCGCCGCATCCTGTTTGCCGCCAAGAGTGACGGTGCGCTGCCGCGAAGTTACCATCCAGGGCTGCTGCAGGTTCACGACCGCAAGCCGTTCACCGCCTCAACCGAGGACATCGCAGCACTGGCGGCGGAGGTGCGCGACACCAACTTCCGCATTATGACCGCCGAGGACGGCATCCATGTTTTCAACGGCAAGGGGCACGCGGTTGCCACCGATGCGTTCGAACTCTTTGCCGGGCTTGGCGTTGAGGCGGATGGAGCACACGCGTTCTATCTCGGCGCCGAACTGATGAAGGCCGAGATCGCGTGGCGCCTCGGCAAGCGCTATGTGCAGGACGAGCCGCTCGCATGGGGCGTTGCCGCGCCGGCTCCCGAAACCGACCGCAGCCGTCTTGCGGAACCGGGCCACACGCTCCGCGCGAAGAAAGAGCGCTAAACCATGCCGTTCATTCGCGAATCGATCATCACTACGGTCAACAAAGCCGGCGACGTCCACATCGCGCCGATCGGCATCATCGCCGAGGAGGACGGCTGGGTCATCGCGCCGTTCCGGCCGTCCATCACGCTCGACAATCTCGCCGAAGTGCCGTTCGCCATTGCCAATTACACCGATGACGTCCGCATCTTTGCCGGCTGCCTGACTGGCCGCAAGCATTGGCCGACCGTTGCCGTCGACGGGTTTCCAGTGCCGCGTCTCGCAGCGGCGCTCGCGCATTCGGTCCTCGAAGTCGAAAGCGTCGACGACGATGCCATGCGGCCTCGCCATTTCTGCCGCGTGGTGCAGGAGGAAACGCATGCGCCGTTCACCGGCTTCAACCGCGCCAAGGCGGCGGTGCTGGAACTGGCCATCCTGGTCAGCCGGCTCGGCATGCTGCCGCGCGACAAGATCGAGGCGGAAATCGCCTACCTTTCGATTGCCATCGAAAAGACTGCGGGCGAGGGCGAGAAAGAAGCCTGGGGCTGGCTGATGCAGCGTGTTTGCGATCACCTCGCGGCCGAGGATGCCAACGGCGAGGATGCGCGGGGGTGAACCGGATATGCTGAACCAGGGTAAGCGTCCGGGCTGACGCGTTTTAGCATGGTACGCGGTGGCGGTGGCGCTGATCTCAAACGGCGGTGTTCGATCCTTTTGCGGGCATTGAGCCCGGTATGCACGATGACTGGAGTGGGCCGGAAGGAGACGTTCAGCTTCTGGCTACGGATCTTCTAGGGCGGACATTCAGCTCACAATGGGCATCGTCGTGATCTGACCCTAACCGGCCATTCCCGAGCCGAAATGTTGCTCAAAAGCTGACGTTCAGTTGTGTGCGTCAAGTTCTGCAAAAATGGCGTGGCATTCAGCGGTGACGTTGGCGTGTCCGCCGCGCAGCCCCCG
>NZ_JBVVQR010000032.1:0-68403 GCF_055811535.1 Mesorhizobium sp. WSM4816 | reverse complement strand
CGCTTCACCCCAGCCGAATGCGCCAACTACTTCAAGGCAGCTGGATACGACCCAGATTAAACAGGACGCGCTCTAGTCACCGAACCGGAGCGGTAGCACGCTGGCGCTTTCCGGGACTTTCGAGGCATGGCCATGGGATTCGTAAGGTCAGGCTTCGAGGTCGTTAAAACTCGCTCCACTCGCCCTCAAGCGTCATCCACCCGTCTCCAGTGCCGCCGGTCCGAGCGGCCATTAGCTGGCTGCCTACAACGCTAAAACTTACAAAGTCCTCGAATCCGGATGAAGGGAGGACCGGTCCAACCCAACCCCAGTGAATATTATCACCGGCACGATCCAGTGCGATTATGTACATCCCCACAGTGACTGTGTCGGCCGAGCGCTTTGTTGCAGTGACTCTGACCCACCCATTGCTGTTCGCAGAAATGCCCGTAGCAGTCATTGTAGCTCCGAGCGCAAGCCGCCCCGTCTTCTTAATGCCTGGCTCGTCGCGGCGCACCGCCATTGCCGCGGTGTTAATTGTTCCGGCAAAGCAATTCAGCAGCGCAATGGAGCAGCCGTTTGATTGGCCGTTTCCATCGATCAAGTTGTTCCGCGATGGATTTCCACCGCGAATAATAATATTGCAGTTTGGGGCCATCAGTCGCGCAAAAACACTATCTACCTGCCCCAAGCCATCGGTAGATTTACTAATCTTGTCGATATCGAGCTCAGTAAATATACCGCTAGAACTGTCAACAAGAATATCTATTGGCAACCCGTACTCGGCGACGACCGCCGAGCCGCCGCCTTGTGTGCTTGATTCTGCAAGCTGCGCACCGCGGGCGATGGAATAGGAGTTAGCGTTGATCCTCCTGATAGTAGACTTGCCATTCGCCGTTATATCGCCGACGAGGGCAGCTCCTTTTATATTAATCTCGTCACCGGTTGAGAGACCGTGACCTTTATGCACCACGATGATTGTCGCCGATCCTTTGAGAGTAGTGAGGGGATCGATTCCGAGCGAAACAGGAGCCACTGCTGGTTTGATGCGCCCGTTTCTTTCGAAATGATTCGCCCCTAACATCTTAACTCGCATCTTGTTAACATACAGACCGGCCCCATTATTTCCTTCAATCGTGGCGGATTCTATGGTTAGCTCGGACAGACTAGTTCCAACATTCTCAAGATGGATAGCTGTAATCGCCGTTCCTGAGACACGGATGTTGCTGATTGTAGAGCCATTCATTCCGGCGTTGGCGCGCCAATAAATTCCGCGCTTTCCTCCTTGCAGAATCACGGATTGCAACACGCCAGCATACATAGGCATCGTGGAGTTGATGCTTGCTATTACCGGATTAAGAGCTCGGATGTTCCGGAAATAGCTGCCTTGCGTAATGACCGCCGAACCGCCACCGGCATCAAATAACACTCCGTTAGCGGCTGTGCCACTACCGTCAATTTGAAAATCTTCCCATTGAACTACTATATTTGTCGACGTGTTGGCATGAAAAACTGCGTCAATCTTTCCAATGGCCTTAAACGTCGAAGCATACATGCCGGCACCGCGGATAAAAGTATCTCCGACGATAAAAGCCTTGACCGATGTCTTGTAAGTTCCCTTCCTTGCGATGAGACGAAACCCATTCGATTGACAGTAAGCGTTGGCGCCCGCCCAACGAGATCCATTATCGGTCGAATTATCTCCCACCAAACCTAGCGCTTCGCAAGTGATCTCACCGCGCGGCACTATGAGTTCGCCCCATCTTCCCGCACCAAGACCAATCTTTCCGAAGTGTGCAGGTTCCGAACTTCTAACTGCATAAAGCCAGCCGCCACCATCATCAACAGAGTTGTAGCCCCGCGTTTCGAAAGCAGCCAGCCCAGTCGGGAGATTGATTGCAGCCATGCCAACCGCTGTATCATAGACAGGGACATTGCCCTGGCTGACGGCATCTGACGCATATCCACCGGCTTCATCGCGAGCCGCTACGGCTCGCTGAGTCACACCAGAAAATACGGCCGCAGGCGGCACGGCCATTAAAAACGAACGGCGGGTGGTAGTTGGCGGTTTCACTGCTGCTTTTGTCGCTCAGGTGCCAATTGGTAGCGGATGGAAAACCCGCGTGCGAGTCAAATGCCTATGAGGCCGACCACGAACTTTTGCCGCCATCGGCCGTTCTCATGGCGGGCTGAGCACCAAAGTTGATGTGTCGCCGATCAAGACGGCCAGCCGATCGCGTCATCGGCACACAACAGCTTCCCCCCAGTTGCACGCCACCCTCGAACATTCATTTCGGGTAGAAAAATAGATTTGCGCCATGTCCCTGCCGTGAAGCGCGCTGCACATAGTCATACTGCTCCATCAGTTCAAACGTTTTCCTCCGATCTGAGGTCACCTCACAATACAACTTAGGTCGGATCGTAGAGAGTATCTTCCTCATTCCGCCTAAAACCAAGTTTTCTGCGCCCTCAACGTCTATCTTCACGACCGACGGAGGCACGCAATATTCAAGAAGATAATCCAACTCGAACGTTGGAACAAGAACGGTCGATCTGGCTCCGCCGGATTGAGTACTCCCAGCTACTTCCCCGAGGTGATTTGACGCTCGACCGCGAGAGGCGATTAAAAACTTCTGAATACTTATTCTATTAGATGCTGCTACGGGAACCACCTCTATCCCGTATCTGCGATTCTCTTCTAATTCAAATGTCTTTCGCAACATATTTACTAGCCAAAGATCGGCTTCTACCGCCACTACGTTCCCAGTCCCAGACCGAAACGCGGAAGCCAGGCTGAACACTCCCATATTCGCTCCAATATCCCAGACAGTGTCTCCAGCCTCTACAAGTTCATCGACGGCGTGCAACAGTTGAGGGTCAAAGGCGGCACGACCCGGCTTAAGTACCTTCAATTGCGCATCAGGGCTGACATAGATGGGCAGCGAACCATACTGCTTAGGCAGACGCCTTTTAAAGATCCAATTTCTGGTCAACAACTCAACTATATGCCGCACGATACCTCCGCCTTATCGCCCAAAGAAACACCAACGACGCGCATCACCATTACGACCTCAACGGATCTCTACAATCGCGCGAAATATTCAATGGTCTTCTCGAGACCTTCGCGCAGCTGAACACTTGGTTGCCAACCAAGCATCTCACGCGCCTTCGCCAAGTCTGGGCGTCGTTGACGTGGGTCGTCGGCCGGTAATTCTTCACTCACTATTACCGATTTCGAACCCGTCAGTTCTATAATTGCCTCGGCAATACCCCTTATCGAGATTTCGCTATCGTTACCTAGATTTAACGGCCCCGGATACTTGACCTCGTCATCCATAAAATCGATGAAACCTTTGATCAAATCGTCAACATAGCAAAACGACCTAGTCTGCTCACCGTCCCCGTATATCGTGATCGGCATCTGGTTCAGCGCTTGAACTATGAAGTTCGAAATAACACGCCCGTCGGCCGGATGCATTCGCGGCCCGTATGTATTGAAAATTCGAGCCACTTTAATATCAAGTCCCACTTGTCTGTGGTAGTCAAAAAACAGAGTCTCTGCACAACGCTTGCCCTCGTCATAACAGGATCTTGGGCCTATAGGATTTACATTCCCCCAATATTCTTCCACCTGCGGATGCACAGATGGGTCGCCATAAACTTCGCTGGTGGACGCCTGAAAGATTCTGCAATTAAGCCTCTTTGCAAGTCCAAGCATATTAATCGCGCCATGGACAGACGTCTTCGTAGTTTGAACTGGGTCGTGCTGATAGTGAATAGGAGACGCCGGACAAGCAAGGTTGTAAATCTCATCAACTTCAACATAAAGCGGAAACGTGATGTCATGGCGGATGAATTCAAACTTTGGATGAGATGCGAGGTGTTCGATATTCTTCTTGGTTCCCGTAAAGAGATTGTCAACGCACAAGACTTCGTTGCCTATCCCTATAAGCTTGTCGATCAGGTGAGAGCCAAGAAAACCGGCCCCGCCAGTTACAAGAATCCTCTTTGCACTTTGATAAAGTCGTGGCACTACTACTCTCCAATTAAGACTTAGTGGACAGAGAATTATTTCTCATGTTAACGTTTTCTTTTTTTTCCTCCTCGTACTCACGGATTAGATTACTTATAGTATGAAAATACCACGTTTTGTAAAACGCGTATGAGAAGCCTGACCACCCGTCCAATACCCCCCCCTTTAAAACGTAGCTATAAAAAAAGTAAGCAAACGCATACCAACGGGACGGTAAGTATTTGTATTTCACACTTTGTCTCTCTGTTAACGTATTTTGGGCCGCCCCTGCCCGAAGTAGCATATACCGGTTCGCCTCCCACTTGGCATATGCTTGGTGACGGCCAATGAACCTGTCTATGCCCCGGAAGTCGCGGTGATCGATTAAGGTCTCGATCGCTCCGACCCGACCCGCGAGTATGGGATGCTCATGGACTTCCATGTCCAAGCTACTCCATCGATCTTCCTCAATACGCTCATACATGCCCGCGTCCACTCGAAATAAAGCCAACTTCTTTTGCGCTACACCGAACTTAAGCTCCCTTCCCATAAAGTAGTTCCTGTATTTTAACCAGAAGCCGACATATTCGTCTGACGCCGTTCTTGCCTTCACTTCATCACAGAACACGTCATTAACTACCTCGTCCGCATCCAGAAAAAACACCCAGGGAGTCGTGATCGCATGATTAATTAGCACCCAATTTCGTTTCTTTGGGTAAAGGCCGTTCCACCGAAAATGAACTATCTCAGCTCCGTTTTTTTCGGCTATCGCAACCGTCTTGTCCTCGCTTCCAGAATCCACAACAATGACACGCTCAAACCTGCCAAGCCTCTCCAAACACCTTGGCAAATTGCCTTCCTCGTTCTTAACAGGAATAATGACGGTAATGGGAATCTTCTGCACAGGATTGCCCTTAATCAACTCTTGCTTCGTGTTGTTACGATCTTCAAATCCAAGTCAAATTGCGTTTCTAAGAGCCGCTAGACCCTTGCCCCGTTAAATTCATTTTTCGGCGTCCCACACTGCGCGCAGGATTGCCAACTACAATGTCATACGAAGGAACACTTCGCATGACTACGGCTCTCGCACCTACTATAGCCATAGATCCAATTTCCACCTTAGGGCCCACGAACGCTTCTGCGCAAATCCATACGCCGTTCGACACACGAATAGTCGCCTTGACGAGTGGCATTGACGGGTCACGATAGTCGTGAGTTCCCGCGCAAAGATGCGCACCTTGGGAAATGGTCGCTTCTGCCCCAATGCTAATTGGCCCAAGCGCATACAATGTGACCCTGGACCCTATGGCAGCGTTGTCTCCAATCGAGATATTCCATGGCATCGAAATGCGCACGTCCGGATATATATGCACATTCCTTCCGACTTTAGCTCCAAACGATCGCAGTAAGAATACTCTCCATTTCCAAAGTGGTCGCGGGCTTAAGATGAATAAAGGACCCACCAGGCCCCACAGCACGCGTCCGAGTTGCTCGGCCCTGCTCCACTTCCGTGCTCTCCGGTTCTCCTTTACGTCGAGCATTCCAGCCTTAACTTCGATTTCAACACAGTTTGAACCGCCCGCGTTCACACGTTTTCTATCATTGTCGGCTCAATCCTACGCCTTGACCAGATTCCTGCATACGATATTCCTACGAGCAAAACAATTTCTCGTATCCACTATCAATTTTGCGTGTTCAGCTAACAGTCTGTAGTCGATTTCGTCGTGATCAGTCGCTATAAGAACCGCGTCATAATCAGAAAGCGTGTCTGTCGTTAGTTCAACGGACTTCCGCCCAGACAAATCGGGGTGCTCTCGAGTCTTTGGAATCTCCTGAACGTGAGGATCGTAATAGTCTACAGATGCGCCTCGCTTCACCAACGTCTCAAGCATTACAAGCGTCGGACTTTCTCTAATGTCGGATACGTTTGGTTTGTAAGCCAGTCCGACAATTAAGATCGAGGCACTGCTAAGAGAAATCTTCTGCCGAGTGTCAAGAGACTGCTCCAGCCTAGCTATTACATACCGCGGCATTGATACATTTATTTCGCCAGAAAGTTCGATGAATCGAGTTGAGAGACCGTATTCTCTCGCCTTCCACGTCAGATAGAAGGGATCAACAGGGATGCAATGCCCTCCGAGTCCAGGTCCAGGGTAGAACGGCATATACCCGAAGGGTTTAGTGGAGGCGGCGTCAATCACTTCCCAGATGTCAATTCCCATCGCATCGTAGATTACTTTTAGTTCATTCACGAGAGCTATGTTTACGGCCCTAAAGATATTTTCAGTAATTTTAACGGCTTCGGCAACGGATGGATTCGACACTACAACTACTTTTTCAACTACATTACCGTAAAAAGCCTCCATAAGCTCGGATGCCTCCCCGCCGTCGCCGCCTACTATTTTCGGGATATTAACAGTTGAATATTTCTTGCTGCCGGGGTCCTCACGCTCCGGCGAAAACCCGATCCAAAAATCTATTCCTGCCCTCAGACCGCTTCGTTCCAATATCGGCTTTACAATACCCAAAGTTGTATCTGGATATGTTGTGGATTCGAGGACAACTAACTGGCCAATATGCAAATAGCGTGAAATGTTTTCAGATGTGTCCTTGACATAGCTTAGGTCGGGCTCGCGCTGCTTCGAAAGGGGTGTAGGGACGCAGATGATAACTATATCGCATTCGGCGAAGTGTATAAACTCTCCCTCAGCTCGAAATTTCTTTTCTTCCACCATGGACTTCAGGTCGCGTGACCCAACAGCGTCTATGTAGGATTTGCCAGAGTTCAGCATTTCTATTTTTTTAACGTCTGTATCAAATCCAATAACATTAAAACCCGCTCGAGCCGCGGCGATCGCTAGCGGAAGTCCAACGTATCCAAGGCCAATAACACCTACGACGGCTTCATGAGAGCTTATTTTCCGAAGCAACTCAGCCCCCTGCCCCTGTTTCATCGTCAAATTCGTAACCACTTCCCTGCCTTCAGTTTGAGTTCAAATGCTAGTTGGTGAGACAACACTGCGGGCCGTCTCTGCCGCGCCAATAGTTCAAACTAGTCGCTTGCAGAGGCTAAAGAATGATCGTAGGTGGTGGGGAGCCTTGACCTCGTAACCAACTATAGGCTTCAATCATCCGCTCTGCTATTCCCGACCATGCGAAATCCCGGATCATCCAATTTCGGCCGCGGGTACCCATTTGGTGAAGCTCGATCATCCCTGATGTGAGGGCGGCGTGAAGCGCATGCTTCAGTGGCTCCACCCCCGGGTCGACCCACCATCCACATCCATACGTCTCAAGCCCGCGCCACGGGGTCGCTTTCGTGGTAATTACGGGGGTTGCGCATGCTAAGCTCTCTGCAACAGTCATTGCGAAATTTTCTGATGACGATGGCAACACGGATACCGCCGCTGTCCTATAGAGTTCGTACTTTTTTTCGCCATACACCGGATCACCAAAGATGCATCGCTTCAGGCGGTACTGTATGGCCTCTTGCTTCAACTTCTTGACATAATTTGGCTCACCTGGACCCCGAATCTCGAGCGTCCAATTAGGAAAGACGTCTTCTAGTTGGGCCCATGCCTTCAAGAGTGTCTCAATACGCTTGATCGGATGCAAGCGGCCGAGATACAGAACAACAGCCGAACGCTCAAAATCGGAACACTGCGGATGAGAGATTCCGACCCCGTTGGGTAAAATTACGACCGGCTGCCTCAGACCAAAGGTACGGATATCCTCGTATTCTTGCTCGCTAGTAGCGTGAATAAGATTTGCTTCCCTGAGTGCTGATCGTTGCGCGATAAACCAAAAGACAGACTTTATTGCTCTTGAATATTCTAAGGCCGCCGGACTAAGCATGCCTCGAGGCGATATGACAAATGGCACTTTAAAGGCTTTTGCGACACGGGCTGGATAAACGTTTGGCATCATCCACAGGCCGTGCGTGTGAAGTACCTCGGCCCCAGCTGCGACCTCGACCAACCCCTTCCTCATCTTGGACGATAGGCCGAGTTTTTTAAGTTGACCGAATCTTTCATAATCACGAGTAAATTTTCTATTTCTAAATTTTCCGTCCAAGGTATCGAGTGGCCCCCCTAATGATATCAGCTCCACTTCCTTTCCACTTTTCTCCATTGCCCTAGCAAGCTGTAAGACAGAGTACGAGGGACCAGAGGCCTCCGCTTCGATCGACGCAACTATTTGTACTATTTTCATGCGCTTCTCAAAACAGTATTCACTGAAGTTATATTCTCGTCAGCTCCGTGGAGCTGACTGACACCGTCAACCGCGAAAGATAATGTTACCGGACAGGCCGTCTAGCTTTTCCCGATCGAATGTCACGGCACGATAGCCAAAAGTCGCCATGAATGACACTAGGTCCGAGGATGTGTACCCGAATGCCTTCTGATTGATCTCACTTGTTTCCAGAACGATTACCCTTGGCTTGAGTTCAGGGTCAGAAAGAACCTCTTGGGCACCTCGCATTACAGCGAATTCCGCTCCCTCGACATCAATCTTGATCAGATCTGCTCTCCGCCCTGCAGCCAAAAGAAAGTCGCCCAACCGCCTCTGCGGGACCGTGATCATTGATCTTACTGCGCGGCGCTTTGTATCACGAAGTCCGGAATAGCCAGAGTCACCAGAGCGGAAAAACTGAGCATCGCCGTCAGTGTCTGATAGCGCCACCTTAGCAACTTTGCTGCCGTCGTATCCGTTTAACTCAATGTTGAATTCTGCCAGACTGGCGATCAATGGATCCGGCTCAAATGACAATACTTCCCCTCCATTACCAACTATTTTCCAGAGGTAACAGGAAATATAACCAAGGTTGGCTCCAACATCGACGCAAAAACTGCCTTCAGACAGTTCTTTCTCGAAGTAATCGAGAAGTTCTTCCTCATAGGCTCTATCCCAATACAATCTCCAACCGACTGTCTCATGAAGCGGCACTACGATCGCAAGCCCGCGCAACCTTACGGTTGCAAACGTTGGTTCTATTGGCTTTTTGAAGCTTCCGATTCGGGAACGAACATTTCTAAATATTGACACGTATTTTCCCTATCTGTAATTCTTGTCAAGCTGCTTGCAACAACCTAAACGCCCCGATCCGTACACCCCATCAGTATTTCTGCGCATTGCATCAACCATCAGATGTTCGGTCGGAGAATTCGACGTTCCTCACAAAATGAAATCGCCGCCTCGAACCCTTGAACCATGTTTTCGATGTCGAGCTTTTCAATGTAATACTTGCGGGCATTTCTAGCCATCTCTTCTCGTAGCTCACTGTTAAGTAAGCGCGCCATCACCCGTGCTAACTCACTAGAGCCACCGCGATAAAATAAGGTGTTCTCGTTTTCCACACAATATTCGAACTCAGGCGCGTGCCGATTGCCAGGGCGAGTTACCACTGGAACGCCGGCCCAAAACGATTGAACGACGGAGAGACCGACGTGCCACGGCGACACAGTTGCGATCGCTCGATCAAGGAATTTTTTTAGCGCCTCGGGTGTACTCGTCCTAGGATGAAATTCAATGCGATCAGAAAAGCCACCCCTGTTTGCCTTTGTTTTCATGGACGCCTCTATCGGCCCACTTCCGACCAACACGAGGCGCAAGCTCGGGTGCTCTGCCGCTACGATAGCAAAAGCGTCCAGAAGCTCCATCAACCCCTTTTCATCGCGGTAGTCACCGAAGTAAAGGTAGCTGTCACGGCACACTGTCGGATCCGCTTCAAAGCACGCAAGCGCTATCGTATTTCTCGCTACAAAGAGTTTGTCATTTGCAACCCAGCGCGCAAATTGGTCTCTGCCCGACTCTGTGTAAAACATCGAAGCAGTTACCCGGGCAGCCGCGATTAGCCGCAAGGGTCGCATAAAAAAACTGCCCCATCTTCTTCCGAAACCATGACTCCAGACTACAACCTGACCACGGGAGCTAAAGATTATCGAAAGAAGTGATGGGTTACGGAGATCAAGGCCCGTAATCAGTATATCATTCTCTGCATCAAATGGAATGTTCCACGCATGCTGTCCAACTTTCTTTTTGTCGAACTGTAGATGCATCCATTTGAAGTTAGTCTGGCTTTTTGGCGGCTCCTGAGAACAAACGATCAAGTCCTTTCGCCGACGCGCAATTGCGTTAAATACTCCTATTCGATATTCCGCGATCCGCTTCTGTATAACATATATTGTCATATCGTTACCATCGCAGTATATCTATGTTTTTCGAGCAAAAATCACGTCAACCTGATAGACGCGACCGGACTCCTGATCAGCGAAACCCGGCTCGATCGACCAGATATTAAACCCGTGATCAGAGAACCATCTCAGGGCTTCCGAGAACTCCCAGTAAGACTCGTACAATGGAACCAGAGATAGCTCCAATTCGACCACCTCCGCACGAACCATAGTCTCCATTGCGCCCTGAATAACCAGAAACTCTGCTCCTTGAACATCGCACTTTAGATACACCTTCTCGACGCCAGGCAACTTCTCCTTGCAATAGCTATCGATTGAACGCATAGGGACCGATATCCTGCTTTCCTCTCTCGCATTTGCTGCGCTCTCCGCCAGGGCTGTCATTGCAAATAGCGAACTCGAAGTGGTTCGCGAAGAGACGGAGAATTCTGTCGTAGCATCATGGTCGCCGATCGCAACTGGCACAACCGACCATCTCTTTTGGCGGGACGCGCGACGGCGTAGCGCATCGAGGGCCTGAGGCAGAGGTTCAAACGAGATCAGAGCCCCATCAAAGCCCGCCCTGTAAAGTGCACTTCCAAAGCCACCATAGTGTGCGCCCACATCGAGAACACAACCGATCTTTCGCTGCCGCAGCAACTCGATTCTTCGCGACCATGGGTCAGTATTCGGGCCAATTCTGGTTACGTTAAATCCGACCTTTCGAAACACTTCCTTCAGTCTACTCATTTGACGAGCCCTTCATATTAAACAAGGCGTGGGAACGCCAATGAATTTCGCAATTTTTCTAGCGCTACTCTGGACGGAGTATTCTTCAATTGCGAAATTTCTGACTTGTGTAGCCGCGGCAATCCATTGCGACTCTGGCTGGCGTAGAATCCCATCAACCCTGTCAGCAAAACTATCCGGGCTTCCCACACCACTACAACCTAGAACGGAAACGAGGTCACGCGGCATGCCTGCCGTATCGGTTGATAAAATAGGACGAGAATAAGACATATATTTCAATATCTTTGAGGGAAAATTGGTATCGGACGCTGAGAAGCTTGGGTCGCGAGGATTCAAAAACGCATACGCGTCAGAGCACGCGGCGTCTAGCTCGGCTGCATTCAAAAACCCCATGACTTGAGCGCCCATTTCTTTTAAAGCCACCGCTGACTGCACGTCGCTAACCCGACCCGCAACAACAACGTCAACGTCTGACAGGTCGATTCGCTTAAGTGCTCGAACTAGGAAATCAGATCCACTTACCTTGTCGACACCGCCGACGAATACGAGCCTCTTCCTTGTTCCGACTTTTGGGGCTGAGACTTCCGCGACGTGGGGAACCGTCCCATGAAACGCCATACAGCGCCGCCCCCCCAGCAGAGATCCTATGCTTGCGGGCAAATAGAGCAACCCACCTGTCGCCACTTTTGCGACTTCCTTGACTAAGTCTAACCCAGCTGTATTAGACGGCGCGTCGGGAACGATAACGACCACGCGCTGGACCAAGTTGCCGATGCGTTTAACTGCAGCTGCGGAAAGCGTTCCCTGCCCGTAGACAAAAACGAAAGCCTCACGACTTACCTCGGCACAAACCGCTCTCTCCAGTGCACGGCTAATGGACCTGCGCTTGATAGCCGGAAGGTTGAGGAATTTCACCAGCTTCATCCCAATCGAGGACGACTTGATCTCCATTCCAGGCTGCAGAAAAGGTCCACGTGGCCACGACGATTCGTTTGAAAACCAAAAACTTCTGTCCACATGACCAAACGTCTCCAACGCGTCAACCAAGCCTCGTATCCAAGCGGACGCCGCTGGGGAGACAAAAGGAAAACGGAGAACCTGCTCATCCGAGAACGTCGGCGCTATCAGAACAATTGGATACATGCCATCTATCCTCTCAAGTACCTTCAGCTCCGTCTCTCGCGTCCATAGCGATCTGCGCCCGCCCGGCTGGTACGCCAATAACCCGGACTCGCGATTTCGGAAGTTCCTACGGCCACCAGCCCGGGCAATGACCAGTAGCACAGGGATCCAATTAATCCAGGAAATAGCACCGAATTCTCCTTGAAAAAGAACAGCACAAACAGAACAAAATGCAATGCCACCAGCGGTCCACACCAATACTGGCCTGATTTTCTGATTCTCCTTACCATCTCAATTTGCAAAACGATAAATATCGCTGTGAATAATAGGAGACCCAGAACTCCATTCTCTGCCACAATCATTGCAGCGCCGACTTCTGCAGCCATACTAAGGTCACGCACCTCGAACGCCTTCCCAGCTCCAGAAGCATACCCGCTGAAATTACCAAATGGCGCCAAATTTATCCATTCGACAACAAATTTTAAGAAGATCGAATTTATTCTTTCACCTATGTCCAACTGACCTTCATTAAGTAAAACCATTCTTTCGCCAAAGATAACGCTGTTAACACTGTCCCAAAAGAGCGCTATGGAAAAAATCGCTACAGGACTCGCTGCGAAAAGCGCGAAGATCAGACGGCCACGATGAACTCGAATTTCGATTGCCAGTAGAATGAAAGCGATAAAAAGGGCACTAAATAAAGCACCTCTACGGGCCGTCATCCATATTACAGCGAGTATCATCAGAGCGACAGCCAACCGAACTAGCCGCTCTTTTGAACTTCTTGACCTCAAGACAAGTGCCGAAGCAAAACCAAATGCACACAGCGATGCGATTGAGTTAACGGGCGCAGTGGTAAAATAGCCAGCAAGCGTTGCTTGCCCGATACGAAACTCCTTCCCTGCTAGAAGCTCGATAGCGTTCGCCCTAAAAACGCTCGGCAGCGCGTCGTTGCCCAAAACAAGCATCACAATGCCCAGAGGGAACTGAAGCGCTATAACCAAAACGAAGATCTTTGCCGCTCTAACAAGCTTCGTTAAATCCCCTGGCCGGTCGTATGTGAGGATTGCCAATCCAAGCATTGGAGCCCCGACGCCCAACAGAAGAGCTTGAATTCCAAGCATAGTGTCGATTGCAAACGCAGGAACAGCGTAAACTGCCACGAGCGCGATCCAACTGACGATCCATCCATAGGCCACTGAGGGTCGATTTTTGTTGACTTTGACAAGTCCGATGAAAACAAGTGCAAGAAATATTGAGACTGGCAGCGCCTCAAATTGCACTGGCTGCGTCGGTGTCAATTTCCTCAAAACGCCAGCAACCGCAGGCCCAACAAGCGCGACCAGCATCAACCGGTCCAAGCTCAGGCTGCTGTTCTTGCGGATCCGAACGCTAGGACGCGCCCCAGCCACCAGCGCTTGATTTCGACGAGCCTCGGACTGAAATTTCATGTCCTCGTGCTCTCCCACTTTCGCCAAGGTATGAATGGGACGGCATAGAAGATTCGCCCCAGCGCGACGCCGGCTGCTCCCAGCAGCGATCCCAGCGCCACAGCAGCCACCAGGTTCGCAACTGCCCCGCCAATGGTTAGCAAATTTGCGCATCGCAACTCCCCTCGACCTATAAGAGAGAAGTAAGGGACGATGATCATAGCAATTGCCACATATGACAACGTATATGAGCAATAAATAACCATAAGGTCCTGGTACATAAAGCTTGATTGAGTTAACAAAAGGACCAAAGGCGGCCCGATTGCAATTGACGCCAGTGACAACACTATTATTATACGCTTTATGGCTGCAGAGCTTCTCAGCAAGATAGTCTGAAACCCAACCTTGTCGTTTGCGCGATCTAGCCTGATCAGCTCTGGAAGTATGGGTGAAAAGTATGCTCTAGGAAGTGACTGTATCTGCTGGTTCATCTCGCCGCAGAGGCTCGCCACGGCAACTATTTCTGCGGGCACAAAATATCCAAGCACAATACGATCTGCTGACGAGTATAAGAGAGAAGAGATGTTATTTACCCATTGCAAAACGGCATAATGAACGGCCGGCGAAAGCAATCCGAGCACCTCGTGGAGGCCAAATTTTTCAATTCCCCTTGTTGCCACAAATGCTTTCACACCACCGCGCAAAATTATACACAGGAGGTTTATAACTAAAAGCTGAGTCAATGGAAAACTGAGCATTCCGGCCGTGGCTACACTTCCAATGCTAAATAACCGCGTAGACACCTCACATAGCGCATTCTCCTTAAAACGACTTTGCGCTCTCAGTGTCGCGGCGCATATCATATCCCACTGCAATGCAATCGCAGTGAGTACTGCAAGCAAGACAAATCTTACAATATCTATATTATTCTCAGTCCAGATCAGTGGCGGGTGACTGCGAAGGACAACACTAGACAGCAGGAACGCAATTCCACCTGAAAGAACTGAAACCGCTAAGCCGCCGAACACAATCAAGCTGATTGCCGCGGACCGCTTCGTGCGATCGACCTCGGCAGATATCAACTGAGTAGCAGCCATACCGATACCGGGAGTTGCTGCACCAAGTACGCTCGCAAGCGATAAGTTGAAGGTCCACAGGCCATACCCACTCAAGCCAACAGAGTAGATCAGCGGAACAGTTAACAGCAACTGCAAAGTAGGCATACTAATTTGCTCAACCAAGGCCCAAAGTCCGGACTTGGATACACCCGACAGGCGCCCCAGAAGCGCTCCTTTTCGGCTCTTTGCTGTCAAACTTTTCTATTCTCTAGTTCGGAAGTGGGTGCCGGCTTCTTCCAGGTAAATTGCATGCTATAAATGCGGGCGTGAGCCAGCCTGCGCTCAAATTTTGCCAATTAGAGTTCGGTATTCGGGCGATTTTCGCACTTTGTCATGTGCCCGTTCGACGTTTTTGACAAATATAGCGTTGCCATCCGCATCAAACGTATCCCGCAGAATTTCCCGTGTTCGAGGTTCGTACCTTATCCTTGTAAAGCCGGCCGCCGCGAGTGCGCCTCGGACAGAATCAGCAGCGAAGCCATATCTCTTTTCTTGCCCATTGACCTCCACAATCACTGCTTGCAAGCTCTCCAGCTCAAGCGTTCTACTCGCCCCAGCAAGAACGGCAGGCTCAAACCCCTCAACGTCAATTTTAATCAAAACCGGCATTCTTCCTTCCAGGAGGTCATCGACTCTTTTGACCTCGACCGGGATGAATGCCTCTCCATCAATTGCTACTCGATTTCTCGTATCAGCATTGTTGATGAACCCAATTGATCCATCTTCTGAACCTGCGCCAACATTATGGAGCTCTACACGGCTGTCGAGGAAATTAATGGCAATGTTTCGGCGCAGATGAACAAACGTGGATTCGATCGGTTCTATGCAGACACAAGAGGACCCAACTCCTCCCGCCGCCATCACGGAATAGGCGCCCACGTTCGCTCCGACGTCGACGAAGAGCTCTTCGGGACGCAAAAAATGAAGGACAAAGCCCATTTCCTCCCATTCAAGAAGGCCATTGTAAATGTTTCCGGTGGCACCCGTCATCCCGTTTGCAACTAACAAAATTGTGTCGTTCACGAATGGAACGGCAATCGAACCCAATGCCAGTCGCGAAGCGATTTGCCAACGGACAAATCGAGCTAACGCTGCGACTTTGCCATACCGATTACCAGGATGCTCAAGGATGAGCCTCATTGTCCGAATTATGTTCATGGCATGGGTCCTAGCTTACACCTTGGAAGGAGCAATTACATGTTCTCGAATTCATCTAACCGTTTTAGGGTTTAAATTCCCTGGCGGCAAATAACGTCGCCTCGGATCACACACTGTATTGGTCTGACCTTGCGGCCCCGCTTCCGGCGGACGCGGACCATATCGCTTGATGACGCAAAGAGACCTGCTTGCGCTTCGAATCGTTGCGCTATCTTGCAAAAAGCTGTCCTAGTTTTCGGACAGGCTTTGCAACGAGGGCATAGTCTATGATGCCGGATCCAAGCCATCGGCGTCGAGACCGAAGAGCCTCTATATTGTGCTCTATATATGAGCGGAGATCCCGCGTGCTGACCCCACCAACCATCATGTCCACCAACACGTGGCTGGTAGCAGCGGTCCGGAATCCGTGGAGTTCAACAGCTCTCAACATCCAATCATAATCCGATGCCACTTTGAGGCTGAGATCGAATGCACCGACCGCGTCCGCAACCTTCCGTCTGACGTAGAACGTTGGATGCGCGGGCATCCATCCGGTCCGAAAGCCCTTGGCGGGCCGGGCCGCAGCACGCCAGCGGCGCACGACCCGCCTGCTCAGATGGTCTTCGACAAAATCCAGGTCGCCATGCACGATGTCGGCTGTCTCGAGCCCTGCGGATATCCATCCCAGCACTTTGCGATCGTGAAAGCAATCGTCTGAATTCAGCACGCCTACCGCGTCTCCGGTATAGAGACGCAGCCCCTTGTTGAGTGCATCATACATTCCGCTGTCGGGCTCGCTGACCAGCCGGATCTGATCCTGTGGGTAAGACCGGACTATTGCCAGGGTATCATCGGACGAATTGCCGTCGATGACCACCAGTTCCTTGGCGCCATGATCCTGGGCGAGGAAGCTGTCGACCGTATGCCGGATTGTCGCCGCGGAATTCCAACAGACCGTCAAGACCGAGATTTTCATGTCGACCCGGCCCAACGTCGCTTACTGTGCCGCAACGCGAATGCGGTCCTCATCGAGGCGCCGATGTTCGGACTCCCGCCTTACCGTTTCGAGGTCGGACTGGATCATCTCCTGGACCATCGTGGCGAGCGACGTTGTCGCCTTCCACCCGAGAACGCGCTCCGCTTTCGAGGCGTCGCCGATCAGAAGCTCTACCTCGGTCGGCCTGAAGTAGCGCGGGTCCACCTCGATCAGAACGGTGCCCGATTTCGCGTCGATGCCTTTTTCGTCGACGCCGGAACCGGCCCACTCGATCTCGATCCCGACCTCGCTGAATGCAAGCTCGACAAAGCGGCGGACCGAGTTCTTCACCCCGGTTGCAAGAACGTAGTCGTCCGGCACTTCATGCTGAAGGATTCTCCACATGCCTTCGACGTAGTCGCGGGCATGGCCCCAATCCCGTTCAGCCGACAGATTGCCGAGATAGAGCTTGTCCTGAAGGCCCAGGCTGATTGCAGCCGCCGCGCGCGTGATCTTGCGGGTGACGAAGGTCTCGCCGCGCATCGGGCTTTCGTGATTGAACAGGATGCCGTTGGAAGCATGAATATCGTAAGCTTCGCGGTAATTCACGGTGATCCAGTAGGCATAAATCTTTGCTGCCGCATAGGGCGAACGAGGATAGAAAGGCGTCGTCTCCCGCTGCGGGATCTCCTGCACCTTGCCGTAGAGCTCGGAAGTCGATGCCTGATAAAAACGCGTCTTTTTTGTCAGGCCAAGCAGCCGGATGGCTTCAAGGAGACGCAACGTGCCGATCGCGTCGGCATTTGCCGTGTATTCCGCGGTCTCGAAACTCACCTGAACATGCGATTGTGCGGCGAGATTGTAGATCTCGTCAGGCTGCACTTCCTGAACGATGCGGATGAGGTTGGTGGCGTCGGTCATGTCGCCATAGTGCAGCGACAGCCTTACGTCCTTTTCATGCGGATCCTGGTAGAGATTATCGATACGCCCCGTATTGAAAGACGACGACCGCCGCTTGATGCCATGGACATCGTAGCCCTTTGCCAAAAGAAGTTCCGCCAGATAGGCGCCGTCCTGGCCGGTGATGCCGGTGATGAGTGCGGTTTTCCTGGTCATTGTGCTTCTCCGGAGTCGATACGACGATAATTCTCAACGCTGATCAGCGTGGCTTTGGACATCACAATACCCATTTCAAAAACTGGAGATGTGAGGCTCGTGAGTGGCGGCTTGGCTGTGTCGACTAGCGATCTTTGCCAATTTGTCAACGCGCGCCAAATCCCGTCAGCATGGTTCGGATGGTGCGAAACACAATCAGCACGTCGAGCCAAGGGGAGAAATTCTTGATGTAGTAGAAGTCGTAGTGAAGTTTTTCCAGAACATCGTCGACGGCCGCAACGTGGCCCTGGTTGACTTGCGCCCATCCCGTAATGCCGGGCCGAACGATGTGGCGGTATCGATAGAATGGCAGCTCGGCCTCGTACCACTTGGAGAGTACGAGTGCTTCCGGGCGCGGTCCGATCCAGCTCATCTCGCCGCGCAGGATGTTGAAAGCCTGCGGCAATTCATCGATCCTGGATTTTCTCAAGAACTGCCCAAGGCGCGTGATGCGCGCATCGCCGGCCTTTGTGATGGCCTCTTCCTTTTCATCGCCAACCGGGGCGCCGAGTTTCATTGTCCGAAATTTGTAAACTTCGTAGATCTTTCCTCTGTAACCCATTCTCTCTTGCCTGAACAAGGCCGGACCAGCTGAGTCAAATTTTATCGCCGCCGCCACGAACAGGAGCAACGGTGAGAAAGCCACCAGAATAAATAGCGCAGATATCCAATCAACTGCTTGTTTAATTTTTAAATAAGCCTGGTTTGGATTCAAAGATCCTAAGGTATTCTCGGAAAGGTGCTCTATTTCTACTCGACCTGTAAGCGACTCGCTTATCTGTTTGACATGATAGACTGGCGTGCCCGACAGCGCGCGGTCGGCGATGTATCGCTCCCACTCATCGGAAAGATCGGCCCGCAGATCAGCAACCACGCCGCTGGCATTCTCGACAATTGTGTTGGGCGAATTAACTCTGTGCCAACTCACACCTGGGATGCTCTCCAACCTGTCGACATCCCCTCCCGGAATTATAGCCAGCCGGTGTGATTCCATTCGCCGCGTGGCTAGGCTCAAGCCAAAATACCACAAGGTCGATTGAATGAAGCTGGCTGCCGCTTGAAATCGACTATAATCGAATCTGAAAAAGAAGATGGTCACGAACACAAGGCCGTACGTCAGGGCGAATGTGGGGAAGATGTAGCCAGCCGCTGCCACGCCGGGGAAGTTGCCGATCCGCTTGTAAAGCATGTAGCCCGATGTATGAGCCACGAATGCCGCAAAAATGGTGGCCTGCATGTTCGATGACCAGATTACGCGGGGATCGACCGACATGCGAATGAGCGCTGGAACCAGGATCGCAAACGTCAATCCGCCAAGCAGCTGAAAGCGCATCCGAAGCAGAAGGTGCCTCTGGTTGGGCAGGTTGATGGTAGAGGTGTTCAAATTCGTGAAGCCCTAAACCAATTAACTGATCGTCTGAGAAGGCAACCAGCAGCTCTGCATTGCCACGTCCATCAACATCCTCCGGCTCCAATGGCTACCGCACTCCCGGGTGAAAACCGAGAGCCGACTTTGCAGCAGCTTGCATCGCATAACCGAGCGTCGATTATGCGATCGCGACGAGTTCCCTTGAATCCAAGTCAACAGGGATCTCGCCATTCATGATGGCAACCAAAACCCGGGCCCTTCCGGCTGGATCGAGCCGGTCAAGGCGACCGATCATCTCCGCGAAAGGGCCCGAGAGAATCCGAACCGAAGCGCCCGCAGTAAGGCCTCCGCTGAAATCAAGCAAGCCGTCCTTGCCGGTCAGGGCGATGAATCGCTCCACCAAACCCGACGGGACCGGCAATGGCCGCTCGCCCTGCATGATGAGGGAGCGCACACCGAACGTTCCGTTGACCGAGCGCCACCGCTGCAGCGCGACATCGAGGGCGATGAACATGTAACCTGGGAAATAGGCTGCCGGTCGCGTCTCGATGCGCCGGGCATGACGAATGGTCTTCTCGCAGCGAGGTATAAACGGGTGAAACCCCTGCAGCCGGAGATGCCGTCCGGCGACGTCTTCTTTTCCCGGAAAAACGCTGGCGGCATACCAGCGCGCTGCGGCGGCGACCGCGGGCCGTTGCAACGATGAAGTCGCCTTGACAGTTGTTTTTTTTGGGCTAATCACGCGTCTCGCTCTCGGCGGTCTTCGGCATGGTCGATGTCAAGGGTTGCGACAGCGCAACGATACCGGCGAGCAGCTGTGTCGCGGGAATCAGGGCGGTTCGGCGAAAATTCCTGCTATTTGTCCATCAACTTTAGCTATGCTTAACAAGCTATCGAGCCGCATTATTTTTTAGCCACGCAACCAGCGGTATCGAACGATTGCGCCGATGTGTAGCCGCCTGGTTACACTGGCTCGCCACGAATCGCCGGCTGTTGTGGTGCTTAGTCCTTAGTCTTGACCATTGTGTGACGGTATCGTTAGCAAATCGTTAGCAAATCGTTGCACAGCAGATGCCGGCCAATTGGCGCCGCCCTGCGTTCCCGACGAGCCGTCGCTGAAACAGGATCATTCCTGTGCTTGCCGATCAGTGCTGCGCCCCCGAGAGTTCAGGGGCGCCTGAGCAGCGACCAGACGGCCGGCACAAGGCTCGCCGCCAGACCGACCTTGATCAGGTCGCCGACGATGAACGGCACGACGCCGAACCGCCACGACTTTTCCGGGCCGATGAGCAGCGCCAGCCAGGCAAAGCCCATCGCCATCATGATGATTTCGGCAACCAGCATCGCGTTGAAGAGCTTGACCGGATGGCGATCCCAGCCGCGATCAGCGGCCCAGCCGACGATCGCCGCCATGACGACGAAGCCGAAGAGATAGCCGCCGGTCGAGCCGAGCATGTAGGCAATGCCGATGCCCTTTTCCGGCGTGCCCTGGAAGACCGGCAAGCCCATGGCGCCCTCTGCCATGTAGAGAAGCAGCGTGGCGACGCCGAGGCGCATGCCGAATGCAGCTGATATCAGAAAGACGGCCAAGGTCTGCATCGAGATGTCGACCGGTCCGAGCAAAACCCTGGTCTTGGCCGACAAGGTCAGCAGCAGCGTTCCAACGATCGCCAGCAAAAGCTGCGTCGCCAGGCGGGCCGCGCCCTTTTCAGGCAGAGCGAGAGAAACAAGCGGCGTCGTTGCAATTGCCATGGTCTTCCTCATTGCGGATTGCCGCAGATCGCGGCCTTGCGTTTTCCTATATTGGCTTCCGTGCTATGCGGCAATCGGTTTTGCCGACATCGGTTTTGCCGCCTCTGGAACTGGGCTGAACTGCCATGGCGCTGAAATTCGACACAGACTTCGATCCGGCCTACGGCCAAGGCGTGACCGTTGCGCCCGACGTGGTTCGGATCACCGCGGAAAATCCCGGCCCGTTCACATTCTACGGCACCAACAGCTACATCGTCGGGCGCGAGACGCTGGCGGTGGTCGATCCTGGGCCGGATGACGAGGCGCATCTCAAGACACTGCTCGCGGTGATCGCAGACAGGCCGGTCAGCCATATTTTCGTCAGCCACACGCATCGCGACCATTCTCCGCTGGCAGCGCGGCTGAAGCAGCACACCGGTGCAATTATCCTGGCCGAGGGTCCGCATCGGCCGGCGAGGCCGCTGCGCACAGGCGAAATCAATCCGCTCGACGCCAGCGCCGACACCGCCTTCAATCCGGATACCGCGCTTGCCGACGATATGGTGGTCGACGGCGACGGCTGGGCGATCAGAACGGTGCTGACGCCGGGCCATACCGCCAACCACGCAGCCTTTGCGCTGGAAGGAACCGGTATCCTGTTCTCGGCCGATCATGTCATGGCCTGGGCGACCTCCATCGTTGCGCCGCCGGACGGCGCCATGGCCGACTATATGGCCTCGCTGGATCGGCTGATCGAGCGCGACGACCGCCTGCTGCTGCCCGGCCATGGCGGGCCGGTGACAGCGCCGCGCAGCTTCATGCGCGCGTTGAAGGCGCATCGCAGGATGCGCGAGCAAGCGATCCTGGAGCGGATCAGAAGCGGCGACCGGACGATCGAGGAGATGGTCGCGGCGATCTATCGGGATACCGATCCGCGCCTGCACGGCGCCGCCGGGCTGTCGGTGCTTGCCCATCTCGAGGACCTGGTGGCGCGCGGCCTGGTGAGCACCGACGGCGACCCTGACATCGACGGCATTTTCAGCCTGCCTGGCTAAAAAATCCCGCCAGAACTCGCACTGCGCTCCTCAAACCTCAGAACCGGCTGGAACGCTCTTCAGGTTGAGGCGACTTCAGACCTTGGCAAGAGCATTGCGGATTGGCCGGAAGTCGCGCGCCGGTCTCCAGCGCGACAAGCGAGGCTGTCATGGACAGATTGGGCAGCACGTCCTCCTGCAGCAATTTCTGGCGGTTGCGGTCCATATAGTCGTTGAAACCCGCCGTGACGAACGCACAGGGCACGAAGCAGGCGCCGATCTCGCGCGCCAGTGTCGCCTCGGGGGCGATGGAGTGGTTGAGCACGTCCGCCCCCATGCCGCGATAGGCCAAGGCTTCGGCCGGGGTTGTCAGCCGCGGCCCATAACAATGGGCAGCGACCAGCTGCTGTTCGATGCCATGCACGCGGGATGGCCAATGGCGGCGGGCCGTCTCGGCCAGAACCGCCGCGCATCTTGGGCATACGATCTGCTTGCCCGAACAGTCAAAACTCTGGCGGTCCGGAAGCAGTGAAAACGGGGTCTGCGTCAGTTCGATGATATCGGCGGGCACCACCATGTCGCCGGGCTGGATCGCCTTGTTGACGGCGCCAACGGTCGAGCAGGCGAGGACTTGCCGCACCCCCGCTTGCATCAACACCCAGAACGCGCGGCGATGGCAGGAATGGTCGATATGGTCGCGGGGATTGCCGTGCGAATACATGCACAACGCCCGCTTTGCTCCGCCTTCGGCTGAAATCGAGGCATCGAACTCGAGCAACTTCCAGTTGTCGGTACGACCGAAAGGCGTTTCAAAACTCATGTCGCGCCGCAGCGTGCGCACGCCCTCGAAGCCGACGTCTTCCGGGAAGGCAAGCCCCCAGTTTGCCGACCCGGTGATGATGGCCAAGCCTACCTGAGGGATGTCGGTCGATCGGTCCGCCGGAGCACCGGCCGCGTGATGATTTTGGGGCATGCTTCCCATCTTGATCAGGATATTGGCTCGGTGAGGATTTTTGGCTCGGTCAGGATTTTTGGCGAAGGGCGACGATCACGACGACGACCACAACAATGGCGGTCCACAATGTCGAGATCGCCGCAATGGTCGGATCGATCTGATCGCGCAGCGAGATGAACATGAGCTTCGGCATCGTGCTGTTGCGACCACTTGCGATAAAGATCGATATCACGGACTCGTCGAGCGACGTCAGGAACGCCATCAAAGTCGCCGACAACAGGCTGAGCCGAAGTTGCGGAACGATTATTCCGCCAATAGCCCTGGCCCAGTCCGCGCCGAAGCTGCGCGCCGCCTGAACCTGGTTCCAGTCGAAGCGAGCCAGGGCGGGCAACAGCACAATGCATGCCACCGGAACGGCCAGCACCACATGTCCGACCAGCACACCGAACAGCGTTCCAACCAGACGTTGCGCCGCCAGCACAAAGAAGAGGCCGATCGCCAGCAGGATTCCCGGGGTGACCGAGGGGGTGAGCAGAACGCCCTGGATGGACGCTGCGGTCTTGCCGCCGAGCCGATTCATCGAGATGCAGGCGAGCAGCGCAAACGGCACCGCAATCAGCGCCGTCAATGTCCCAAGGATCAGGCTGGTCCTGAGTGCTGCCATCCACGTCGCCGAGCCGAAAAAATTCTCGTACCAGCGCAACGAGTAGGCGTGCGGCGGAAACTCGAGGAGATTGGACGCCGAAAACGAAAGCGGCACCACCACGAGCGTCGGCAACATCAGAAATGCCATGACAAGAGCAGCAAAGCTCCACAGGACAATGCGGGCGAGCCGGTTTTGCGGATAGGCTTCAAGCATGGGCGGCTGCCACCGTGTTCTGGGCCAGCAGGCGGCGTGCCGCCAGCAGCATTACACCGATCAGCGCCATGAGAACGAGGAGCAGAATGCCCACGACGCTTGCCGACCCCCAATCCTGAAAGGTCGATAGCGCACGCTCGATCCGGGTGGAGAGAGGATTTACCTTGCCGCCGCCAAGCACCGCCGGCGTGATGAAAAAACCAATGGAATAGATGAGGACGATGACCGAGCCCGAGAAGATGCCGCCGGCCGAAAGCGGCAATATGACGGTGCGGATGACCTGCCCGAGCGTCGCTCCCATGCTCGCTGCCGCGCGAACGAGGTTTGGGTCGATATCGCGCATCGCGGCATAGACCGGCAGCAGGAAGATCGGCAGCATGTAGTGAACCATGCCGATCAGCGTTCCGGTAAAATTATAGACCAGCGGCAAAGGCTCCGCCGTCAGGCCCGAACCAGTCAAGGCCGCGTTGACCAGGCCATCGCGCCGCAACAGCACGAGCCAGCCATAGGTGCGCACCAGGATAGCGGTCCACAACGGCAGCATGACGAAAGCCATCAGCACATTGGCCACCCTTGGCCTGGCGCTGGCCAAGGCGAGTGCCAGCGGGGTGCCCAGAACAATGCAGATCGCCAGCGTGCCGAGGGACAGTTCAAGGGTGGTGACGAGCGCCGACCATGTCAGTCCGCTCGAAAGCACTTTCGCGTAGTTGCCGACAGTGTACTCACCGCCTGTGGTCAAAAAAGATTGCCGGATGATCCAAAGGATGGGCAGTATCGCCGCCAGTCCAACGATGAACAGCGCCGGCAGCGAAAGCGAAAGAAAAAACCGCCGCTCGCGGCGCGCATCCGCCAGCAGCGCTGGATCCACAGTGACGGTCACGCCAGCGCTCCCGGTATGGCGTGAACCTTCGCTGCTGGTGCATAGGCGGTCATAAGCTGACCGGCGGCAAGCTCGGCGCAGCCGCCGGCCAGCGCTGCCGGAATGCAGACAAGGACCTCCTGGCCACCGTCAAGCGCCAGCGTCAAAAGCCAGTTCTCGCCGCGGAACGCCTTGGCGCGCAGTGTTCCTTCGAGAGCCACTGCGTCTGCACCGACGAGCTTGGCATCAAGATGGAAGCTTTCGGCGCGAATCATCAGGGTCTCGCCTGACGCTTCGGCGCCGTCGATCCTGCGCACCGAGCCCGGCGGCACGATGTTGGCCTCGCCCATGAACTCGGCGACGAAGCGGGTCGATGGACGATCATAGATCCGCTGCGGCGTATCGATCTGCTGGATGCGGCCAGAATTCATCACCGCAATCCGGTCGGACATGATCAGCGCTTCGCGCTGGTCGTGGGTCACATAGATTGTGGTGATCCCCAGGTCATCGTGCAGACGCCGGATCTCGTACTGCATGGTTTCGCGCAGATTCTTGTCGAGCGCCGACAGCGGCTCGTCCATCAGCATGACGCGCGGTTCGAAGACGATTGCCCGCGCCAACGCCACCCGTTGACGCTGGCCGCCGGACAGTGCGGCGATATTGCGCTCCGCCAGGCCGTCCAGCTTGACGCGGGCCAGGGTGGCAAGCGCCCGCTGGCGCGCCTCCGCTCTCGGCGTCTTGCGCAGCGCCAGCGGATACGCGACATTCGCCAGGACATTCATGTGGGGAAACAAGGCGTAATTCTGGAATACGATGCCGATGTCGCGTTTGTTGGGCGCCAGGCGGGTGACGTCGCGATCGCCCAACAACAGCCTGCCGGAATCCGGCCGGACAAAACCGGCCAGAGCCATGAGCAGCGTGGTCTTGCCCGAACCCGATGGCCCCAGCAGCGTGAGGAACTCGCCAGCTTGAATGTCGAGCGAGACATCATCCAGTGCGACGTAGGACCCGTAAGCCTTGCTGACGCTGTCGATGGTGATCGGGAGCGACTTCATCATCTGCTCCAGCCTAGTGAGCCGAGGCTCAGCGGGCCATCATCTCATCGAAGGCTTGTTGGGCAGCCTCGCCGTTCTTGACCCACCATTGTGAATTCGAAAACACCGAAGTGCCGGCATTTTCAGGCGCGGTCGCAAGCGTCTTCAGACGGTCCTCGGGAATCAGGCCACCCTCATAGGCCGCAGGATTGACCGGGCCGTAGGCAATGAAATCGGTCAGCTTCGCAACACGCGCGGGCTGCGTCATCGCTGCGATGAGCTTCATCGCGGCTTCCTTGTTCGGCGCGCCCTTCGGCACCCCAAGGCAGTCCGTGCCGATGACCGACCCCTTGAACGTGTAGTCAGCCGCGCCGCCATCCTTTTTCACGGTCTCTGCCCGGCCGTTCCAGGTAACGACCAGATCCGCCTCACCGTCCTTCAGCAGCTGCGCGGACTGGGCTCCCGAGGTCCACCACACGGCGACATCCGGTTTAATCGCTTCAAGCCGCTTGATGGCGCGCTCCAGCCCTTCCGGCGTGCTGAGCACGGCATAGACCTCCGCCGGCGCCACGCCATCGGAGAGAAGCGCGATCTCGATCGAGTCCTGCGCATTGGCGCGCAACGCGCGGCGGCCCGGGAATTTGGCAACGTCCCAGAACTCGGCCCAGGTCATCGGCGGGTTGTCGCCATAGGTCTTGGTGTTCCACGACAGGACGGTGCCATAGGAATCAAAGGGATAGCAGTAGTCGGACGCGGCACCCTCCGGCACGGATTTGGCATCGATGATCTTGTAGTCGAGGGGCTCCAGCAGCGATTGTGCGGCGGCCTGGGCGCCTTCCGGCGAGCCGAGGTGGATAATGTCGGTCGCAATTGCCCCCGAGGTGACCTGCATCTTCAAGGCGGCCAGGCCGTCGCTCAGGGTCTCCTCGCGGACATCATAACCTAGCTCTTTTGCAGCAGGGCCCCACATGGCCTCTTTCATGGCGTTGCCATAATCGCCGCCTGCGGTCGTGATGGTGAGTGTTTGGGCATGGACGGGCACGGCAGCCGAGATCGCGAATGCTGTTAAGGAAATGCGCAGCCAGGACATAGGTTCTCCTCCCCAACGTCATCAAATATTGCCTGAAATGGCCATTTATTCGTAATCGTAACGTTACGATTGCATCAGAACACGCAGGAGTCAAGCTGCTTGCGACGGGCGTTCGGATTGACCGGGATGTCGAATCCGGTAACGTTATGGCGGTCAGCAAGTCAGCCGGCGCTTTCGCAAATGAAGTCGGGCGAACAATGGCCAATCTAAAGCAGATCGCGGCGGAACTTTCCCTCTCGGTGACCACGGTGTCCCGCGCTCTCAAGGATGGGCCGGAAGTGCAGCCCTCGACCATTGCCCGCGTCAAGGAGGCGGCCAAGCGGGTCGGCTATCTGCCAAATCATCATGGTCGTGCGCTCAAGACCGGTCGAACGCTGACGCTGACGGCAGTACTGCCGATGGAGACCCGAGATCATCTGTCCGATCTGTTGAAGCTGCCTTTGATCGAAGGCATGACGCTGGCGGCGCGAAAAGCCGGTTATAGTCTGTCCATCTATTCCACCACGCCCGACGACGATCCCGTCGAGAGCGTGCAGCGGCAGCTTCAGGCGCGCAGCACGGACGGACTGATCATCACGCGTCTGGTGTCGGGTGATCCGCGCGTCAAGCTGCTGCTGGATCAACGCATGCCATTCGTCGCGTTTGGAAGAACTGACCTGGACACCGCGTATCCCTATGTCGATGTCGACAATGAACAGATTGCCTACGAGGCAACCCGACGGCTCATGGACAAGGGCTGTCGACGCATTGCACTGCAACTTCTGGTTCCTGAGGATCAGGCGAGTGCCATGCGTCTTTCCGGCTATGCAAGGGCAATGGCCGAGGCCGGCATTGCGATCGACCAAGCGCTGATCGGTCATGGCATGTTCACCATGGAATCGAGCGCAGCCTGGTTCGATCGCTTGCTGGCTTGTTCAGATCCGCCGACAGGCCTGGCATGCGCCAACGAACTCGGCCTGCTGGGGGCGCTGCACGCTCTTGGCAAAAGAGGTCTTGCGCCGGGGAGCGACGTTCACATCGTCACGCGTGACAGCACACGGCTGGCACGCTTCCTGCCGGCAAAGATCGAAGTTCATTCCGTCGATATGGCGGCTGTCGGACGCAAGCTTGTCGAAGTCCTGGAGAGCCGGATCATCAATCCGCTTGGGCCGGTGGAGACAATTTTGCTCAAGGGTGAATTCGAGCCGGCCGAATAGCCTGTTCGCATAGTCAACCACTGATTGTATCGGCCGCATTTCTGTGGCGTCAAAGCGATTCCGCTTTGGCTGTAAAAATGCTCTGGACGTCACTCGGCCGGGGCCGTACCGACCTGGCCGGCGACTTCCTGATCCAGCTCGGCCAGGAAATCCACGATGCGGGCCGCATTGTCGCCAAGGTCGTAGCGGCCGTAACGCGAGGCCGAACGCATGTCGACGAGGACCGCATCGCCATCGTCGGTCACACGGATGGCGACGTCGGCGGGAAGGCTGAGGATGAAGCTCCTGGCCAGGGCGTTGATCGTCACCTCGCTTTGCCCGATCGCACGCGGAAACGGCGCCGCAAGCTGCCAGTCCCGACGACCGAGCACGGTTTCGACGGCTTCCAGGACCCGATCGAAAGGCAGATTGTAGCTGCGTCCGGTGACCAGCGGATAGGTCTCGGTCTGCAGCCGCCGCTCGCCCGGGGTCGGCGGCGAAAGCGCGTTCATATCCCCGGTCCGGGTGCTGGTGTCGAGCACCGGCGGATCATCGAAATCCGTCGAGATGTCCCTGAGCGGCGGAGAAGTCGCCGCCCAGTAGGCGGCAATGCCAAAAGGAACAAGCACCAGCAGTGCCAGCAGCGTGCCGACGGTGAGATCGCGACCGCCTCGGTCGCCGAAATTCCACAGTCTCGAAAAGGCAAATCCGGCGAACAGCAGCGCAAAGGCGGCAAGCAGCGCGACAATGCCGAGCACCCAAAGGAAAGCCGGCGTCTCAACAAGCCGATAGCGGTGGCCGACAAGAACGGTCAGCAGCAGGATCGCGGAAAAAGCGCCTGTCCGCCGCGACCAGCCGGCCGCCCTCGACGTCTGTCGCTCGGGAGTTTTCATCATTTCAGCACTGCTTCACCCCGGACCGGCGCTTAAGCCGTTCAGCGGCGGCTTGTAGGCAAAGGACGTCATGTCAGTCAGTCCGTCGGCAGGCGATAGTCCCTGAACTGCCGGCGCAAGGTTGTCTTCTGGATCTTGCCGGTAGCGGAGTGGGGAATCTCGCCGACGAAGGCGACGTCATCCGGCATCCACCACTTCGCCACCTTGCCGTCCATGAAGGCGAGGATATCTGTCTTGGTCGGCTCGCGGCCCGGCTTGCGGACGACGACAAGCAACGGCCGTTCGCCCCATTTCGAATGTTGGATGCCGATGGCGGCCGCCTCCGCCACATCCGGATGACCGATCGCGAGATTCTCGAGCTCGATGGTCGAGATCCATTCGCCGCCCGACTTGATGACGTCCTTGGCGCGATCGGTGATCTGCATGTAGCCGCCTGGGTCGATATGGGCGACATCGCCGGTATCGAACCAGCCTTCTTCATCGAACTGTTCGGATCCGATGCCGCCATAATAGGCACGCGCGACGGCCGGTCCGCGGACCTTCAGGCGCCCGAATGTCCTGCCGTCCCAAGGCAGTTCCTTGTCGTCGTCGTCGGTGACCTTCATTTCGACCCCGAAAGGCGGAAAACCCTGCTTGCCCTGGACGTCGAGCCGGGCTTCGCCCTCAAGTCCGGCATAGGCCGGCTTCAAGGTACACAGCGTGCCGAGCGGCGACATTTCGGTCATGCCCCATGCATGGATGACCTCGACATCGTAGTTGCCCTGGAACTTTGCCGTGATCGCACGCGGGCAGGATGAGCCGCCGATAACGACCTTGTTCAGATAGGGAAGTTTCTTGCCGGTCTCCTCCAGGTACTGCAGCAGCATCAACCACACTGTCGGCACGGCGGCGCTGAACGTCACCTTTTCGGTGTCGAGCAATTCATAGATCGAGGCGCCGTCCATCTTGCAGCCAGGCATGACCAGCTTGGCGCCGATCATCGGGCCGCTCTGGCCGAGGCCCCAGGCGTTGGCGTGGAACATCGGCACAACCGGCAGTATGGTGTCGCGCGAGGAGAGGCCCATCGCATCGGGCATCGCCGCAATCATGGCGTGCAGCACGTTCGAGCGATGGCTGTAGAGGACGCCTTTCGGATCGCCTGTCGTGCCCGAGGTGTAGCACATGCCGGCGGCGGTGTTTTCATCGAACGTCTTCCAGGTGAAGGCGCCGTCGGTTTCGTCAAGCCATTCCTCATAGGCAACAGCATTCGGCAGCGCCGTCTGCGGCATGTGCGCCTTGTCGGTCAGCACGATCACCTTTCTGAGCGATTTGACCGCGCCGGCGATCTTTTCAAGCAGCGGCACGAATGTCAGATCGATGAAGATCGCCTTGTCCTCGGCATTGTTCATGATCCAGGCGATCTGCTCGGGAAACAGGCGCGGATTAAGCGTGTGATAGATCGCGCCGACACCCATGATGCCGTACCAGGCTTCGATGTGGCGCGCCGTATTCCAGGCCAATGTGGCGATGCGGTCGCCAAGCCCAAAGCCATCACGCTCGAGCCGCTCAGCGACCCGCAAGGCGCGGCGATGAATTTCGACGTAAGTGGTCCGGACGATCGGGCCCTCGATCGAGCGCGACACAATCTCGCGTTCGCCGTGCTGCCTGGCTGCATTGTCAATAAGCTTGTGGCAAAGCAGCGGCCATTCCTGCATCAGTCCGAGCATTCTTCTCCTCCCATTGGTTTTCGTTCTCCCACTGGTTTTCGCACCATTGTGGGACGAACAAGCGGATTGTCCAGCCATGACCGGGCAGAAGCAGCCCATTGTTCGAAAAGGCAGGGAAAACCGCCACAATCCGGCCATTGTCGACATTAACTTTGATTAATGGTAGGGGTGTGATTGGCGAATGAAAGAGGTTCGCATGGACGCGCAGCTCGACGACAAAGCTCTCGAAGATTCGCTTGCCGAAAGCCTGGCCGATTTGGTGCCGGACGCCAAAACCGTTTCCGAGGACGAATTCGTCGAAGTCGTCGGCGGCGCCCTTGAGGCGGTCGGCGGCACGCTGCTGTTCAAGATGTGCGTTCAGAACGAAGGCGAAAGCCAGCACGTCGCCGCGGCTTGCGTCGGCGATGGCGGCAACCGCCAGTTCCTGCTTCTTACCTTGCCGACCGGCGGTGGTGCGCTCAAGGTCGAAACCGCGTCGCGAAGCACCAATCCTGTCGCCGGTATCGCCGCCGCCTATGCCGGGCTGATGGACGCCTTTCAGGCTGCCGCCTGATCGGTCATCAGCCCTGATCGGTCATAGCCAAGCTCGATTTGACGAGAGATCCTTCAACGCCAAAAGGCAATGGAGCCCCCGCATTCGACAGCGCCCTTGCGTAGCGCGCACGCCCTACACACCTTACGTCGTGCAAGGAGAACCGTCATGGACCAGACCGCCAATCCGTCACCCGGCTTTCAGCGCAACCCGGATAAAGTCATTACCATCGAGCCCTACAATGGAACTGTGACCGTACGCGCCGGCGACACGGTCATTGCCTCGTCCAAGAGGGCCAAGGTGTTGACCGAATCCCCCTACCCCGGGATCCTCTACATTCCATTCGAAGACATCGATTTCGACCAGCTTCGCAAGACGGACTCGTCGACTCATTGCCCGTTCAAGGGCGATGCGAGCTATTGGAGCGTGCTGCCTGCCGCGGAAGCAGGCAAGGATGCGATGTGGGCCTATGAGCGGCCTTTCGACGAGATGATCGAAATCCGCGATCACGGCGCGTTCTATCCCAACAAGGTGACGGTCGAAGCCGCCTAGTTCCTCTGCACAGGGATTGGTTCTTTGACCGTCGGTCGCTGCCGGCCTGCAGTCATCACCCCTGACTCTTGGGATTAGCCACAGGCCACCACGTCTTCGTCATCCCAGGGCGAAGCAAGGAGCGAAGCGACGCGGCGCAGACCCTGGGATGACGAAGGGAGGGATGTTTCAGCCAATCCTAGAGTTGCGATTTGCCACTGAAATTGTCTGAGAGAATTGTCGACGGTCGCTGCCGATCGGCCCAACCTGTCAAAATCACTGTGCAGAGCAGGGTGCCCTGTCCTGCCGACCTGTCGGTGTCCTGCCGGCCCCCTTACCCGCGACCGTTCTTTGCAGCCTGCACCGCCGCCTGCGCGGCAGCCAGCCTGGCGATCGGCACGCGATAGGGCGAGCACGACACGTAGTCGAGGCCGATCTCCTCGCAGAAATGGATCGACGCCGGATCGCCGCCATGTTCGCCGCAAATGCCGAGCTTGATATCCGGCCGCGTCGCCCTGCCTTTTTCGGCCGCCATCCGCACCAGTTCGCCGACGCCCTCGATGTCGAGCGACACGAACGGATCCTGCTCGATGATGCCCTTCTGGCGATAGGTCTCCAGGAACGAGGCCGCATCGTCGCGTGAGATGCCAAAAGTGGTCTGGGTCAGATCGTTGGTGCCGAAAGAGAAGAATTCGGCCGCCTCGGCGATGGCCTGGGCGCGGATCGCGGCGCGCGGCAGTTCGATCATCGTTCCGGTAAGATAGGTGATCTTGACGCCGGTTTCCTCCATCACGCTCCTGGCGACGGCATCGATCCGCACCTTGACGTAGTCGAGCTCCTTCACCAGACCGACCAGCGGCACCATGATTTCCGGGACCACCAGCGCGCCGGCCTTCCTGCCGGCTTCGACGGCGGCCTCGAAAATGGCGCGCGCCTGCATCTCGGCGATTTCGGGATAGGAAACCGCAAGCCGGCAGCCGCGATGGCCAAGCATCGGGTTGAATTCGTGCAGGGCCTCGGTGCGCTGCCTGAGCTTGTCGGGCGACAGGTTCATGGCGGCGGCGACTTCGGCCACCTCTTCCTCGGTCTTGGGCAGGAATTCGTGCAGCGGCGGATCGAGCAAGCGGATCGTCACCGGCAGGCCGGCCATGATCTCGAACAATTCGAGGAAATCCGAGCGCTGCATGGGCAAGAGTTTTGCGAGCGCCGTTCGCCTGCCCTTTTCCGTGTCGGCCAGGATCATCTCGCGCATGGCGACGATACGGTCGCCCTCGAAGAACATGTGCTCGGTGCGGCAAAGCCCGATGCCTTCGGCACCGAAGGAACGCGCCATGCGCGTGTCGAGCGGCGTTTCGGCGTTGGTGCGCACCTTCATGCGGCGAACGGCATCGGCCCATTCCATGATGGCGGCGAAATCGCCCGAGAGCTCCGGCTGCAGCATTGGCACGGCGCCTTTCAGCACCTGGCCGTTGCCGCCGTCGATGGTGATGATGTCGCCCTTGCGGAACGTCGATCCCATCGCCATCAGCGTGCCGGCCCTGTAGTCGACGCGCAGCGAACCGGCGCCCGACACACAAGGCTTGCCCATGCCGCGCGCCACCACCGCAGCGTGGCTGGTCATGCCGCCACGCGTGGTCAGGATGCCTTCCGCCGCATGCATGCCGTGGATGTCCTCGGGACTGGTCTCGATGCGCACGAGAATCGCCTTGCGTCCCTGCGTCTTGAGCTCCTCGGCATCGTTGGAGGAAAACACGATCTCGCCGGTGGCTGCCCCCGGAGATGCGGGCAGGCCGATGCCGATGACATCGCGTGCCGCCTTCGGATCGATGGTCGGATGCAGCAACTGGTCGAGCGAGGCCGGATCGATGCGGGCGACCGCCTCCTCCTTTGAAATGAGCTTGTCGCGCGCCATCTCGACGGCGATTTTGAGCGCCGCCTTGGCGGTGCGCTTGCCGGACCTGGTCTGCAGCATCCACAATTTGCCGCGCTCGATGGTGAATTCGAGATCCTGCATGTCGCGGTAGTGCTTTTCCAGACGGTCGGAGATGGTGACGAAAGACTGGAACGCTTCCGGCATCAGCTTCTGCAGCGACGGCTTGTCGGAGCCGGCAGCAATGCGCGCCGCCTCGGTGATGTTTTGCGGCGTGCGGATGCCGGCGACGACATCCTCGCCCTGCGCATTCACCAGGAACTCGCCATAGAGCATCTTTTCGCCGGTCGACGGATTGCGGGTGAAGGCGACGCCGGTGGCCGAGGTCTCGCCCATATTGCCGAAGACCATGGCCTGGACGTTGACCGCGGTGCCCCAGCTTTCGGGAATGTCGTGCAGGCGCCGGTAGGTGATGGCGCGGTTGTTCATCCAGCTCGAAAACACGGCGCCGATCGCACCCCAGAGCTGCTCGTTCGGATCTTGCGGAAACGGCTTGCCGAGTTCCTCCTCGACCTTGGCCTTGTAGAGCGCGATCACGCCCTGCCATTCGATGGCGGTCAGTTCGGTATCGAGTTCATGGCCGAGGCCGCCCTTCTGGTCTTCGAGGATTTCCTCGAACACCTCATGGTCGAGGCCCATGACGACATCGGAATACATCTGTATGAAACGCCGGTAGCTGTCATAGGCAAAGCGGGCGTCGCCTGAATCGGCGGCCAGTGCCTCGACCGTCTCGTCGTTCAGGCCGAGATTGAGCACGGTGTCCATCATGCCGGGCATCGAAGCGCGGGCACCGGAACGCACCGAGACCAAAAGCAGTTTTGAGGGATCGCCGAAGCGGCGCCCGGTCAGCCGGCCGATGTGGTCAAGCGCAACCGCGACATCTGCTTCCAGCGAGGCCGGGTAGGTGCGGCCGTTGGCGTAATAGGCGTTGCAGACCTCGGTGGTGATGGTGAAGCCCGGCGGCACCGGCAGCCCCAGGCTGCACATTTCGGCCAGATTGGCGCCCTTGCCACCCAGCAGGTTCCTGTCGCCGGCACGGCCTTCTGCAGCGCCGTCGCCAAAGGTGTAGACCCATTTGGTCATGCTTGCTCTCCGGTTGCAGGAGATTGGAAAGATTGACGAAGCCGAAGTTCCGCCGTGTCCCTGCACGAGCGATATGATGCTGCAGTGCGAAAGGCAAGCCGTCGGCAAGCCAGCCGGCTTCTACAATCGATTAAGAAAAAGCGATGACAAAAAGACTGGCGCCAGTTGAAGAGGACAAAACAGGAACTAGCGATAACGCCATGTGACTGACCGGAGAACTCGAAACGCTGGGCGCCGTCGAAAATGCCGGCGGCACGATCGTCAAGCCGATCTTCTCATTTCTCGGCGGCAGGCGGTTCCATTTCTTCGATCCGGCCGGCAATGAAATCGCCGTTTGGGGTGAATAGATGCCACCGCCCGACAGCAGGCGATGATTTGCGATCTGCGGAAACCGGTGGATCAGTTCCGCGCATTCTCGGCATTGAGCTTTCCGTCGGCTCGTCCTATAAGGCCGCGCGCAGCGGGCATGTTCCGGCTGTTGGGGCGTAGCCAAGTGGTAAGGCATCGGTTTTTGGTACCGACAATCCCAGGTTCGAATCCTGGCGCCCCAGCCAATCCCGCATTTCCGAACTGTGGACCCGCGAAGGCCGCCAGGATCGATCCGTCCGCCACATATCAGTTCATCGGCCAAACCATCATGAGCATCGGCACGGCAACAATGACGACGAGGAACGATAGCGGCAGTCCCAGGCGTGGATAGTCGCTGAAACGGTAGCCGCCCGGCCCCATGACGAGCGTGTTGCACTGGTGGCCTATCGGGGTGAGGAAATCGCAGCCGGCGCCAATGGCGACTGCCATCAGAAATGCTTCCGGCCTGTAGCCGAGATCGCCGGCAAACGCGGCGGCGATGGGCGCCATGACCAGAACGGTGGCGGCATTGTTGAGGAATGGCGTAACGGCCATCGCGGCGACAAGGATGAGCGTCAATGCGCCGGGCGCCGGAAGAATGGTCCCCAGTTTGGCAAGCTCGCCGGCAATGACGCCTGTCGCCCCTGTACTGCGTAGCGAATCGCTCACCGGAATGAGAACGGCGAGCATGACGAGGATTGGACCGTCCAGCGATTGGTAGACGTCCCGGACCGGGATGACCTTGAAAAGCACCATCCCGACCGCGGCCGTAAAGAAAGCGACGGAGACCGGGAGCAGCCCGAGCGCGGTCGCCACCATGGCGAGAGCAAGGATGGTTACCGGCACAACACCTTTGCGGACGCTGCCAAGCAGGATAGCCCTTTCTGCCAGCGGCAGGCAGCCGAGTTCACGCAGTATCTCGGGTATCGTCGCTGCATTGCCCTGCAGCACGATGACGTCGCCCAGCCTCAGCTGGATTTCGGCCAGCCTGCGGTCGGGGCGCTCGCCGTGACGGCTGACAGCCAGGAGGTTGACATTGAAGCGGTGATAGAGGGCAAGGCGCTGGGCCGTCCAGCCGATCAACGGGGAGTTTTCACCGATGACGGCTTCGATAGCGACCAGCTCGCCGGCCGTATCATCCCCGCCGGCCCTGCTGCCCGTAACGCTGAGCTTGCCCTGGGAGACAAGGCGATCCAGCGCCCCTGGGTCGCCCTCGAGCAGCAGAATGTCGTGCATCTTGAGGACAACGTCGGGCAGTGGCGTCATCCGCATGGTCCGGTTGCGCAGGATCGACGTCACGACAGCATCGCCGCCGGAAAGCTTCATGAGGTCTGCGACGGTTTTGCCGAGCACAGTGGAATCGCGGACAATGCGGGCCTCTGTCAGGTAATTCTTGATATCGATGGCTTCATTCACCGACCCGCCCAGCTTTTCGCGCACCGGCAACAGCCAATAGAAAAACACCAGGAAGATCGTTCCTGCGGCGGCCAGGGCGGCTCCAACAGGTGTAAAATCGAACATTGTGAAGGCGGCGCCAGTCAGTTCCTCCCGCACCCGCGACACAACGACATTGGGAGATGTCCCCACCTGCGTCATGAGTCCACCGAGCAGCGACCCGAACGCCATAGGCATCAGGAATATCGACGGTGAAACGCTCGACCGGCGCGCGAACTGGAAAGCTATCGGGATCATGATCGCGAGCGCACCGATATTCTTTACAAAGGCAGACAGGATCGTGACCACGATCACCAGCAGCGCCAGTTGCGAGCGAACGCCCGACAGGTTCGGAGCGAAACGCCTGATGGCGACTTCCATGATGCCCGAGCGTGCGATGCCCGCGCTCACCAGCAGGGCACTGCCGACAATGACCACGATATCGTCGCTGAACCCGCTGAAGGCCTCGTCAAAAGGCACGATGCCAACCGCGAGTGCGGACAACAGTGCCGCGGCTGCAACCAGATCATATCGATACCGACCCCATACGAGCGCCGCCATCATTACGAAGATAACGGCGAACGACAGAATTTGCGGCGTAGTCATGTCTTCGGATGCCCCGCCGCTTGTGCGGCTGATCAGAACGGCCAAACCGCCGTTTTGTTGCTTTTGCTGGTCACGGTTTTGCTAGCACGGTTGCGTGCCTGCCAATAAGCCCGTGTCGAGCAATGTTCCCGACTTTCGCAGCCATGGTCCTGGGGTGGCGCTTTTCAACCTGGCCGGCGGCTGGCCGCTCCGACTTTATAGCGATAGCTGTCATCCTCGCTAGTGCGCGCTGCGCCATGTTCGGCCGCGATCGACCCGCCGCTCTCCGCAACCATGCGATACACCGCCTCCACCCCGCCGACGATGTGATCGCGCGTGCGCACATAGTCGACGCAGGAGTCCCGCATCGTCCACAGCGATTGGAACTCGCGCGGCGACTGCGAGACCACCGCATCCTCGGCACTTCCAGCCCTTCCATGAGGCTCGCCGAAAAGCGTTCGATGGCCTAAAGCTGGTCGAATTGACGGCCGTATAAGGGAGAGAACACACATGACCGCGCCCGCCATAAGCCGCTTCCCCGTTCCCGAGATCGCCGGCCTTCCCGACGATATCCGCGAACGGATACTCGCCGTGCAGGAGAAGTCGGGCTTCGTGCCCAACGTCTTCCTCGTGCTTGCGCATCGGCCGGACGAGTTCCGCGCCTTCTTCGCCTATCACGACGCGCTGATGGACAAACCCGGCCCGATCACCAAGGCCGAGCGGGAGATGATCGTCGTGGCCACGAGCAATGCCAATCAGTGCCAGTACTGCGTGGTCGCCCATGGCGCGATCCTGCGCATTCGCGCAAAGAACCCGCTGATCGCCGATCAAGTGGCCACCAACTACCGCAAGGCCGACATCACCCCGCGCCAGATGGCGATGCTCGATTTCGCCATGAAGGTTTCCGCGCGCGCCTACGAGGTCGGCGACGCGGACATCGCCGACCTCAAGATGCATGGCTTCACCGACGAGGACGCCTGGGACATCGCGGCCATCGCCGCCTTCTTCGCCATGTCAAACCGGCTGGCCAACGTCACCAGCATGAGGCCGAACGACGAGTTCTACGCGATGGGGCGCTGACCATGCCGAAGGGATACAAGGACCTGCTGGCCGACGCCGATGCGGTCGTCCGCTCGGCCGAGGCAGCGGATATGGTGGCCATTCCCGACGGCGTAGTCATGGTCGACGTCCGGGATCCGCGGGAACTGGAGCGCGAGGGCATGATCCCCGGCGCGTTCCATGCGCCGCGCGGCATGCTCGAATTCTGGATCGACCCGGAAAGCCCCTACCACAAGCCGATATTCGCCGAGCCCAGGACCTTTGTGTTTTACTGCGCGTCCGGCTGGCGCTCGCTGCTCGCCGCCAAGATCGCGCAGGAGATGGGACTTGACGCGCGCAGCCTGCGCGGCGGCTTCTCGGAGTGGAAGAAGCGCGGCAATATCGTCGCCGAGAGACCGAGGAAGGACAGCTAGGCTCGACGACCGGCTCGCCCTATGGGGCCAGGCCGACACGGTAGCGTTCGGCGACCCGCCAGAACCAATCCTGGTCGAGGTCGATCTCGCGTGCCGCCTCCGCGATTGCATCTGCCGATCGCTCGAACAGCGCGTAGCAGACTTCGGCGTCGTCATGCCTGGCATGGTAGGCAATTCCATCAGCGCCAATTGGATGACCCGACAATGCGGTCGACCAAATCTGCGGCACGTCGTAGGGCAGTCCGCCATGGGCGACTTCTGCGGTCGCCCCAAGGCGGGCGAGACCGGGCCCGGCAAGCCGGATCAATTTCAGGTCTCTTTGGGCGATGAGGCGAACGTACGCCTTCCGCTGCAGCAGATCCGCGTCGATGAGCGTGTGCCCAGGAGTTCGCAGAAACGTCTCGGCGAACGCGCCGTTGATCTCCTTTGCGGCGTAGAGAACCCCATAGGAGGCGTCGGGAGCATTGAACCGCCCTTCGGTCGACCTGTCGAAGAAGATCGGCTCCCACTTGGCCGTGTAGAAGCGGTGAACCTCCTGCCCTGCCGGTAGCTTCACCAGTTCGGGCAGGCGCCTGTCCAGGTCTGCGGGAGGGAGTGGCCCGCTCACGCCCCCTGCTCACCGTGCCGCCTCGCGGCTTCAAGCACGAGCTCGATCTGGCCGGATTTGAGAAGCTGGATGGGCTTGCGATTGCCCAGCCTTGCATCCGGCTGGGAAAGGAAGTTGAGCACCGCCCAGGAATTGCTGGTCTGCAAAGCCTCACGAACGGCTTTAAGCCCGGGTACAACTGTGCCGTCGCGGTTGAACTGCAGCGTCGGATAGCTGCGACGGTTGCTGGGGCCGGGAACGGCAAGCAAGGAGCCGTCCTGCACTCGCTTGTCGATCGCCTGCCGGGAGACGCCGTGCAACAGGGTGCGGACCTGATCGAGGTCATAGGCACCGCCTGCGTCGCGCAGATCCTGCTGTGCAATACGGACACCTTCCAGCATCGCGCGGCTGCGCGCGTCAGGCTCGAATGCGGACCTGTCCACTAACGGCTTGCGCTCGACCTGAATATGCTGCGGGGCTCGCTCGACAACCTCGGTGATGCGAACCACACGACCGCGCACCGACTTCCTGATCGCATTGACGGACTCCGGTTTTCCGGACACGATCGCCACATGTGCGCCGGCCGGCAGCTTGAACCCGGACAGCGCCTTGATCGGGTCACCCTTCATCGTGAACATTGTCAGCACGCCCGGGCCCCGTGTCTTCGCGGTGACGGCCGGTGCCTCGGCTCGCGTTTTGCCTGCCATGGGTTCTGCCTCCTGACGAGACAATATGGCGCCGCGAGCAACTTTGTCAACCTTGACAACCTTGGCAAGTTTCAATCTGCCAAGCTTTGCACCTTCCGTTCCGCCAGGGCGAGGTTGTATCAGTCTGGAATAGCCGCTCGCTGCCGGGAAAATTGCACCGTCTCGAACCGCATGTGGTCCTGCACAGGCTGGGCGCGCTCCACTGCCGCTGAGCGCGTCACCCATCACCATCAACGCGATCGCACCCGGCTATCTCGCGTGGACACAGCAAATGGTGGAGCGAACTTGACGAAGCGGGGCCAAAAGCATCAAGGCGCGCGATCGGTCAGCGCGCTTGCACCTTCCTCCGCGGCGCAATGTGCGCAGCAGTAGATGATGTCATCTTGTTCGACACCATGTCCGATGATCCGGCACCCGCAATGCGGGCAGAGCGGCGCAAGTTTCTGGATCGCGCATTCGAAGCTGTCGAACGTATAGCTTTCCTCAGCCAGCGTCACTTCGAAAGCCTTGTCGTAGTCATTCCCGCATTGATCGCATCTGGCCATGGTTCTTTTCCTCTTCTTCATTGGTTCAAACTCGACCAACCCGCCGCATGGCGATAGGTTCCCGGCAGGATCGTAGAGTCCTGCCAAGCAGGAGAGTCTTGCTAAATAAACAGGAGACCGGCCCGAGCAGCCTCACGCGCGCTGTTCGATCAAGCGGATCACCTCCTCGATGTCGCGCGGCGCGATGTCGAGTTCCTTCAGGCCCGGCGCGCCGATTGCGGCCACATTGTCGTGCCGCATAAGATCGACCTGGTTGCGCGTTATCGGCGCTCCCGGAAGGAGTTCCGCGACGCCGGCCAAGGCGTCCCACGCCGCAAACGGCACCGGCATCAGCCTGATGTGGGTATCGAGCTGTCGGGCGATCTCGCGCAGCAGTTCCTTATAGGTGTAGATGCGCGGGCCGCCGAATTCGAATATCGATGAGCCCTTGTGGTTTCGCCCGCCGATCAGCCGGCTGACTGCGTCTGCGACGTCTTCCACATAGACCGGCTGAAGCCGTGTGCCACCATCGCCGAACAGCGGATAAACCGGCAGGAGACGTATCAGCCTGACAATCGTCGTGAGGAAAACGTCGTCAGGTCCCGTCATGACGGCGGAACGCACAATGATGGCGCCGGGAAATGCGCTCGCCACCGCCTCTTCTCCGCGCCCACGTGCCCTGATGTAGTTCGAATCCGATTGAGGATCGGAGCCGATCCCCGAAATCTGGACGAACCGGTCGACCTCGCCAGCGCGCGACGCGGCGGCAAGTTCAGCTGCGGCTTCCACATGCACGCGCTCAAACGTCTGGGCGCCCTGCTCGACGTAGAGACTGACGGCGTTCACGATCGCTTGTGATCCGTCAATGGCCGTGCCGATCGAGGACGCATCCAATATGTCCGCCTCGACGGCTTCGGGCGGCCTTGCCGTCGAGGAAAAAACCTGGCCCACACGAGCCGGGTGGCGGGATGCGGCGCGGACCGTGAAACCCGTTTCCAGGAGCCGCTTCACGATCCGGCGCCCGAGAAAGCCTGTCCCGCCGAACACAGTGACGATCCGATTTGCGTTGAGATCGTCAGGATCCATTTGCCTCGCTTTTCCCTTGGCTTTGCGTGCCCGCCGAGCGCCTGCCGCAAGGATCGCCTCTGGCCGGCGTATAACCCAGCCCCTTCGAACATCGGGACGGTTGGAGAACAACGCAGGAACGTTTTTTGTTCCAGTCGGCGCCAGGTTCGATCGAGAGACGGCCGATGTCGCTGTGGACGGCGAGTGTTCGACGCCGGGTTACTTTATCCGTGCTGCCAAAAAAAGGTCGTGGCCCGGCCAGGTCGAAATTGACAGATCACCACTTGCAAATCGGTCGCGCTGTCTTTTGCTCGCGCAGCTCCGACATGCCCAGCAACTCGCCTGCCTCCATCATCGAAAGATCGCCGCCTTCCCAGCGGCTCAAAACGTCCAGAAACTTCTGCATTCTCCGGTCCTGTAGCCATGCTGTCCGTTTCATCCCCAGCCTCCATGCGCTGGTGATAAAACCGGACAACTCACGTGCTACCTGATCCGGACAACTCATCTGCTTACGACACTGTCGTTCGGCCCCACTTGCCTCGCTTTGGCTGCTCCTGTATGAAAACCGCCATGACCAACCGCGCCACCTCCGTCGCTTCCCGTCAGACCGGCTTTGCTGGCGAGACCGTGCGCGCGCTTGCTTCCGCTCTGCTGCTGCTCGGCCTTATCGGCGATCGCCGGGTTTGCTGAAGGAGCGCCCGGCGGTCGAACCGCCGCTCACGCGCATGCTCCTTGGCCAGTCTCAAAATTGGGCCAGTCCCAAAATTGGCAAGTCACATCTAGCGAATGAACATCTGGTAAAGGCGCCGCTCGGCACCAAATCCGCCTGAAGGCGGATCCCGCGAGCCGCCGGGAGAGACGACAATGAACGCACGAGAAGAGATCCGCTCAGACAGCGGGGAGATGGGCCAGGATGCCCGGGCCATGCCGGGGGCAGCCCGGGGCATGCCGGAGGCAGCCCGCAAATACCAACCCTACCCGACCGTCGGTCTCACCGACCGCGTGTGGCCTTCGAAAGTCATCGACAAGGCCCCGATCTGGTGCTCGGTCGACCTGCGCGACGGCAACCAGGCGCTGATCGATCCGATGGGCCACGAGCGCAAGGCGCGCATGTTCGCCCTGCTCCTCGACATGGGCTTCAAGGAGATCGAGATCGGTTTCCCGTCGGCCTCGCAGACCGACTTCGATTTCGCCCGCTGGTGCATCGAAGAGGGCAATGTATCAGACGATGTCTCGCTGCAGGTGCTGGTGCAGTGCCGGCCGGAACTGATCACCCGCACTTTCGAGGCGCTGCAGGGCGCCACCAACCCGATCGTGCATTTCTACAATTCGACCAGCGAACTGCAGCGCCGCGTCGTCTTCGAGAAGGACGTCGCCGGCATCAGGCGGATCGCCACCGATGCGGCCAAGATGATCACCGACATGGCAGCGAAGGCCGGCGGCTTCTATCGTTTCGAATATTCGCCGGAGAGCTTTACCGGCACCGAGCTCGAAGTGGCGCTGGAAATCTGCAACGCCGTCACCGAAATCATGAAGCCGACGCCGGAAAACAAGCTGATCATCAACCTGCCGTCCACGGTCGAGATGTCGACACCCAACATCTATGCCGATCGCATCGAATGGATGTGCCGCAATCTCGACAACCGCGAGAACCTGCTCATTTCGTTGCATCCGCACAATGACCGCGGCACCGGGATCGCCACCACCGAACTCGGCCTGATGGCGGGCGCGGACCGCGTCGAAGGCACGCTGTTCGGCAATGGCGAGCGCACCGGCAATGTCGACATCGTCACGCTGGCGCTCAACATGTACACGCAAGGCGTCGATCCCGAGCTCGACTGCTCCGACATCAACCGGATGAAGGACGTCTACGAATATTCGAACCAGTTGAAGATCCCCGAGCGCCATCCCTATGTCGGCGAGCTCGTCTACACCGCCTTTTCCGGCTCGCACCAGGATGCCATCAACAAGGGCATGAAGGCGTTGCGCAAGGCCAACACACCGTACTGGGAAGTGCCCTATCTGCCGATCGACCCGGCCGATGTCGGGCGCAACTACGAGGCGATCATCCGCATCAACTCGCAGTCCGGCAAGGGCGGCATCGCCTATGTGCTGCAGGCGGACTACGGCCTCAATCTGCCGCGCAACCTGCAGATCGAGTTCAGTCAGGCGATCCAGGCGATCACCGACGCCGAAGGCAAGGAGGTGCCGGCCAAGCGCATCTACGAGCGCTTTCTCGAGACCTACGTCGATCAGCCCGGCGCGCGGCTGAAATTCCTCGACCACCACACTTATCCCGATATCGAGATCAAGGGGCGGCGCGCGGTGGAGGCGATCATCCTCGACAGCGGCAAGGAGGTGACGATATCAGGCTCCGGAACCGGCCCGATCGACGGTTTTGTCGACGCGCTGTCGCGCCATGTCGGCGTGCCGATGTCGGTGCTCGACTATTCGGAGCACTCCATGCAGCGCGGCTCGAATGCCTCGGCCATCTCCTATGTCGAGATGGAGCATCCCGGCGGCAAGCTGTTCGGCGCCGGCATCAACACCAATATCGTCGCCGCTTCGCTGGAAGCCGTGGTTTCCGCCGCCAACCGCATCGTCGGCCGAAAGGTCGACTAGAGCAATTCCAGGAAAAGTGCGTAGCGGTTCTCCGTCCGGAATTGCGTAAAACAAATGCCTGATGCATGTCGCGCAAAAGCATGCCCTCGGGCTTGAACCGAGGGTGTGCAGCGGTTTTGCGATAACGACATGCATAAAACAACAACCTAAAGCGCATCGCGTGAGGCCGGTCAAATGCGACGCGCTTTAGAGCGGTTCGGCGGTTCTATCAAAAAGCTGAACCGCTCCAGACCAGATGTCGAAAGCTATGAGCTGGAGCAAGATGAGCCCGGATGGTATCATCCTGCTCCAGTCTTTCGCACCATTAACCACCGGAAAATTATCCGGTGTGGTACGCGATCGCATAATGGATGCATGCTTGTAAGGCAGTGCAGGCGCTATATGATTGCGTCTTAACCTGTGCCGACTTCGAGAGGATCGACACTTGCAGCATGCCACGCCTGCCGCCCCCGCAGTGCGCGAGACGCTGGAGCGATTGCTAGCCAGCGAAACGTTCGGGAGATCCGAACGAGCGCGTAAGCTGCTTCGCTATCTGGTCGAGCGCGAGCAGGCAGGCGAAGCCGACAAGCTCAAGGGCTTTTCCATCGCGATGGATGTTTTCGGCAAGGACGGCGATTTCGATCCGTCGACCGACGCCGTGGTGCGGGTGCAGGCGGGCAGGCTGCGCGAGCTTCTGCAGCATTATTTTGCCAATGAGGGTGTTGCCGAGCCGATCCGCATTGCCATTCCGCGTGGCGGCTATGTTCCATCCTATGAACTCAACGCGATCCGCCTGCCGGTCGAGCCGGCGTCGGCGGAACACGTCGAAGCGGCGGCCACCTTGCCGGAATCGCCCGAAGAACCCGGCATGGCCGCACCTGCCGCATCGTTGATGTCCCCCGTCGTTCGCCAGCCGGCACCCTCGCTGCTGCGCCATCTCCAGTTCTTCTGGCTGGCGATCGCTCTGGTCATCGCCATGCTGGGCGTGCTGATCCTTCGTCAGGGAGGCAGCGCATTGCTGGCGGGAAGCGATGCCGCGCCGACGATTGAAAATGCGGTGGCAACCGGCAGCATTGCGCCATGGGCTCCGGCAGAAAGCCTTCCGCTCGTCTACATTGCGGTGAAAACCAACAGTGCCGAGGCTGCCCGCGTCGCCGCATCGCTGCGCGCCGGCCTCAGCCGCTTCGACACGGTCAGCTTCATCGGTCGCGATGCTGACGGCCAGCCCGATCCGGTCGCCGATGCGATCAGCTTCGTATTCGATGTCTTGCCGGGGCCAACGGCAGGCGATGTCACGCTGGAGCTTCAAAGCGTGGCGACCGGGCGGGTCCTGCTGTCACGCAACTTGACTGCCGCCGACAGCACACCCTCCACCGTCGAGGATAGTGTCGCCGGCATTTTGAGTTCGGCCGTTCCCGCCTCGGGCGCGATCTACAACTATATCGAACAGAGCGGCCTTCAGACCGGCCTGACGGAATGTCTGCTGCTCAACGACAAATACTATCTCGACCAGGGCGCCAAAACCCATGAGGCTGCCTATCGCTGCCTCGAAATCTTGGTCGATCGGGATGCGAAATCGTCGCTCGTCTTTTCGGAGCTGGCGACCCTGCATCTCGAGGCGGGCACAGATCACTACGCCTATCCAGCCGGCGCAACGATCGAACAGGCGATGTCGCTGGCGCGTCGCGCCGTGCAGATGGGGCCGACCAGCCCCTATGCGCACCGTGCCTATGGCTATCTCAATTCCCGCCTCGGCAATTCGGAGGAATCGATCCGCTGGATGCGCAAGGCCTACGAACTCAACCCTTACGACCTCAGCATGGCGGCAGCTTATGCCTACGGGTTGATTTTCGCCGGCAGGTACAGGGAGGGAACACCGATCCTTGCTCACGCCGTCGAAACCTCCAGCGCCCATCCGGCCTGGTGGGATTACGGGCTTTTCGTCGGCCAGTTCATGGCTGGCGATATGAACAAGGCCGCGCTTGCCAGCGATGCGTTGCAGGCGACGCCGACGAAATCGCACTATCTGGCAGCGCGGCTGATCACTGCCAAGGCCGCCGGCCGCAATCAACTGGCGCACAAACTTCTGGACGAGTTGACTGTCAAGTTCCCGAAATTCGCCTCCGATCCGCGCGCGGCTTTTGTCGAGCGGAGATACCCCGCAGATCTGACCGAGCGGCTGGTCGAGGCTTTGCGTGCCGCCGGGCTCGGCAATGCCAGCTAGTCCTTGCGACCAGAACGGCCGATCGCGAAAACTTACTGGCCATCGAACCTGGTACAAGACGCAATCCCGCCACATCCGAATTCGCGTAAAACCATAGAATTTCATGATTTCATCGCTTCACGCTGCCGAACGGGGCGCCGGCCCGAAGACGGTTGTCTTTCTGCATGGCTTCGGCGGTTGCCACGGCGACTGGCACGAGGTGATTTCGACACTGGCACCTGATTCACGGACGCTGGCCTATGATCTTCCGGGCCATGGGCTGTCCCTCGATTTCCCGGGTGGCGGTCCGGCCAAGGCGGCCGCCCGGGCTGTTCTGGCAGACCTCGCCGCACGCAGAATCAGGAGGGTGCATCTCGTCGGCCATTCGATGGGCGGGGCGGCGGCTGTGCTGATGGCACTGGCCGAACCCGCAAAGATAGCCTCGCTGACGCTTCTGGCGCCGGGCGGGTTTGGCACTGAGATCAATGGCCCGCTGTTGCGCCGTTACGCCGCAGCAGCCGGCAAAAGTGAAATTCGCGCCTGCCTCGCCGCCATGTCCGGACTGCAAAGCCCGCCCTCGGAGCGCATCGTGGATGTGCTTGGCGACATGCGTGCCCGTCCCGGCCAGTTGCACAAACTTGTCGAGATCGCGGCCGCCATGACCAGGGATGATCGGCAGGGCGTCATCCCGCGCGAACGGCTCGAAACCCTGGCTATGCCGGTGATTGTGGTCTGGGGGACCGATGACGCGGTGCTGCCCTGCAGCCAGGCCGATGGTCTGCCGGCGCATTTCCACCTGCACCACGTGTCGGAGGCCGGCCATATGCTGGTCGAAGAAGCGCCCGGCCTGATCGCCGAGATCGTCCGCCACAACATGAAACGCCGCAGCAGGCCGCTTCGTCCAAACTCCGCTCCCGCAGCGGGCTGATCCCTGTCAAAGCGCGGCTTCGGGCCGGATTTTGCAAGCCGCCTATCGATCTCGCAAGTGCATTTTGCTGCATTTTGCCAGCGACTGTGTTAATTCGGTGTTAACCAAACCCGCGAGGCAACGCCGATGAAGGATGCAGCCGAGACCATAAGCCAGGCCGATCAGTCGCGAAATTTGTCCGACGCCATCCGCGACGTGAAAAACGCCTTCGCCGACCGCGACGACGTCGTGGTCGACATGCGCGAGGCGCATCGCATGCGGCTGGAATTGCTTGCCGCCGAACTCGCGCCGATCTTCGCCGACGTGCCCGCCGACATGGACAATTTCGACTTCGCCGTCTCGTCCGGGCTGCAGCCGCGGCTCTGGATCGACGCCGTCAGCCATGTCGCCATGGGGCGCGACCGCCGCACCTATCGCTTCCTCAAGGACACGCGCATCGGCCGCGTGGTGCTCGCCGAATCGACCGAGATGAAACCGGTTGCCGATCAGGTGACGCGCTACGTCGCGGAGCGCGTCATCGAACGCCAGAGAATGCTGGAAGGCGGGGTCGAGCAGGCTGTCGCCGGCCTGAAACGTGCCTTGGTCCCGGAAGCCGAGCCGCCGCTGCGATCCGTCAAGCGCCGCAAGCGTTGGTCAGCCTTTCTCTCCGGTCTCGGCCTGATCGCTGCCGGCGCCCTGGTCGGGCTGGCGGTATCGATCGTGTTGTTCTGGGACCGCCTCGTTGCGATGGGACTGAGTTTTGGACCATGATCCTGAACCGAAGGCCCGCGTAGCGAAAAGTGGAAACCGGTTTTCGGAAAAGATCATGGTCAAGCAAAAAGATAGAGCCCCATCCCGATTCCATCGGGATGGAACAGGCTCTAGACCATAGCGTCCGCGCCAAGCTCCACAACCTCGAGATCGGCAGGCGGGATGGCCGGCCCGGTCAGGCCACGTCGCGTCAGCCTGAGCCGCCAGTTGCCTATTTCACCATCGATCTCCAGCAGATTATATTGCGCCGCTGGACGCCTGCCGCCTGGCGCCTGCCCTGCGGCAGCGACGCCGACCACTGGAATTTTGGCGCCGCGCCCATTGATCGAGAACAGCGTCGGCTCGTGCGAATGGCCGTGCAGCACAAGCTCGGCCCCGTGCCGCTGAACGACCTTTTGGAAGCGGGCAATGCCGAACAGCCGCTTGGGCTGCGAAACGGCGCCGCGCACTGGCGGATGGTGGATCATGATCACCCGGAACAGCCCGCGTTTGGCCGTGGCATCGAGCACGTCGCGCAGCCTTTCCGCCTGGTCTTCCAGAAAAAAGCCGTTGGCCATGAACGGAGCCGTGGCCCGCGCCGTCGTGACACCGATCAGCGCGACGTTGCCACGGACGCGCAGATAGGGAAAGGCTTCGCGGTCGACGGGCGTATTGACGCCGTCGCCGGTCATCCACGCCGTCCACGACCGGCAAGACTTGTCGAAAGCACCGGGCACATAGGCGTCGTGGTTTCCCGGAACGACCGACACATCGTCGGGGGAGCCCAGCGTCTCCAGCCAGTGCTTGCCCATCTCGATCTCGCCATCGAGCGCCAGATTGACCAGATCGCCGGTGACGGCAAGGTGATCGGGTGCGCTCGCCTTGATATCGGCGACGATGGTGTCGATGACGGCGTCGCGCATGTGGCGGCGGCGATTGCGCTGCCAGTTGACGTAACCGACCACCCGCTTGGAGGCGAGATCGCGATAGGTTACACCGGGAAGCGGTCCCAAGTGGATATCGGAAATATGCGCGAGCCTGAACATCCCTCCTTCATAAGCGACGCGCGCGCTGCTTTCCACCCACGGTTTCGTGGGTGATGATGCGGCCCGATCCGGAGCAAGCTTTCCGCCAGACCGGCTGGCCGGGTCTCAGGGCAAGGCTGTTTCATCTGTACTTCGTGCTGCGGCGGCCGATGACGCTTGGGGTGCGTGGTTTGATCCACGATCGCAGGTCCAATTCCGTCTTCCTCATTCGCCATACCTATGTACCGGGCTGGCAGCTTCCCGGCGGCGGCGTCGAGCTGGGCGAGACGATGATCGAGGCGTTGGCGCGCGAGCTCTCCGAGGAGGGCAATATTGCATTGACCGCGCCGCCGGTGCTGAAATCGATGCATTTCAACCGTCGGGCCAGCCGCCGCGACCATGTCGGCCTCTATTTGGTCGAGCAGTTCAACCAGACGACGCCGAAGCTGCCGGACCGCGAGATCGCCGCAGCCGGCTTCTTTCCGCTCGACCGCCTGCCGGAAGCAACGACGCCGGCCACGTTGCGGCGGGTTGCCGAGAATTTCAGCGGCGCCGCGGCATCGCCCTACTGGTAGATCACGCTGCCTTCCTGAACCGCGCCCGATCATGCGGCGCCGCGTAGTCCAGTTCCGGCCCGACCGGCACGATGTGCGTCGGGTTGATCGTTTCGTGGCTGCCGTAATAGTGCGCCTTGATGTGGTGCAGGCTCACCGTGCCGGCGACGCCCGGGACCTGATAGAGGTCGCGCAGATAGTTCGACAGGTTCGGATAGTCGGCGATGCGGCGCAGGTTGCACTTGAAATGGCCGACATAGACCGGGTCGAAGCGGACCAGCGTGGTGAACAGCCGCCAATCGGCCTCGGTGATGCGGTCACCGACCAGATAACGCTGGCGAGATAGGCGATCCTCGAGCTTGTCGAGCGCCGCGAACAGTTCGCCAAACGCTTTCTCATAGGCCGCTTGCGTGGTGGCGAAGCCGGCGCGATAGACGCCGTTGTTGACCGAGGGATAGACCAGAGCGTTGACCGCGTCGATTTCGCCGCGCAGCGCTTTCGGATAGAAATCGAGGCCGGCATCGCCCCATTCGTCGAAGGCTGAATTGAGCATCCGAATGATCTCGGAGGACTCATTTGAAACGATCGTCTGTTCTCGCCTGTCCCACAGAACCGGCACCGTCACGCGGCCGGAATAGGCGGGATCGGCCTTGGTGTAGACTTGATGCAGGAAGTCGAGGCCGTAGAGCGTATCGCCGGTGGCGCCGTCCTCGGCCAGGAAGGTCCAGCCGTTGGCGCCCATGAAATGATGGACGACCGAGACGGAAATCACGCCCTCGAACTTTTTCAGTGCCCGAAAGATCAGCGTCCGGTGTGCCCAGGGACAGGCAAGCGAGACATAGAGATGGTAGCGCCCCGGCTCGGCCTTGAAGCCGCGCGTGCGGCCTTCGGCCGGCCTGCCGTCAACCGTGACCCAGTCGCGCCATTGCGACTGCGCCCGCACGAATTCGCCATCGCTCGCCCTGGTGTCGTACCCGCTGTCCTGCCATTTGCCGTCGACCAGCAATCCCATGTGATGTCCTTTCGTCTCCGTAGGGATGTAGGCACAAACCGACGATGCGGAAATCGCCAGGCGTTGAACAGTTCGTCAATCGCCCGGTGCGGCAGACGAATGGCGGCAAACGAAGGCGGCAAACGAATGGCGGCAGCAAACGGCCGATTGCGGTGGCTGAAGATTGATGCTAGCGGAAAATCCGCATGTTTGACTTTGCTTTGATCCGGTTCGACCGACGACGAAAGGGCGCCCGCGCTTGATGAAGCGCTGACTGGCGAACGCTGCCGTTTGCAGCAAACCTTTCTCCGTCTACCGGAACGCAAAGACCATGAGCCTTGCCGACGTGAAATACCTGCCGGAAACTCCGGCGCATGACCCCGAAATCGAAGCCATCAACGACGAAGCCTTCGGGCCGGGCCGTTTCGTGCTGGGCGCCTACAAGATCCGTGAGGGCGGCCCGCATGAACGCGCTCTGTCCTTCGTGGCCGTCGATGGCGATATCGTTGTCGCCTCTGTGCGCATGACGCGCATCGCGGCCGGCGCCGGCCGCGCGCTGATGCTCGGACCGCTTGCCGTGCGGCCGGCGTACAAGAATCTCGGCATTGGCCGCCGGCTGGTGGCGATCGCGCTGGAGGCCACCGCCAAGGCCGGCATGCCGGCGGTGGTGCTTGTCGGCGACGAGCCCTATTACGGCCCGCTCGGCTTCAAAAGAATCCCGCGTGGGCAAATCTCCATGCCGCGCCCGGTCGATCCTGACCGGCTGTTGTCGCATGAGATCGTGCCGGGCGCGATGGCACGGCTGGTGGGGGAGGTTTGCCACGCCGATCAGGCAAGGATTGCCGCGCAAATCGCCGCGATGGCGTGACCATCCGGATGCTGTTGCGCCGTCCTGTCAGGCTTCGTAGCATGTGCCCGACTAAGGTGTGTTGAGATTCAGGTCAGGCCGAGCCGAAAACGGTGGTATTCGAGAACCGGAGCGGAGCGTACTTTTGGGTACGTGAGCACCGGAAGCGCAGGAGACCACTGTTTGTGGGCCGGCCTCACCTGAATATCAACACAGCTTGGATGGAGGACGCCGACATGAACCCCAACGGCCAGATTGCGATCGTCACCGGCGGCGGCTCCGGCCTCGGCGAGGCGACGGCACGTGCACTGGCCGCGAAGGGCGCCGGCGTTGCTATCCTCGACCTCGGCATCGAGCGTGCGGCGAAGATTGCGGCCGATATCGGCGGCATCGCCATCCAATGCGACGTAAGCAGCGCCGACGGCGGTGCTGCTTCAGTGGCAGAAGTGGTAAAAAAATTCGGCGAACCCCGTATCCTGGTCAATTGCGCCGGCATCGCCATCGGCATGAAGACGATCGGCAAGGACGGTCCGCACCCGCTCGACCAGTACCGCAAGGTGATCGAGGTCAATTTGATCGGCACCTTCAACATGATCCGCCTCGTCGCCGACCAGGCCGCGAAGCTTGAGCCGCTGGACGGCGGCGAGCGCGGCGTCATCGTCAACACGGCATCGGTCGCCGCCTATGACGGTCAAATCGGCCAGGCGGCCTATTCAGCCTCCAAGGGCGGTGTCGTCGGCATGACGCTGCCGGTGGCGCGCGACCTTGCCCGATCGGGCATTCGCGTCTGCACCATCGCGCCCGGCATCTTCAAGACGCCGATGATGGCCGGCATGCCGCAAGAGGTGCAGGATACGCTCGGCGCCGCGGTGCCCTTCCCGTCCCGTCTCGGCGAGCCTTCCGAATATGCAGCCCTTGTGCTGCATATCATCGAAAATCAGATGCTCAACGGCGAGACCATCCGCCTCGATGGCGCCATCCGCATGGCGCCGAAGTAGCCGACCATGAGTGCCGAAGTCGCCCTTCAGGCGAAGACCGGCCCGCTCGCCGGCCTGACGGTGATCGAGATGGCCGGGCTTGGACCGGTGCCGCTGGCCGGGCTGATGCTGTCGGAGATGGGCGCCGAGGTGCTGCGCATCGAGCGGGCTGGGTCGAGCCAGCCGTTTCTGGCGCTGCCGGACGAATACGACATCGACTGTCACGGCCGCTCCATCCTGCGGATTGACCTGAAGCGCTGGGAAGGCGCCGAACTGGTGCTGCGCCTTGCCGAAAAGGCCGACATGCTGGTCGAAGGGTTTCGTCCCGATGTCATGGAGCGGCTTGGTCTCGGGCCGGATGCGGTACTGGCGCGCAATCCGGCCCTGATCTACGGCCGCATGACGGGGTTCGGCCAGGACGGTCCGCTATCGGGACGTGCCGGCCACGACATCACCTACCTCGCCTATTCGGGTGTGCTACATGCCATCGGCCAGCAAGGCGGCCGGCCGGTCCCACCGCTCAACCTTGTTGCCGACTACGGCGGCGGCGCCATGATGCTGGTCGCCGGCGTACTGGCCGCCCTGTTTGAGCGCTCGCGCTCCGGCAAGGGTCAGGTGATCGACGCCGCGATGACCGAGGGCGCTTCAATGCTGGCGACACCTGTGCACGCCCTTATGGCGGCGGGCCTGTGGAGTGGCACGCGTGGCGCGAACCTGCTCGATTCCGGCGCGCCCTTTTACGACACCTATGAGACCGCAGACGCACGGCACCTCGCCGTCGGCTGCCTTGAGCCCCGGTTCTTCGCCGAATTCGCAAGACTGCTGCCGCTCGACCAGATTTTTGTACGCGGCCAATACGACAGGAATTTGTGGCCGCAGATGCGGGCCGCCATTGTCGATCGGGTCGGGCAGAAATCACGGGACGACTGGGACCGTCTCTTCGCTGCAACCGATGCTTGCGTCGCACCGGTCTTGTCGCTGCGGGAAGCCAGGGATCATCCGCACAATCGCGCTCGCAACGCCTTCTTGAAGTCGGGTGCGCTTGAGCGCCCCGCCCCGGCGCCGCGCTTTTCGCGCTCCCGGCCGACGCTTGCCGCCATGCCGGCCGATCACGATTGTCAGGCGGCGACGGTGCTGGCACGCTTCGGCCTTTCGGAAAGCGAGACTGAGGCCCTTTTCAAATCTGGGGCCCTTTTCAAATCTGGGGCCCTTGTCAAATCCGGTGTGATAGGTTGATAACTGGAGAGCAAAGATCAGCTTAAGACGGTGTGGATTTGAACGATCGAAAGAAGGACGTGATCCGCGAGACCGACGCCGAAGCGATCAGGCTGGCGAAGACGCTGATCCGCAGTGCCCGTTTCGGCGCGCTGGCGGTGATAGAGCCCGGGACCGGTTCGCCGCTGGCCAGCAGGGTTGGTGTCGCCACCGATATCGACGGCACGCCGCTGATCCTTGTATCGATGCTGTCCGCCCATACCGGCGCGATCCTTTCCGACCCGCGCTGTTCGCTGCTTGTCGGCGAGCCCGGCAAGGGCGACCCGCTGGCGCACCCACGGTTGACGCTCGTCAGTCGGGCGGCACGGCTTGAGCCTGGATCCGACGAGCACGCCCGCGCCGAACGGCGCTATCTCAACCGCAACCCCAAGGCGAAGCTCTATGCCGGTCTTGGCGACTTCTCGATCTTTCGCCTTGAGCTGGAGCGCGCCAGTCTCAACGGCGGCTTTGGCAAGGCCTACCTGCTCGAACGCGCCGATCTGGTCACGACCGCGCCGATCGTCGAAGAGCTTGCCGCTGGCGAACAATCCGCCCTCGACCATATGAATGCCGACCATAGCGACGCAATTGTCGTCTACGCGCGCCACTTCGCCAAGGCGGCGGGCGACGGCTGGGTCGTCACCGGCTTTGACGCCGACGGCATGGACCTGGCATTGGGCGACGATATCTGCCGGGTGTTCTTTCCCGAGCCATTGAGGACGGCGCGCGAGCTCAGGCATGTTCTGGTCGACATGGCAAAAATTGGCCGAGTGGCGGATTAAACACAGTCCGACTGTTAATCGCGTCGGGTCGAAAGCAAGTCTTGAGGTTTGTGCGAGATGTTCTACGCTTTCCCGGCAGCGTTGAATCGCCAGCGCACATTCGCAAGTGAGCCTATGGAATCAGACGCTATTGCCCCCATAGCGCCGGACGAGCAGGAAGGTATGGGGGATCGATGGTCTCGAAAAAGCTAATCGCCAATGCCGAATCAGCGGCTTCGTTTCTGACGCTGATGGGCAACGAGAAACGACTGTTGATCATGATCTACCTGGCCGACGGTGAAATGTCGGTCGGCGCTATCGCCGAAAAGGTTCTGCTCAGCCAATCCGCCCTGTCACAGCATCTGGCCAAACTGCGGGCGCTCGATCTCGTCGAGACCCGGCGCGACCGGCAGATGATCTACTATTCCTGCAAATCCGATGCCGTGCGCGAACTTCTCAACACGCTGGACGGGATTTTCGGCGAGGGTGAGCTATCGCAGATGGCATACCGCCCGCGTCGCTCGGGGACTTGACCGGCCAATGCATGTCGCCCAAAGCCGGCAACATGCATAACTGGTCCGAGCGCCCCTTGCCTGGCTGACGACTCCTGATGCATGTCGCGCAAAAGCATGCCCGTGCAGCGGTTTTGCGGTAACGACATGCATAAAACAACAACCTAAAGCGCGTCGCGAGGTCGGTTGAGGTCGGTCGAACGCGACGCGCTTTTGAGCGACTTGCGTCCACTTGGACGCAGAAGGTACGTTCTGACACTTTGGATCCACGCGTCGTGCTGTCGCAAAACCCACCACGATCGGGCCGATGCGGGTCAGTTGAGGCAAGCATGCGCAGCATTCGTATCGACGACCCGCAAGACCCGCGCGTCGCCGCCTATCTCGACATTCGCGAGCGCGATCTTGCCGGCCGGCAGGGTCGTTTCGTTGCCGAAGGCAAGGTGGTGCTCGAAATGCTGCTCGCAGCCAAACGCTTTACCGCCGAATCGGTGCTGGTGCTCGAAAACCGGCTGGCAGGCCTCGACGCAACCCTGCGCAAGGCGCCCGCGGACCTTCCGGTCTACGCGGCGGCTAGCGAGGTCATGGACAGGATTGCCGGCTTTCACATGCATCGCGGCATATTGGCGATCGGCCGCAAGGGCGAGGCGCAGCCTGCAGAGGCCTTGCTGGATGCGCTGCCCGCCCGCGCGTTGATCGTCGTGCTGGTCGGCATCGCCAACCATGACAATATGGGCTCGATCTTTCGCAACGCCGCCGCCTTCGGCGCCGATGCCGTGTTTCTGGACGCGACCTGCTGCGATCCCCTGTACCGCAAGGCGATCCGCGTTTCGGTCGGCGCCGCGCTGAAAATTCCTTTTGCCTCCTTCGCTGAGACCGTCGGCTTTACCGCGGCGCTCGAACGGCTGGGCTTCGGCCAATTCGCATTGTCGCCGCGCGGACAAACCGACATCCGCGATGCGAAAAGGACCGAACGGCTGGCACTCCATCTCGGCACTGAAGGCGAAGGCCTGCCCGAGATGCTGCTCGCCCGCCTGCGGACGGTGCGGATCGATATGACAGAAGGCTTCGACAGCCTGAATGTCGCCGCCGCGTCAGCCATCGCCTTGCATCATTTCTCGGCAAGCAGGACCTGAGCCGCAGAAGTCAGCATCACTGCCTGGGCTCAATGCGCCGATTCGGCCTGCTGCAGCGCCCGCACGCGATCGGCAAGGCTGCGTTCACCGCTTCCCGGTGGGTTGGGTGCCGCAAGAACCTTTGCGATCGGCGATTCCGGCCCGTCGAGCTTCGCCGTCAGGGTTACGACCTGCGCCGCCAGGTCGCTCATCTGCTCGCGCAACGCAGCGCTGGCGCCCTCGGATCTGGATGCCGCGTCGGCGGCAAGATCCGTTTTCAGCCTCTTGTTCTCGCTGGCCAGTGCCGTCAATCTCGCCTCCAACTGCTCCCGGTCGCTGTCGAGCTTGGCGATAGCTTTTTCCATATCGCCCTTGACGGCCACATCGGCCTGACCGACTTGCGGTCCGACGAGACGCACCGCTGCCGACGCATTTTCCACGCTTTCGCTTTTCAGCTTTTCGCGAAGCCGCGCGATTTCCTTTTCGCGGCGTTCAAGCTTGTCCTCGCGATCGGCAAGCGTGGCGAGCAGGCGCTCGATCTTCTTGTCCAGTTCGCCGGTCCTTTTCTTCTCGGCTTTCAACGCGTCTCGCGCCGCCTTGCTCTCGGCCGCGATCTCCTGTTGGCGCCTGTCCGCCTCCTTGCGCTGGCCGCGCAGCACTGAAATATCATCGGCCAGCTTCTGCAATTCGGATTCGCGCGCCACAAGTTCGATCTGACGGCTGCTGGAAGAAAAGCTGGCGTCGTCATACATGTGCTCCAGTTTTTTCAGCTCGAGCACACGCTTTTCCAGGGCATGCTCGGTTTGAGCAAGCCGATCCGACAAAAGCTGCAACTGGTCTTTGCGCTGCCGAAGGTCTTCGCCCTTGGCCTCGAGCGCGGAAAGGGCCTGTTCCTTGTCCTTCCGCTCGAGCGCCAGCTCCTTCAGTGCTTCGCGGCCGCGGCCGATCTCGACAAGCTGTTCGGCCGATTTCTCGCGCAACGCCTTGACGCTCATCTCAAGCCGACGTGTCGCCATGGCGAACTCGGCGCGGATGCGATCCTTCTCCGCCTGGATCTCGGCCAGCGTCAGCGGCATCGAGCCCTCGATGCGTTTACGCGTCAGCATCACGGCCCGCCGCCAGATGGCCGGGGCGATCATCAGCGCCAGAAAGCCGGCGCAGAGAAAGCCGAGGACAAAGAACAGGACCGACTGAACCAAGGTGACTATCCGTTATGAACGGCAAACAACCGTAAGGGACTGTGCCACGTTCGCATGACGGAATTCCAGTGCCGCGGCAAGGGTCTGCCGCAGCATTGTTCAGACCGTCGATCCTGGAAACAATCGCGGTGACGAGGCAACCGCTTGCTCAGAATGGATTCCAGGTGGCGCGCTGGGTAAGCTTGAGGTAGCCGAGATTGACGCCAAGCCGGGCGCCGACGCCGGTACGGATCGGCACCAGCAGCACATTGTTGTTCTTCATCACGTTGAAGCCGACGCCAGCCACGAGGTAGGCGGAGCCGGCAAGGCCGCCGAAACGATTGTAGAGGCTGTTCACATCGTCGAGATTATATACCAGCATCATCACCCGCGAGCCCTCGCCGCCAAAATCCCAGCCGAGCGACGGGCCCTGCCAGAACACTTTGTGATCGCCGGCATTCTTGGTGTAGAGTGTGCCTTCACCATAGGTCAGGCCACCGATCAGGGCGCCCGAGCCCTCCTCGCCAAGCAAATAGCCATTGGGCAGGCCATAGGAGGAGAAAATCTTCTCCACGACGGTGGCGAGCCCGCCCGACGTCGCACCGAAGAATTTATGACCGGAATCGACGATCTCCTGAGCGGTGTATTCCTGGGCCCGCGAAGGCGAGGTTGAAAAAACGACAAGGCCCATGAGAGCGATCGCCATTGAGAAGACACGGAGAAAACTCCGGTCTGTGAAGACACGGAGAAAACTCCGGTCGTAGTATCGGGAAAACATGCTTCCAATCTCCGTCAGGGAGCACTTTCGCCGACGCCTCGCATCCGTGCGGCTCTTTGGTGGCCGTTAAGGATGACTGTTAAGGACAAACTATGCCGTAATCCTTTTTCAACCATTAAGCTTTCACATGAAGATGGCGGTTCGTAGGCTGGTTTCGCGCTGATTTCGCGTCGACCCGCAGTATCCGCACCCTGCGTGAACACACCATTTTCGATAGCGACAATTCCGGATTTGTTGCTGCACGCTCAGGCGCTGTGTATTCAGTAGGCCTTGGGAGAGCGAGCGTGATTCGTGTGGACAGGCGTGATCGTTGATCGCCCGGCCATTTCCAGTGAAATTTTGCAGGGACTTTCGCCGATGGCCGAGCTTTTCACCCTTTCCGCACCCGATCTCGCCGCGCTTTTGTGCAGCCGGGTCTGCCACGACATCATTTCGCCGGTCGGCGCCATAAACAACGGGCTTGAACTGCTCGACGAAGGCGGCGCCGACGAAGACGCCATGAAATTGATTCGCCAGAGCGCCAGAAACGCTTCGGCCCGCCTGCAATTCGCCCGCATCGCCTTCGGCGCAGCCGGTTCTGCCGGCATGATGATCGACACCGGCGATGCCGAGGCCGTTGCGATCGCCTTCTTGAAGAACGAGAAGCCGGAACTGATCTGGAATGGAACCCGTGCGCTGCTGCCCAAGAACAAGGTAAAGCTGCTGCTCAACCTCATTCTCGTCGCCAACGCTGCCATTCCGCGTGGCGGCAAGCTTACGGTCACGCTTGAAAACCTTGACACGGAACCACGCTTTGCGCTCGCCGCGAGCGGTCCGATGCTGCGCGTGCCGCCCAAATTCCTGGAGCTCCATTCCGGCAACAAGCCTGAAGAACCGATCGACGCGCATTCGGTGCAGCCCTACTACACACTGCTTTTGGCGCGCGAGGCGAACATGACAATATCGATCCACGCGACCGCAGAAGAAATCGTTCTCTCGGCTGCTTGAAGTTACTAAGAAATGATTGAAAAGAACAGATAAGAGTTTTTAAACAATATTTACTACGCCATCACGGTGGAATGAAATGAGCCATCCAGGCTAGTTCGGCCGAAGCATCGGTCAAGAAGTTTCCGCAAAAGCTGTTCTTGCAAAAATTTTACCTATCGGCTTTTCAGCTTCTTTACCGGATTGATCCTACGGTGCCTTTCAGTACCGCGACGCTGCCGGATTGCCGCATGGCAAAGAGGGCCCGGAAAATGAAACGCTGCATGTTCATCGACGATTCGAGCGTCATCAGGAGGGTTGCAAAGCGCATCCTGGGTGGTTCCGACATGCTGGTCATCGAAGCTGCCAGCGGGCTTGATGCGGTTGAGATGTGCACTGCCGACATGCCGGATATCATCATTGTCGACGGCGCCTTGCCGGACATGCAGGCCGAGGACGTCATTCGCCGCGTACGCGCCATGGAAAGTCCGATACAACCCCAGATCCTGATTTTGCTGGTTGAGGTCGACGTCGCGTCGATCATGCGGGCAAAGCGCGCCGGCGCCCAAGGCTATCTGCTGAAGCCGTTCACTCGGCCGCAACTTCTCGAGCGCTTCCGCAGCTTGAGATTTGCCGCCTGATTCACCGCCGCTGGCGCATGGCCGCGGAAATCGGCGCTCCAATATCTGCGACATAAAAACGCAAAATCCGGCCGAAGCCGGATTTTTGTCGGAAAAATCGATCGGATCGGCGTCTAGCTCAGGCGCTGACGCGGATGTCTTCCGGCTCGCGCAGCACGTAGCCGCGACCCCAAACCGTCTCGATGTAGTTCTGGCCGCCGGAAGCAGCGTCGAGCTTCTTGCGCAGCTTGCAGATAAAGACGTCGATGATCTTCAGTTCCGGTTCGTCCATGCCGCCGTAAAGGTGGTTGAGGAACATTTCCTTCGTGAGCGTGGTGCCCTTGCGCAGCGAGAGCAGCTCCAGCATCTGGTATTCCTTGCCGGTCAGATGCACGCGCTGGCCACCGACCTCGACGGTCTTGGCATCAAGGTTGACCACCAGGTCGCCGGTGGTGATGACCGACTGGGCATGGCCCTTGGAACGCCGCACGATGGCGTGGATGCGGGCGACCAGTTCGTCCTTGTGGAACGGCTTGGTCATATAATCGTCTGCGCCGAAGCCGAGGCCACGTACCTTGTCCTCGATGCCGGCCATGCCGGAGAGGATAAGGATCGGCGTCTTCACTTTGGAAAGGCGAAGTGTTCTCAACACCTCGTATCCCGACATGTCGGGGAGATTAAGGTCGAGAAGGATGATGTCGTAGTCGTAGAGCTTACCTAGATCGACCCCTTCTTCGCCAAGATCGGTTGTATAGACATTGAAACTTTCCGATTTCAGCATCAGCTCGATGCTCTGTGCGGTCGCACTGTCATCTTCTATCAGCAGAACACGCATTTCATTCCCCTTTTCTGCTGCCGGACCATTTCACGACCCGTCCAGGACCGGAGCAGTGATTGCCTGAGCAGAGGCTGCCATCGAATGGTTAACAAAACCTAATTCCGTGCCGTTGACGGTACCAGATTTTTTAACCCTTTTCTACACCTTGTTGAATCTAATAGCGAATCTAAGAACAAAACCGCTAATGCAAAACATTAATAAGCCAGACTAAGTGACTCCAGGGACTCGCTAGCCGTGCTTCCGCATCGGGGCCGGAATTTTTACCCGGCCTTAAGTCCTGAGCCGTATGATTAACAATGCCCGTAAACGAATGGTTACCGCCGGCAAAAAACTTTAGGAATTTGTTTCCCATAGTTCTGGTAAAGTCGGTGGAAGCGGGTCGAAGCCTGAGTTTGCCAGGCGGATTAGACGATATGTGCAGGTGTGCGTTTCCAGGAGTACCGAATCATGAAGTCACGTGAAAACCTCGTTCGGCTGAAGCAGTTTCAGGTGAACGAGAAGCGGCGGCAGTTGCTGCAACTCGACATGATGATCGCCGAATTCGAGCGCATGGCTGTCGAACTGGAACTCCAGATCACTGCCGAAGAAAAGAAAGCCGGCATCACTGACATCAACCATTTTGCCTATCCGACCTTCGCCAAGGCAGCACGCTTGCGCCGCGACAATCTCAGAAATTCGCAAAGCGACCTCGCCCAGCAGCGTAGCGTTGCCGACTCACTGCTCGGCGAAGCCGAAGCGGAGCTTTCCAAAGCGGAAATGCTCGAATCACGCGACACCAAGATCCGAGACGCCGAGACCGGCGGCCGCAGCGCCATGATCGGCTGAAAACAAGGCTTTAAGGCCGGTCAGCACCCAGCGATCAGGTCGTTGCCCATCTGGAATGTCGCCGCTCATAGGTCGAGCAACTGCCAGTTTCAGGCCTACGCTGCCAAATCCCCTTGATGCTCCGCGACCGCCAGCACCTGGGCATCCTGATGTCGGGCGCAGGCGATTCCGGCCAGGACCTTATCTGATTGAGCAACCCACCAGGTTCCGGCCGAGTTCGGCTCGGGGCCGACCGCGCAGGCTTGTGGAACGCGGCAAGGTCGACGCGAAAATGCTTGCTCCAAGAAGCAGGCGCTGCTCATGCCTTTTGTCAGCCCGATCGGCAGGTGGTGCTGACCGTCTGAAGCAGAGAAAACCCTGTCGGCAAAGCAAAAAGGGCGCGGATTGCCGCGCCTTTTGACATCCTTGAACCAGCCCTAATGCCGATATTGCTGGATGCGCGTCGTGCGCAGGCCGGCAAGGCCATATTCATCGATCGACGCCTGCCAGGACAAGAATTCCTCGGTGGTCAGCTTGTAGCGCTGGCATGCCTCTTCGAGACTCAGCAGCCCGCCCCGTACAGCCGCCACCACTTCCGCCTTGCGCCGGATAACCCAGCGACGTGTGTTCGTCGGCGGCAGATCGGCAATCGTAAGGGGGCTGCCGTCAGGCCCGATAACATATTTGACGCGCGGTCTAACAAGATCGGTCATCGTACTCTCTACTAAAAACTCAAAGACCCAATCCCCACCACATTACCGCCACAGCTTTAAAATTTGCCTAAGCGATCCCTAATAGCTAGGTAAGGATCATGAACGCCGCGTTAGTCTTTTCGTCGGCATTTGAGGCATCTGCCCAGCAAGCGCCCGAATCCGTTCAAAAAAATCGGCCGGTTCGCGAAGCTGGCGCACCCGGAAAGCTTGACCTATATTCCGGCCATTGGCATTCAGGCGCCGTCATCCAGGCGCCGTGCAGAATGAAAGAACCATGAACAGCCTCGACCTTCCCGGACGCCCCGAAGATACCCGCATCGTTGTCGCCATGTCGGGCGGCGTCGATTCGTCGGTTGTTGCCGGCCTTTTGAAGCATGAAGGCTATGATGTCGTCGGCGTCACGCTGCAGCTCTACGACCATGGCGCGGCAACGCACCGGGCCGGCTCGTGCTGCGCCGGCCAGGACATCGACGATGCCCGCCGCGTCTCCGAGACGCTCGGCATTCCGCATTATGTGCTCAATTACGAGGAGCGTTTCCGCAAGGCGGTGATCGACCCCTTCGCCGAGAGCTATGTGGCCGGCGAAACGCCGATCCCTTGCGTTTCCTGCAACCAGACGGTGAAATTCGCCGACCTCCTGGCGACCGCCAAGGAACTCGGCGCCGAGGCGCTGGCCACCGGCCATTACATCCGCTCCGGCGCCAACGGCGCCCATCGCGCGCTGTACCGGCCGGTCGACGCAGATCGCGACCAGAGCTATTTCCTGTTCGCCACCACACAGGCGCAGATCGACTACCTGCGGTTTCCGCTCGGCGGTCTGTCGAAGCCGCAGGTTCGGGCCATCGCCGAGGAAATGGGGCTGACGGTCGCTGCCAAGCAGGACAGCCAGGACATCTGCTTCGTGCCGCAGGGCAAGTACTCCGATATCATCGCCAAGCTGAAGCCGACTGCTGCCAATCCGGGCGACATCGTCCATATCGACGGCCGCGTGCTCGGCCGCCATGAAGGCATTTTGCGCTACACGATCGGTCAGCGCCGCGGCATCGGCATTGCCTCGGGCGAGCCGCTCTACGTCGTCCATCTCGACGCCGACCGGGCCCGCGTCGTCGTTGGCCCGCGCGAGGCGCTGGAAACGCACAAGATCTATTTGCGCGACATGAACTGGCTGGGCGACGCTGCGCTGTCAGATATCCCGGCCGCCGGACTGGAGCTTTTCGCCAAGGTCCGCTCGACACGCCCGCCACGCCCGGCCGTGCTGCGTCACAACGCCGGGATCACTTCGGTGGAACTGGTCGACGGCGAGTCCGGTATCGCGCCCGGCCAGGCCTGCGTGCTCTATTCCGACGACGGCAACGAGGCCCGCGTGTTCGGCGGCGGCTTCATCGAGCGTTCCGAACGCGGCGCCGAGGCCGAGGCGATGCTGACGCGGCTGGCGGCCCGGCCGGCGCAGATTCCCGCCGAATAGACGATAATCCCGATCTGTCGGGATCGATCAGGCTCTGATACAGCCGCACTTTCTCTCAGGAAGACGATCCGGTGTGGGCAACCGTGCCAGCGGTCAGGATACGCAGCACCCTGATGGCTTCCTCGCCGCTGGTACGCGGTTCTGCCCGCGTCTCGATGCACTGGATGAAATGCTCGAGCTCTCGCGTCAGCGGCATGCCCTCGCCCACTGCAACATAGGACGGCTCGTTGGTGGTGAAGGCCCATTGGCCGCTGTCTTGCCAGACCGCGTGGCGGTAGACGGCGAGCTTGCGCTCCCACGGCTCGACATCGTCGAACACCGCCATCGCCTTGGTGCCGACCACGGTCAGCCGCCGTTCGCGGTAGGGATTGAGCCGCGACGCGAATAGGTGGCTGCGCAGACCGTTGGGAAAGCGCATGTGCAGATGCGCGAAATCGCTGAGATTGTCGAGGAGCGCTGCCCCTTCTCCACGCACCTCGATCGGTTCCGTGCCGGTGATGGCCAGGATCATCGACAGATCGTGCGGCGCCAGGTCCCACAGCGCATCGTTCTCGGTGTGGAATTTGCCGAGCCCGAGCCGGTGCGAATGGATATAGCGGACCTCGCCGAGCTCGCCATTGTCGATCAGCGCCTTCAACGTCTCGAAGGCGGGATGAAAGCGCAGCACATGACCGACCATGAAGACGCGGCCATTGTCGACCGCCGCCTTCACCGAACGCTCGGCATCGGCCACCGTCAGTGCGATCGGCTTCTCCACCAGCACGTCCTTGCCGCCCTGGACGGCGCGCACCGCCATATCGGCGTGGAACTGCGGCGGCAGCGCCATCACGATGGCGTCGATGTCGCTGCGCACAAACAGCGCCTCCGGCTCGATCGCCAGGCAATCCTGCTCACTGGCGAAACCTTCGGCGCGGGCAGGGTTGACGTCCGAGACCGCGTGCAGCGCGCCGAGCGCCTTGAGGGTGCGGATGTGGTTGCTGCCCCAGTATCCGCAACCGAGGACTGCAATGCGCGGTTTCATCATTCCAACTCTAGAATTTCGTGGCCGAGACATAGCGGCGCGCCCCGCCGAACTCAACCCGGCATTTCTGTGCCCGATTATCTGCCCGGCCAAGCTTTTCGGCCATCAGAGCGAGGTGCGTCCGCCTGAACACACAAAGTGCGTCTCAAGACCGTGAAGCTTGGCGACGCGACAGGATGCGATAGAGTGTGTGCATCGACACCGGCTGCATCGATGCTTGACAGGCTTGGCGTCCCAACCTTATATCCGCCCGACCTTGGCGAACGCTTCGACATGCCCTCTGATTTGAGGCGGATTTCGGGCCTTTCGCCGCCCTGGCGGGGTAGCTCAGTTGGTTAGAGCACGGGAATCATAATCCTGGGGTCGGGGGTTCAAGTCCCTCTCCCGCTACCACTCAATTCTCCCGGAACGTTCTCTGCGTAGACTTGGCGGCTCAGAAACCCCACAGAACTGCTGGCTTTCGGCCGAAGGCTGGGGACTGTTGCTGGTAGTGAAGGTGCCTTTTTTGCTCTCTGTCAGCCCCTATTCTCCAAAGCTGGGGAGCGCGCCTTGTTACTCCATAGCTTTCCTCCATTGAAATCACAGGGTTTTCCGGCTGGAAGCTGGGGGTCGTTTGGTGCAACGAGCCGCTATGCGGAGAACACAGAAAGCAAACCTACCGGTGACGAATTAATCAGCCGCTTCGGCCTAGGAGCAGGGCTCCGGTGCCGAACTTCAAATGTTTGGAAGGGGGGAACGGGCAGTCCGCTCTTGATTCTGAAGGATGAAAAGTAGCCGTTCAAGGCGAGCGGGCCGCTCAGCGACGGATTCCGGTAAGCGAGGCGCAGAAACGAGCGCTGATCATCGCCGACAACAAGCTGGCGCTGAACGCCGGCTGGGACAACGAGTTGCTGGGGCTGGAACTCGCCGATCTGGGTGAGCTTGGCTTCAACCTGTCGCTGACCGGCTTCGACGAACTGGAGATCGCCTCCCTTATCAGCCTGGGCACTCCCGGCCTGACGGACCCCGATGACATCCCCGAGGTCCCGGAGCAGCCGGTGAGCATTGCCGGCGAAGTCTGGATCCTCGGCAGGCACCGGCTGATCTGCGGCGACAGCACCAATGCTGAGGATGTCGAGCGGGTGCTTGCCGGCGTCAAGCCGCACCTGTGCGTTTGCGACCCTCCATATGGCGTCAGCTACGATCCCTCATGGCGAGAGCGGTTCGGCGATGAAGAAGGTCTCGCCAGAGGCAAGGTGCTCAATGACGACCGCGCCGACTGGCGGGAAGCATGGGCGCTGTTTCCGGGAGATGTGATGTATGTCTGGCATGGAGCCCTTCATGCCGCCACGGTCGCTTCAAGCCTTGAGGCCAGCGGCTTTGCCGTCCGCGCCCAGATCATCTGGGACAAGACGCGGCTGGTCATCGGCCACGGCGACTATCACTGGCAGCACGAGCCGACCTGGTATGCCGTCAGGAAGGGCAGGAAGGGCCACTGGGCGGGTGATCGCAAGCAGACCACCGTCTGGGCCATTCCTCATAGGAAGTCCGACACGGGCCACGGCACGCAAAAGCCCGTCGAATGCATGCGGCGTCCGATCGAGAACAATTCCTCGCCAGGCCAGGCTGTGTACGAGCCCTTCTGTGGTTCTGGCACCACCATCATCGTAGCCGAGATGACCGGCGGCTGCTGTCACGCGATCGAACTAAACGCAGCCGATGTCGATGTCGCGGTTCTGCGTTGGCAGGACTTCACCGGCCAGGCAGCAGTGCTGGAGGGCGACAGACGGACATTCTCCGAAATCGCGGCGGTAAGAGCCGGAGGAGTGGCATGACCAGGATGGAGCTTGCCCGGGTTTGGCCGCCGACTCGCGATGCTGCCGGCCTTGCCGGCCATAAGCCGATGAGCCCGGTTGAGGCGATCCGACGGAAGTGCCTGGACTGCTCAGGCCAGCAAATGGCTGAGGTGAAGCTCTGCGAGGCGGTTACCTGTCCCCTCTGGCCGTTCAGAGCCGGCCGCCATCCCTACACCAGGAAGTGCCTCCTGGAGGTCAATCCTGAGCAAGGGCCCTCCACCGGCACTCCGGTGGCCCAAAATCGCTCTTCGTCGGGAATTGGCCTCCTGGAGCATGATTGCCGGGAAGGCGAGGCCAAGGCAGGCCAGGCGGTGAGTGTGGCATCTGGCGAAGCAGGCTGATGGCCCGCCCCAGCCATCAGCCCGATGCTTTTCATCGCCGTCAGGTAGAGGCGCTGGCAGGCTATGGTGTTCCGGAGGCAGACATTGCCGGCATGGTCGGTATGGATGCGAAGACGCTGCGCAAGCACTATAAACACGAACTGGCCTTTGGCCACACCAAGGCCAATGCCAAGGTGGCGGAGAACCTCTTCCGCAAGGCAACGGGCGAAGGTCGTGAATCGGTCATCGCCGCCATCTTCTGGCCCAAGGCAGGCGGCCGCTGGAAGGAGACCTCGGTCAACGAGCACTCAGGCCTGGACGGCAAGCCGATCGAGCAGGTGCATGAGATTCGCCGCATCATCCTGCGCGCTCCGGATCTTGCAAGCCTAGGCAAGACTCCTGCCGGCTCACCACCAGCAAACCTTCCCGTCACCTTCTGGGACGCGGACCGAGCCAAATGAGCGCCTATATCGAAGCTCCTCTGGAAAACCGGCCACTGAGCTCCAGGGTGGAGGCGCTGGCCGGCTTCGGGCTTAGCACGGCCGACATTGCCTGCGTGCTCGCTACAGACGAGCAAGACCTCAAGGCGACCTACGCTCATGAGCTCGAGAGCGGCGCGATCAAGGCCAACGCACGGGTCGCCGAAAGCCTCTACCGCAAGGCGACCGGTGAAGGTCGGGAGGCCGTCACTGCAGCAATTTTCTGGCTGAAGACCAGGGCCCGCTGGAAGGAGACTTCCATCCATGAGCTGGAGGGGAAAACTGGACACATCAGTGACCTTCGTGACCACCTATGAAGACATGAAGCTCCTGTAGGTGGCACGCCCGACTCGTCGGACGGCTGGTCAGCTCATTTCCCAGCTCGGATCATTTTCCGTCGGCGAGGGTATTCTCAATGGCAGCGATATTGAGCTCAAGCATGGCCACTCGTTGAATCGTGCTGGCGCTCGGTATTGTGTTTTGCTCGGCGGCGGCGAGAAGTAGATCGCGCTGCTCGTCCTTGAGACGTTTTGAGAGCGCTGTCAGTTTTTCGTGCATGTTGAACCCCATTAGTCAGAGTGGCCTATAGGACGCCGGCTAAGCACACTCAAGACCGCGCGTCAGCGCGCCTGAACGGAGCGCTGGTTATTCCCCAGTAGGCCACGCATGAGTTGCTGATGTGCGCCGCCTACTAGGCACCCGATGCCGATCACGACGAAGACGATCAGGATGCCTTGCTCGAGGCACATCAGTCGCGCTCCGAGATCACCGGGTACTAAGCCTAAACTTCAAGACCCCCAAACCCTCAGTGCAAGGTGGTCGTCGCACATTCCAAACTAGCGTCAGTTGAGTCGATCGATTTCCCAGTTCAATGCTGCCGCGAAGCTGACCCACAACAGGTAGGGCCCAAGTAGCATCGAGGCCGTCGGATCGATCTGCCAGAACGCCAGGATGGTCAGGACGATCGCAAGCCAGAGAAGCGTGATGACCACGAGGCCACCTCGCGGGCTGTGGAATGAAAAGAACACCCACGACCAGGCCGCGTTGAGCGTGATCTGAATTAGAAAGATCGCCACCGCAAAGCTGATCCAGTCGGCGTTAGCTTTCAGCACGCGATAGAAAGCATAGGCCATCATCAGGTACAGCGTCGTCCAAACCGGGGCAAATACCCAATTCGGTGGGTTGAAAGAGGGTTTGGTCAGGTGGGCGTACCATGTCGGTACATTGGGAATGGTAGCGAGATTGCCGGCAATTGCCGCCGCCGCGACCGGCACGATAGCCGCCAGAATGAGAAGAAGCGTGCTCGTCCCCGGATTGATCATGATGCCCCTTGTGTTGAACAGAGACGCAGTAACGCTGGAGGGGTCGGCGAAGTTTCACCGCCGCAGTCGCAAAGCCAGACGTTGCGCGGCGAGAAAGCCTAGCCGGCTAAGACCAGAAAGAACTTGCCTTGATGGGGCCGGCGAGCACACTGCAAACGGTGGTTTGCAGTTTGAACACCCCGGAAACAGCACCATGACGAGCGCGGTCGCCTACTATCG